>JAJDHY010000005.1 GCA_030266385.1 Desulfovibrio sp. OttesenSCG-928-I05
GCGACAATGTCACCGGCGGCGAACACGCCGGGAATATTTGTCGACATGTCCGGCCCGGCAGGAATGTAGCCCTGGGAATCCAGAGTAACGGAAGCGGCGAAAAGGTCGTTGTTGGGCTTCTGGCCCAGAAACACAAAAACGCCGTCCACTGGAAGGGACTGCTCTTCCCCGGTCTGGGCGTTGCACAGAAGGGCCGAGGCAAGTTTGCCGTTTTCGAGCGTCAGATCCTTTACTTCCGTCGTCGTGAGGCAGCTGACATTCTCATGACATTGCAGGGCCTGCTGCGTGCTCTCGGCGGCAAAAAAACGGTCCATGACTTCGATAAGGGTTATGTGACGCACACCGAGCGAAAGCAGGTAGAGGCTTTCATCAAAGGCGCTGTTCCCGCCGCCGACCACCAGCACGTTCTTGCCCGCGTAGGCCGCGCCGTCACAGACGGAGCAGTAATGGATTTCTTCGCACTCGGTGGGCACATCCAGCGCCACGGGCGTCCTGCCGGTGGCGAGAATCACGGCGGGCGCGGCATACACGGCGTCTTCCGTGGCAACAGCCTTGATATCTCCGGAAAGGTCCAGAGCGGTAATTTCGCAGAGTTCTTCCACCGGAACGCCCAGAGCGTCCACATGCTCGCGCATTTTCTCCATCAGCTCCATGCCGTGAATACCAGGGTAGGAAGGAAAATTTTCCACCATATACGTGGAATTGACAAGACCACCGGTAATGGAACTTTCAAGGACAATCACAGCCAGATTGGCCCGGGCCGCGTAAATGGCGGCAGTAAGACCGGCGGGTCCGCCGCCGATAATAATGCAATCATAACTGTGCCGGTCCATGGGACCTCCCTGAAATATTTGGACTGTGCGATGACGTTTCGACATGAAATAAGCGGCAAGGCCGTGTCCGTCAAACGAACACAGCTGACGGACGCTGGGGAACAATCAACGTCCCGGCATGCGGCGGGAATTACGCCGCGTTATACCAGGCTCTCAGTTCTTTGGGGTTCATAAGCCCCGCTTTGGTCGCGGCGATCTTACCGCCCTTGATAACCAGCAGCGTGGGGGCGCGCTCGGCACCGAACGCGGCGGCAGCCGCCGGGTTTTCCTCAATATCCATACGCAAAAGCGCCGCACCCGGCTCAAACGTCGAAAACTTCTCCAGCGCCTTTTCCATATTCTTGCAATGCGGGCACAGCTTTTTGTAGCAAATCAGAATACCGCCCTCGGTACCGGCAATGGCGGCTTCATAGCCCGCGTCGTTCGTTTCGGTAAACATGGCTCTCTCCACTCGTTATCAAACATAAAGCAAACATTTAATTGTGCTAACCCCTAAATACTGCACGAATTATACACAAGAATAGCACATTACGCAAGAAGGAGGCCAGAGCAGTCAGAACGTCTTCATGGTCGTTTATATGGTCCGACGCATGGTCCGGCGCATAGCTCTGCGGGCACGAAACGCCGGAACGGATAATACGGAAGGGACGAGAAAAACATGAAGCAGCAAATACCGTCAGTATAAAAAAATATCCGGCAAAAAAAACGACAACGAATGCACCGCCCGCTGTGTCCCTTCCCTCAAAAAAACGTCCGGCCTTCGCGCAACAGGCGAAGGCCGGACAGTACGGTATCAAGCGGGGTGTCGATGAACGGCGCTACCAGGGGATAACGCCGAAAGCAGCGGCGGCGACGGTCATAAGGATCGTGCACAGCCATAGGTAGGGGAAACAGTACTTCTGGTGTTCGCCGAAATCAATGCGGCAAAGCGCCACCAGCAGGAAGGGGGCCGGAGTCAGCGGGGTTATGGGGAATCCTGTGGTCAGTGCCCCGAGCAACGCGGCCCGGGCCACTTCCAGCGGATCACCGCCCAGAGTGCCGTATACTTCCGCGATAACCGGCATGACGCCGAAGTAGAAAGAATCCGGGTCAAAAAACAGGGACAGCGGCATGGATATGATCCCCAGCGCAAAGGGAATATGCTGCCCCATGGCTTCGGGTACCGCGCTGACGGCGGCCTGGGCCATGGCCGTCAGCATGCCCGCCCCTTTCATGATGCCCACAAAAACCCCGGCGGCCATAAGGATACTGGCCATCATCAGGGCCGGTTTGGCGTGGGCGTCCACGCGTTTTTTCTGCATGTCCACGTCAGGGTAGTTAATGATCAGCGCCAGCGCGGTGCCGATCATGAAAGAAACCACGGCATCCACCCACCCGGCAACCAGCGTGATAATCACGCAGAGGGTAAGAATAATGTTCGGCCAGAACATGCGCGGGCGGCGCAGTGCCATTTTTTCTTCGGGAATCGCGTAGAGGTCTGCCTCGCCGCCTGCCGGGGAACCGGCAGCGGAAGCGTTTGCACCGTACGCGCCCAGACCGAGCCGCCGTTCTTCACGTTTACCGAGCATATAGGCGATAAGGAACACCGCCCCCAGCCCGACAATCTGTACAGGAATCAGCGGGTAAAAAAGCGTCGCGGCGGGAACCTGCATAACGGCGGAAGCGCGTATGACCGGCCCGACCCAGGGCAGCACGTTCACCCCGGCGGCCATGCCGATGGTCAGGGCAAGAATGCGCCGGTCCATCCCCAGCCGTTCATAAATAGGCAGAATGGCGGGAACCGTCAGCATGAAGGTGACCGCGCCCGAGCCGTCCAGATGGATGATCAGGGTAAGGAGTACCGTGCCCATGGTAATCCGGGCGGGATAGTTACCCATTTTCCTGATGATCCAGTTGATGATCGGGTCCAGCATGCCCGCGTCGGATACGACACCGAAAAAAAGGATGGCGAACACGAACATTCCGGCCGCAGGGACAATATTACGCAGCCCGTCAATAATGAAACGGCTGATTTCAGCGGGCGAAAAGCCCATAAGAAGCGCCCCGGCACAGGGGACAAGCATCAGGGCGGCAAGCGCGGAAAGCTTTTTGGTCAGAATGGCCGCCAGCATGACAATAATAATGCACAGACCGGTAAGCGCGAGCATGATCACTCCAACAAAAGGTAAGACAATGAAAAAAAGCCATGCCGGATGCAGCATGGCCGCGCTTGCGAACGCCGGACACTGTCTTATAAAAAAACATAGGGAGAGTCCAGCCCTGTTGCTCTTGTCCCGGCAGGAAACACAAAGGAAGATCGCTTCCGGTCACATAGCTATTTTGTCTCCATAAAATGCCGTTCGCGTTTCAGGTATCATTGCCGCAATTATGCTATTGCAGTACGCGCCTCGCAGAATCGGTATCCATAACAAAACCGGGCGGCGTCATGCGACGCCGCCCGAGCCTGTTGACAAAGTCTTCTTTGTCAACAGGCCGCCGCGCAGGCGTAGGCGGGATTCACTCCCGCCGTTAAGCGCCGGAGCGGGCGTGCCTTTACAAAGCCCGGCTTTTGCGGGCTTTGTCATCAGTCTGGGGCGGCGTCATGCGACGCCGCCCGGTTTTAACAGCCTCCAAACTATTCTTCCACCTCAGGTGGAGCCGCCTGCCCCAATGCGGCCCGGCGTCTTTCAAGACCGTAGCGGATCAGCGGCAGACAAAGCAGTACCGCCGTCATGGCGAAAAGCGCCAATGCAATGGGGTGGCCGTTAAAAAAGGCCCAGAAGTTGCCGTCGGACAGCAAAAGCCCCTGCCGCAGGCTGAGTTCCAGTTGTGTTCCAAGCACCATGCCGATAACCAGCGGCGCGACGGGCATGCCGAACACGCGCAGGATGTACCCGAAAATACCGAACACCAGCGTCACAACCAGGTCAAAGGCGCTGTTGCGGATGCCGTAGGTGCCGAGCAGGCACAAAATGACGACCATGCCCATGAGCAGCGGCTCCGGAATACGCAAAAACCGCGCGAAAAACTTGGCCACCGCGAAACCCTGAAAGAACATCAGGATATTGGCGATGATCAGCGCGATAAAAGCGCTGTAAACAGCCACGGGGTTGTCGATCATCAGGCGCACGCCCGGCGTGATGCCGTGCAGAACAAGTGTTGCGAGCATGACTGCCGTCACGGCATCGCCCGGCAACCCCAGAGCCAGTGACGGCACCAGTGCCCCGCCAGTCACGGCGTTGTTCGCCGCTTCCGAAGCTACCAATCCGTCAGGCTCGCCCTGCCCCATCCCGGCGGAACGGGGAGAGCTGCGCTTGGCTTCGGCATAGCTGATAAAGGCCGCCGTCGCCGCCCCCGTACCGGGCAAAATACCGACGACAGACCCGATGATACTGGATTTAAGCAGCAGGCCGATACGAATTTTCCACTCATGCCAGGGCGCGAAGCGCATGCCGGAATACGCGACTTGCGGCGCTTTATTGTTCAGAAATTCTGCGGCTCTGGCAAAGACTTCCGTCAGCGCGAATACGCCGACCACGACGGCGATCAGCTCAAAGCCGCCGGAAAGTTTGAAGTACCCGAATGTGAAGCGCATATTCCCCGATACCGGGTCCATCCCCACGGTTACCAGGAAAAGCCCCAGCACGCCGGAAAGAAGGCCCGCCGGCATGCTGCCCTTGGAAATACTGGCGATGCAGGTAAGCGCCATGAGTATGAGCGCAAAGGTTTCCACCGGGCCGAAATTCAGGGCGAACTTGGCAAGTTGCGGTCCGCAGACGATCAGGACGATGCAGGATAACAGGCCACCGAAAACGGACGAGCCCGTGGCCCAGCCAAGCGCCAGATCGGCTTTGCCCTGCTGGGCCATGGGGAAGCCGTCAAAGCAGGTGGCGGCGGACTGGGGCGTGCCCGGCGTATTGATAAGAATGGCGGAAATGCAGCCGCCGTACACGGAACCGCAGTAGCACCCCAAAAGCAGCGCGATGGCCGAGGCGGGGTCAAGCGCATACGTAAACGGCAGACAGATCGTTATGGCCAGCACGGACCCGAGGCCGGGCAACGCTCCGACGATAATGCCCCAAAGGGTACCCACGAAAATGCAGAGCAGGCACATCCAGCTGGTGGTTTGTGCAAAGGCCTCCAATATTGCCTGGTCCATGATCTACCTCATGTTTGATTGAATAGTGCTGTAAGCGGCATACAGTTCCCGGCGAACTAGGCCAACCAGGGAATTTCGGGAAGCGGAATCAGCAATATTTCGTTAAAAATGTACCAGGTGGCGAAAGAAAAAATGATACTTAACGGGATGAGCACTGTGCTGCGCCTGTAACCGAGAGCCCACGGGTAAGCGAGCATAAACGTAAGGCTGATGGGCAGAAAGCCCACTATCGGCATCAGGGTGCAGGCAAGTGCCGTAAGGCCTATGGACGCAAACAGCCCTTTCCAGTTCTGTTCCTTATACTTTCTGCCTTTAAGCAGAATCGATTCCGCCATCATGGCAAGAGCAAGAACCAGCCAGGTCCACAACAAGATGCGGGGAAAGAACTGAGGACCGAACTGCGCGGCGGCGGCGACGTTCGCTGTCGTGTAGCTGTAGGCCAGCAAAAAGGCCCCGATGCTGAACATGACGACGGAGAAGAGTAAACGACCGGTTATTTTCGGCATATCGTTTCCTTTCAGGAAGGCCCGCCGGGCGCACACCCGGCGGGCGGGAGACAGGGAATGAACTATTCGAGCTTGATACCGGCTTCCTTGATGATGCCGCCGAACTTGTCATACTCGGCGTTCACGAAGTCGGTGAATTCGGCGCGGGTCATATCGATGAAATGCGCGCCCATGCCGGAAACGAACTTCTGCGCTTCGGGATCCTTGGAGAGGTCCTTGCACGCGTCATAGATCTTGTCGAGAATCTCCGCAGGCGTACCGGCCGGAGCATACAGGGCGTTCCACACGGAGAAACGCTGGTCGGAACCGATTTCCTTGGCGGACGGGATGTTCGGGAAGTCAGGATGACGCTCGTCAGAGAAGATGACCAGACCTTGCAGGTCGTAACGGGGGATATACATGCCCGCGTCGGCAAAGAAATGGGTGGTGCCGCTGGCCATGCTCTTCATGACTTCCGCACCGCTGCGGTCGGGAACGTGCTTCATCTCAACGCCGTATTGCTTGCACAGGGCGATCAGATTGATGTGGGGCACGGTGCCGGGGCCGGTGGAGCCGTAAACGTACTTGCCGGGATTGGCCTTGGCGTCCGCTATCATCGCGTCAAAAGAAGAAGGCACGTCCTTGGTCGCGATCAGGAAGGAAGGGCTGTTGGCGATGAAGTATATGGGCGCGAAAGCGTCTTTGCCATAGGGGAGGGTCCGCAGTTGGGTCTGCAAGACAACCGGGCCGAGGGGAGCCACCATCAGGGTGTAGCCGTCGGGCTTGGAGTTGGCAACTTCGGCCGCGCCCAGGGTCAGCGCGCCACCGGGCACGTTTTTGACCAGCGCTTTCACGCCAAAGGCCTTTTCAAGGGCGGGAACGATCAGGCCGCGAGCCAGACCGTCCGTATTGCCGCCGGCGGCCAGGGGCACCAGAACGGTAATGTTCTTGGCGGGCCAATTGGCGGCGGACGCGCCGGAAACACACAGGAACAGAGCCATGATGCATGCCAGAACGGAGAAAGTCTTTTTCATGGAACACCTCGTTACGGTTGGAGTGGTATGGAAAGCCCTGCGGCTTTTTCCCGTTGTCGCGGTATCTGTTCTGTCTGAAACATTGTTACTGCAAGCGTAGCCGGGCGCATGTTCCGGGGAACACGACGCGTTATACTTTGCTCAGCAGCGGGAAATTGAACTCGTCTTCCAGCGTGCTCATCGTATCAAAGAGCAGCGTTTCCTGTTCGGCGGAAAGGTTGCGCATGGGGTTTCTGGGCCAGGCGTCGACTATGCCGCGGCGGCGCATGATGGTTACGCGCGGCGTAAAGAACGGCAGCTTCATGAAAAGCAGACGCAGGCGGGATGCCAGGAACTGCAAACGGCGCGCTTCTTCTATTTCCCCGGCACGGACCAGACGGAAAATGGCGGCCATCAGTTCGGGGTTGTGGGAAGCCATGGCGCAGATGCCGCCCGCTCCGCCCATGACGTGAGCCGCCACGCACATGCCGTCGGATCCCATGATGTTGCCGAAATCCGTGCCCATCACATCCACATAGTCAATAAAACGCGTGAAATCCTGGGTGGTATCCTTCACGCCCGCGAGGTTGGGAATGACATCCTTCATGCTCTTAAGAATGGCAGGCGTTACGTCGTTGGCGGCGTACATGGGGATATTGTAGACGTAGAACGGCAGATCCGGGTTGATTGCCGCCACTCGGGAAAAATAAGCGGTCAGCGCGGCGGCGTCATATTTGTAATAATACGGCGGCACGGCGGCAAAACTGTCCACGCCGATTTCTCCGGCATGGCGGGCAAGTTCCAGCGTCTGCGTTTCGGTATCGGAACCGATATGAATGCACACGGGCACCCTGCCCTTCACGGCCTTCACATGGGCTTCCGCCGCCACCTTGCGTTCTTCCGTACTGAAAAGCGGAAAATTCCCGGTGGACCCGATCCCGAAGACGCCTTCACAGCCCTTTTCCAGCAAAATATCAATCATGGACTGCATCAGGCCCGGATCAAAGTCGCCGTTCCTGTTCACCGGAGTGATTGTCGCGACGATCAAGCCGGTAATCTTCTTGCCTTTCATTACACTCTCCTTTTGGTTCATGCCGTGCTGTTGCTCTATGTGCATTGAAAAAGTGAAACTGCGCTCAAAAATCCTTTTTCCATCATGCATCGCGCAATGACGCTATGCCGCTCAAGTTTCCTTCTGCATCAAAATCCATGGGTGTGGCTTCCCCCTGCGCTACCCAGCCTTTTTCCAGAAGCTCCGGCACCAGAGCCGGGGAGGCATCCAGGATATCCAGATGCAGGGTGCTGCGCGCCCGTATCAGGCGGATTGCATCCGGACCGCCGCCGTTGCAGGTTCTGACCACGGCTCTCACCACGTCACGATCCGACGGTAACGTGCAGGGCGTGCGGGAACCGAACAGCACGGTGGAAGTCAGCGCGTTGGCGTATACATTTTCAAAATCTATCGCGTCATACAGACGGCGGCTGATACAATCCGCCAGCCCCATGCCTATGGCGTTGCCTTCGCTCTCGGGGGTCAGGCGCAGCACGGCGATCTTGTTGATGACCGGCCCGCCGCGTAAAAACGGCACTGTGTAGCGCCCCAGCACATTGGGATCCATGCCGGAGCCGGAAATATTTTTGCCCATCTCGTCAAGAATCAGGCCGTCCAGCCGATCCACAGGCAAGCGTGCCATTTTTTCCCAGGCAAGTTCCAGCAACGCCGCGTCACGGGCGAACATGTCTTCCACCGGAACGGCTTCAATGCGGCAGGTGGCGTGGTTCCTGTTCTCCACCAGCGCCAGCCCGCCCAGTACACTCCGTGCGCCCCGGTCATTTTGATGCTGCATCATATAACCCGCCACGGAGGCCAGCCGTTCCGCGATGCGTTCAAAACCGTACTTGTGACAGCTTGCCGCGCCTTTCTGTTTGCCGAGCCCGATCGCCAGCATTTTCACAATGCCGCTCTCGTTGGCGGCCCGAAAGGCGTTATGCGGCTTGATCTTGTTGATCACAAAAATGCCGTCGGCCTCCGCCGCATAGGGATCGCAAAAAACTTCCAGATCATCGGAGAGCGACGCCAGATGCACCGCATCCATGCTTGAGCGGACGGGGCAATCCATGCGCTCTTCCGTAACCCCGTATTCCGCCAGCAGTGATTTCTGGCTCGCCGCATCCACTCCGCCGTGGCTGCCCATGGCCGGAATGATAAAAGGTTTCGCGCCTTTGCCGTGCAGCCAGTCAATGACCGACCGGACAATCACGGGCAGGTTGGCGACGCCCCGCGAGCCCACGCCTACCGCCACCGTCATGCCGGGATACACCCGTTCCCTGATGGCCGAAGCCTCCAGAGTATCCAGAACCGCAGCGGCAACATCGCTAATGGCGTCATTCTCCCCTTGCGGCTCTCGCAGTCGGATCATGGGCGGAATGATCACGTTTTCCAGAAGGGCCAGAGCGTGCCGCATAGCAGTTCCAGTCAGCGTTTGTTGGGGCTGTCAAAAACAGCCCTGTTCACCACCCGTTCGGGAATTTCCCCGCGCAGCATGGAAGAAAGGCTTTCCAGAGTCGCCAGCCCCACCCGTTCCTGTGATTCTTTCGAGTTGGCCCCGTTGTGCGGGGTGAATATGCAGTGCGGATGCGCGAACACCGGATGCACCGGATCGGGCGGTTCCACGGAAAACACGTCCAGCACGGCCCCGGCAATACGTCTGGCGGCCAGCACATCACCCAGAGCGTCCAGATCCAGCACATCCCCGCGCGCGAAATTCATGAACAGGGTGTCAGGTTGCAATAACGCCAGCTCGCGGGCGGCGATGAAATTGAAATTGGCCGGGCCGCCGTTAATGTGCAGGGAAACGACATCCGCCCCCGCAAGTACGGCGTCCAGATCAAGCATTTCAATGCCGTGCTGTACGGCAAACGCATGATCCGGCTTGATATCGTTGGCGATAACCCGCATTCCCAGCGCCCGGGCTTTCAAGGCAAGGCGCTTGCCGATGGTGCCAAGACCGATAATACCGAGCGTGCGGCCTTCAATTTCCCAGCCCACGTAGCGTTCCCATCCCCCGGCGGCGATGGTGTTGTGCGCCTGAATGATACGGCGGCCAAAGCTGATCATGGTCCCGATAGCCAGCTCGACTACCGCGTTGGCGTTTGCGCCGGGCGTATTGCAGATAACGACGCCCGCTTCCGTGGCAGCCGCGATATCAATTTTCTCAACGCCCACGCCATGCTGGAACACGGCTTTCAGCTTCGGGGCCTTTGCGAAAAACTCCCGCGTCACCGGGTAGGTGCCGGAAACGAGATATTCGATTTCGTTCAGATAGCTATCCAGACGCGGCAACACCGCTTCCGTCGGGTCACCGAATTCCGCTGCGCGGACCAGCTCCCAGGCATTTTCACGCAACATATCCGGAATCACCCCCACCATGCCGAAGGCGGGCGAGGTACTGATTATTCTGAGCGCCATAAAATCCCCCTGCCGTTTGCATCAAAGCGCATGAAGTCTTCCCGTAGCGGGGTACAAAGGCCGGGTGGCAGCAAACAGTGCCCTGTGCCACCCGGCCGCAGAACACGTCTCTTAATAAATATCCGGTTCGGGGAGTTTTTCGGAGCCTTGCAGGAAGTCAAAGTCACAGCCTTCCGGCGCCTGGGTCACGTGGGCGCAGTACATGGCCCCATAGCCCCGGCTGTAATGCGGCGCGGGAGCTTTCCAGGCAGCGCGGCGACGGGCGAGTTCCGCCTCATCCACCAGCAGGTTGAGCTTGCGTTCCGGCACGTTCAGTTCAATCATGTCACCGTCTTCTACCAACGCGAGGGGACCGCCCACGGCGGATTCCGGCGCGACGTGCAGCACCACGGTACCGTAGTGGGTGCCGCTCATACGGGCATCGGAAATACGCACCATGTCCCGTACCCCTTTGGCCAGCAGCTTCTTGGGAATGGTCATGCCGCCCCATTCGGGCATGCCGGGACCGCCCACGGGACCGCCCTGCTTCATGACCAGCACGGAATTTTCGTCCACGTCGAGATCCGGGTCATCCACACGGGCGTAAAGATCCGCCACACCGTTGAACACTACGGCCTTGCCGGTGTGCACCAGCAGTTCACGGGTCGAGGCGCTGGGTTTGATGATGGCGCCGTCCGGGGCAAGGTTGCCGCGCAGCACGGCAATGGATTCGACATCCGTCAGCGGGGCGTCGAGGGTGCGGACGATCTCGTCATTATAGCAGGGAGCGTCCGTGATGTTGTCGCCGAGAGTCTTGCCGTTAACCGTCAGGCAATCGAGCGCAAGGTGTTCCTTGATACGGTTCAGGATGGCGGAAAGGCCGCCCGCGTAGAACAGGTCTTCCATAAGGAAACGCCCGGCAGGCAGCATGTCGGCGATGACGCGCAATTTTCTGGACACGGCGTCAAAATCTTCAAGCGTGAGGGAAATGCCCGCGCGGTTGGCCATGGCGACCATATGAATGGGCGCGTTGGTGGAACCGCCCACGGCCATGAGCGTGGCGACGCCGTTCATGAAGGCTTCGCGGGTAAGGATTTTTTCAGGGACCAGATTCTCCCACACCATTTCCACAATACGCTCGCCGCAGTCGGTCGCCATGCGCGGGTGAGCGGAATCCACAGCCGGAATGCAGATGGTATTGGGAAGCGTAAGCCCCATGGCTTCGACCAGGGCGGTCATGGTGGAAGCCGTTCCCATGGTGTTGCAGGTGCCGTTGGAACGGCAGATGGCTTCTTCTATTTCTTCCCAGTCCTGATGCGTGATGGTGCCGGAACGCAGTTCTTCCCAGAATTTCTTCGTATGGGTTCCCGCGCCTATGGTGTGCTTGCGCCAGTGCCCGTTCAGCATGGGCCCGGCAGGCAGGAACAGGAAAGGAACCCCCGCGCTTATCGCGCCCATGATAAGACCGGGCACCGTCTTGTCACAGCCGCCGAGCAGGATGACGCCATCAAGGGGGTGACTGCGGATGATTTCTTCCACTTCCATGGCCAGCAAATTTCTATGGAACATGGTGGTGGGCTTGACCATGACTTCACCCAGACCCAGGGCGAAAAATTCCAGAGGAAGCCCCCCGGCCGCCCAGACGCCGCGCCGCGCTTCGTTGGCGCGTTCCTTGAGGTGGTAATGACAGGTGGACAGTTCGTTCCAGGTATTGATAAGCCCGATGATGGGTTTGCCGGTAAAGTCTTTACGGCGAAAGCCCATTTGCAGCGTACGTTGGCGGTGGGCGGAAGCGCGGATGGTGTCGGGACCATACCAGCGGTAACTTCTCAGTTCCTCGGGGCGAAGACGCGTGGCACTGCTCATGGGTAATTCTCCCTGCCGTTTTTTTCGTCGCTGATACGGAAATACCAGCCGACAATTTGTACATTCAAAAAATAGTTTGCTTTTTCAAAAATCTGTTCTATATTTCGAACTGCGATTCACTATTTCAAAATTCTGTGTTTCCGTCAAGAGCTTTTTCCAGATGCACCCAAGCATGCCGCAGAAGCGGAGGTAGTTCATGGACGTACAACTTCGTGACAAATGCGTTGTTATTACAGGTGGTTCAGCAGGGATCGGCAAAGGTCTTGCCATGCAGTATCTGGCGGAAGGCTGTTTCGTCGCGGTATGCGGCAGAGGGGAGCAGGCGCTTACGGCCTTTGAAAACGAGTGTGCCGCAGCAGGGTACGGGGACCGTTTTCTTGCCTTTCAGGCGGACGTTACCGACAATAACGCCATGCGCAGTTTTCGCGATGCCGTTCTGACGCGCTTCGGGCGGCTGGATATCTGGGTGAATAACGCGGGCGTCACGCTACGGAACCTTCTGATGGACGCAACGGAAGAAGAGTGGCGGACCATGATGGACGTCAATTTGCGTTCCGTATGGCAGTGCGCTAAGCTCGCCGCCGAACATATGCGGGAAGCGGGCGGCGGGGTTATCGTCAACACATCCTCCTATGCTTCCAAATCCCCGAAGATGGGCAGCGGCTTGTATGCGGCTTCTAAATGGGGAGTAAGCTGCCTTACCCGTTCGCTGGCCGGGGAACTGGCCCCTTCGAACATCCGTGTTTTCGGGTTCCTGCCGGGGGTTGTCATGTCGGAAATGACCAAAGCAGTCCTTGCCCGAAACCCCGAAGCTGTGGAAAAAGAAGCCGCTGTCCGCCGCTATGCCCGCCCGGAAGATATAGCTCCCGTGGTGGTTTTTCTCAGTTCCCCCCTAGCGTCTTACGTGACCGGGGTGGATATTGACGTCAGCGGCGGCAAGTTCTGCATCCAGAATCCGGATATGCCCTGGAGCGGAGCGGAAATTCCCAGATAGGCCAGAGCGACAATTCCAAGATAGGCCGAGCGGAAATTCCCAGATAGGCCAGAGCGGCCTCCCGGAAACGCCGGATCAAAATTCATGATGGACCGAAACGGCAATCCCTGGCAAAAACGGGAACCGCCCGGACGCCGGACGACGTTTCCCGTTCCGGCGAACACCAATCAGCACGAGGTAGATGTGAGAGAACGCGATTATACCGTGCCCGCAGTAGCCAAGGCGCTCGACATACTCGAATATGTCGGCATCCATGAGAGTGCGACCTTGCAGGATATCGTCAAGGATCTCGGCCTCCCAAAGACCAGCGCCTACCAGTTGACCCGTACGCTCCTGCAACGCGGGTACCTGCGCAGCACACGCATGCCCGGCGGCCATGCGCTCGGTATGCGGCTCTTCGCCCTGGGCAACCAGGCCATTGGGCAAATCGACATCCGCTCGGAGGCAATGCCGCTGCTATACGAACTGATGCGTTCCGTGCAGCAGACCTGTCACCTTGGGGTTCTGGAAGGAAACGAAGCCATGTACCTGGCCAAGGTGGACAGCCCCCAGTCTCTGGCTGTGGGTTCATGGGTCGGCAAGCGCTTCAATCTGCAAAGCACGGCCATGGGCAAAGTGCTTGTGGCCTGGCGCAACCCGCAGGAAGTACGTACCCTGCTCCTCAGCAACCCGCCGACATCCCCCACGGAACACACCATCATGGACGTGGATGAATATCTGGTACAACTGGCGGAAGTCCGCATGCGGGGCTGGGCCTTTGACGACCGGGAAAACGTACCACATATGCGCTGTCTGGCCGCGCCGGTTTTCGGCGCACAGAACAGTGTGGTCGGCGCTGTCAGTATCACGGCCTCAGCCGAAGAAGTCACGGACGCAACCATCCCGGAATACACCACACAACTGACGCTGATAGCGGCGAAACTCTCCGAAAAAATAGGCTACCGCGCCCAGCGGACCGACACAGCTCCCCTTCGCTGACACCCCTTCCCGCCGCGCGGCGTAGTACGGAAACAGTATACGGCCTGCAAACGTAGACGGCGCCTTTCGCTATGAAAGGCGCCGTCGGTGTTGGCACGCTGGAAAGCGTATGTATCCGGCTATTCCGAATGCGCCGCCTGGTATCCCTGTCCACGGCCCGAACCGTCCTTGGCACCCCATCCCATGCCGCCTCCCGTCATGTGCGCGGGCTTGTTCCAGGAGAGCAATTGTTCCACCGGCGCAACGCGAGCAAGAGTAGCCCCGTAAATAGCCACGCTGAGTGAAAGCGCCAGCACGGCAGGCGCGGCGGCCTTCCAGCTGAAAGAGAAAGACTTTCTGGTATAGGCCAACAAGGCGCGGTAATTCAACAGCATATGCCACATCCCGGCCGCGATAAAAAGAAATCCGCCCGTGATATGAATATCCTTCCATTGCAGCACGGTAAGTCCGAGTACATTGACACCCGCCCCCTTGGGCAGCACATAGAGCACCACGGAAGAAATAATGAGAACAAGAAAGGAAACAGTGGTAAGAAGAGAAATAGTCCGGCGGATCATAGTCCACGCTCCTGTTGGTATAGTAGTGTCGCGCAATGCGATGACAGATAATAGCAAAGTACGTACCATTATGTATTATTTTGAAATTATTTGATAAATATATAATTGCCTTCCTTTTTTCACCGTGCAGATTTGCACAATTTTGCACTTCCCTGCACATATTGTGCAACCATCCCCCCTTCACCCTCCCCAAAATGTCCGCATATCGCCCGCCTGATGTAGTATATGAAATGCGTATAGCCGGTACGCGTGCAGCGCATCTCCCTCACAGTTCTGCTGCGCCGCGCATCCCCCCGCGCACAGGCACGGACACGAACTAAAACACCCGCACCCAACCGGCGTGTGGAAAGAGTGCTTGCGCTTCGTTTTTGAAAATGATATTCGTTTTCAACCTTGCACAGGGCTTCCAGGCAGCATACATATACTTTTTGGTTTACCTTCCGCCCGCAAAGAGGTTCCGCTATGGTTCACAGCGTCCCGCACCACCCCTTGCTCATCGCCCCCTCAGACTGGGCGGAACCAGTCATCCGCGTCAGCGACGACGGCAGCCCCGCCCTGTTCACCTTGCAGGATGCCTTCAACTATCACGGCTATGACGCGCCGGGCGGTGTGGTGCTGGGCTTTCGTCTGCTGCAACGCGCATTCGCCCTGCTGGCTCCGGATTCGGCATACCCGGAACGTAAAAAGCTCTCCCTGTTCACGTCATTTCCCGGCCTCGGCCTGAAAGACACGATGGAACTTGTCACCCGCATGGTGACCGAAGGCCGCTACTGCGTCGATTCGAGCTATTGCGACCCGCGCGCCCAGGAAGGCGTTGCCGGGCGCTTTTATTACCGCTTCACCCTCACATCCTCCGCAGCCGGAACGCCCGCCACTGTGGAACTGGCCCCTGTCGAAGGCTATCCCAGCCCGGAGTTCATCAGGCTCGGCAAGGCCTCCAAACGCCCCGGCTTCAGCGCAGCCGATGCCGAAGCCTGGAAAACGGCCAAGTTCTCTCTGGCCAATACCCTGCTCGGCGCACCCGCCGAAGCGCTTGTCAGGGTGCTCTGATGCCTGCGCTCCGGACACTGCTCACCCCGCTATTGCTTGTCGTTTACTGGCAGATCATTGCCGGTTCCGGGCTTGTCTCGAACTACCTGCTGCCCACGCCCATGACCGTGCTGCATTCAGCGCTCGCCATGTGGCAATCCGGCGTGCTGCCGGAACATATCAGCGCATCCCTCACGCGTATCGTGTTCGGGTTTTCCCTGAGCAGCGTCGCGGGCTTATTGTTCGCCGGGCTGATCACGCGCTTTTCTCCGCTCAACGAACTGCTGGCCGCGCCGCTGGCGCTTTTGCGCATGATCCCGCCGCTGGCCATGACGCCGCTGCTCATCCTCTGGCTGGGAATAGGCTCAGCCACGCAGTACACCATCATTATCATGGCCTCCTTCTTTCCTATCTTCCTGAACGCCCGCGACGGCTTCTGCCGGGTGACGGAACAACACCGGGAACTGGCGCACAGCCTGAACCTTTCCACCTGGATGTACGTTTCGCGCATTGTGGTTCCCAGCGCGGTGCCCTCCATTGTGACCGGCCTGCGCCTTGCCTTCGGCTACAGCTGGCGTTCCCTGATCGGCGCGGAACTTATCGCCGCAGCCAGCGGGCTCGGGTATATGGTCATCAACGCCCAGGAAATGCTACGGACCGACGAAGTTTTTGTGGGCATTCTTGTTATCGGCATTATCGGCTGGCTGCTGGATGCGCTTTTCATGCAGGGCATCAACCGCCTCCTGCGCCGCCGTTTTCCGGAGATCGCATCATGAACGCTGCCAGCCACCCGATGACAGACAACGCGGACATGACGTCCGTGCTGGAAAAGATCAGCAAGCAATTCGGCAGCCATACGGTGCTTGACGGCGTCTCACTATCGCTGGCCGAAAACGGCATTACCTGCCTGCTCGGCCCTTCCGGCTGCGGTAAATCCACCCTGCTCCGCATCGCGGCGAGCCTGCTTCCGGCGGACGGCGGGTCCGTACATATCGATCCGCGCGAAGCGGCCATGGTTTTTCAGGAACCCCGCCTGCTGCCCTGGTTGACTGTAGAGGAAAACCTCAGTCTCGCCATCCAGAACGCCTCTCCCGCAGACCGGGCGGCGGGTATTCGGGACGTGCTGTCACTGGTCGAACTTGGCGACATCGCGCAGTTGCTCCCCCGGGAGCTTTCCGGCGGCATGGCGCAACGGGTCGGACTGGCCCGGGCGCTGCTCAGGCGTCCCCGCTTTCTGCTCATGGACGAACCCTTTGCCGCGCTGGATGCCATTACCCGTGCCGCGCTCCAGAAAATGCTCGTCGCCCTGATCGCGGAACAGCGTGTCACCTGCCTGTTCGTGACCCACGATATTAATGAGGCGCTTCTCATCGCCAACCATATCTATGTCACAAAAAACGGCACCATCATGCTGGATTGCGCATCCACACCCGAACTGGCATCAACCGTTCCCGACGAAAGCGCCCGCTGCGCGAGAGAAAACGTCAGGGAACGGATACTTTCCTATTTGCAAAAAACGTAACCGTCACAACCAAAGGATACAGAATGAAACGCATCGCCCTTCTCGCCGTCATGGGATTCCTTTTCCTGAGCGGCAACGCGTTCGCGGCCAAGAACGAAGTCGCCATCAGCTATGTGAAATCCCCCTTCAACCTCCAGATGATTGTCATGAAGGAACACGGGCTGCTGGAAAAGGAACTCGCCCCCCTCGGCGTCTCCGTGAGCTGGCCGGAAATCAACTCCGGGTCCAAACAGGCACAGGCCATGGCTTCCGGTGACCTGGATATCTGCGGCGTCATGAATTCCACCTCACTGCTCATGGCCGCCAGCGAAGGCATGCCCATCAAGATCATCGCCGGGGTGGCGCGGCCCACGGACGTCTTCGCCCTGATGGGCAGAAAGGGCGGTCCCGCCTCCATCAAGGAACTCAGAGGGAAAACCATCGCCGGTCCCAAAGGCACTGTCCTGCACCAGCTCCTTGTTGCCGCGCTGGCCACGGAAGGCATGACGCTCAAGGACGTGCAGTTCTTGCAGATGGATATTCCCCAGAGCTTCGCGGCCATGCAGGGCGGCAAGGTTGACGCGGCGCTGCTGGCCGCCAACATGGTTATCAAGGCCGAAGAAGAAGGCGCAGCCAAGATTGCCACCGCCACCGGCCTTGTGGTCCCCAAACTGGCCATGATGGGGTCCGATTCCTTCATCAAAAACCATCCCGACCGCCTCAAGGCCGCTATTGCCGCCCATGACAAAGCCTGGCAGTGGATCACGGAAAACCACGACGAAGCCATTGCCCTTGGCGCGAAAATTCAGGGGATCAGCATAGAAGACGCCGAGCGGCTCTTTGAATGGTCTTACTTCACCCAGCGCTTCAACCAGAGCGATATCGAAAGCATGAAAGATGACATGCAGTTCCTGCTTGATAACGACATGATGCGCAAGACCGTGGATGTTTCCACCCTTATCATCCCCGAAGCCATGGAATAACACGGCATGACGCCTCCGGCGCTGGGGAGTACGGACGGGAGTTCATGCCTCCCCCATCCCGCGCCGGAGGCGAAGCCGCTTTCGCCTCTCCCTTTCATATTTTCAGGAGCACGCATGTCACAGGCAAGCACCGAACCGTATATCACCCTTCTTGATCAGGACGGAGAAATCACGCTGCGCCGCGAGGATCTTCTCAAATACGCGACCAACGCCAACGTCATTGCGGCGGCGCTGATGATCCGCGTCTGCCGTCTGGCCTTTTCCCTGCTTTCCCCGGATGCCCCGGTCAAACGCCGGGAACTGTACTGGACCCTCGGCTTTCCCGGTGCCGGTCTGGTGGACTGCGTGGAGATGATATCCCACGCCGTGCGCGAAGGCCGCTGCCTGCAACAGCCGGAATGCAACCATCCTGACGCGCCCTTTTCCCTGAACGGCCAGATGGTGTTCACCATAGGCTACGCGGGCAAACGCCTCCAGCTCTGGCCGGATCCATCCGTCTTTGACGATGAATTCCGCTCGGAAGTCGCCGCCTGGCAGGAACTGCCGGATGATGCCCCCGGCCGCGACGCGTTCTTGCGCTACAAGGAAGGTAAAGTGCAGGACATCATGACGCTGGCCGACGAAGCACTGCTGCATACCCGCTGGTTGAAAAACTAGCCCGTAGCGAACAGACTGTGTGGTTCACGAGCGGCTCCGGCGGCTCTGTAAAAAGCATCTACCAGCAGGATACCACATGAAAAAATTCGTTCTTTGCGCAGTGCTGTGCATACTGTTCGTGCTGCCCTGCGTACCCATGGCGCAGGACGGACCTGCGTTCTGATCACTCGTGATCTGGCCCGTAGCGGAACAATACGCGTGCCTCATGGTACGTATCGACGAGCCGGACACGGATTTCCGCCCCGCTGAAATTCTCGCTGTGGCGCGAAAGGAAATGGAAGAGCGCAAGCTGCCCCTGTTGCAGATCGCGTTGTATGAAGAAGACAAAGCGTTCGGTGAGGGAGCCTTTGCGGTTGCGACCATGCGAAAGGACGGCCCCCGGAACCCTGAATTTACCCGTCCGGCAAACCGGGAAGAAGCGCTGCAACTGGAATACTCGCTGGGCTACAAAGTTTCCTCCGCTCTACTGGCCCGAGAATTCGCGGATGATCCCTCCGGCGCGGGGGAAAGGTATCAGGGCGTTCTGCTGCTTCTGGAAGGCCCGGTTCTGCGCGTCGGGTCCGGCTTCGGATCCGGCGACGGAGGGCAACCTGTTATCCTGTTCCACGAAAAAAGCGCCAATAGCCCTGCTATCACGGCGTTTCTGCCGCCATCCGATCCCTTTGCCGCCCGGATACGACAGGGTACGACTGTCGTATATCAAGGCGATGCCAGAAGCCTGTTCGATAACGCCGTTCTGTGCATGGGACGGGTTGTCGGGATACAATAGCAGCGCGAAAAACGGCGCGCTCCCCCGTTTCGCGCCACCATTCCCGCTGGCGTCCCACGCTCCAAACTGATACAGCAACAAGCGCTTCCCGGAACCTGACAGGGCTGTTCCCGCCGCGTTCCGGGAAGCCTCATGCTATGCAAAAGGAAACATATCGTATGGCTCTCATCCATATG
Source organism: Desulfovibrio sp. OttesenSCG-928-I05 (assembly GCA_030266385.1). GTDB lineage: Bacteria > Desulfobacterota > Desulfovibrionia > Desulfovibrionales > Desulfovibrionaceae > JAJDHY01. The sequence goes on from JAJDHY010000005.1 coordinate 19,428, forward strand.
CAGGGCGTCAGCCTGAACCTGGGCGGCCAGCCCTTGCTGGATTCCGTGGATTTTTCTCTGGAAGCGGGGGAGCGGGTCTGTCTGGCCGGGCGCAACGGCGCGGGCAAATCAACGCTTCTGGCGCTTCTTTCCGGCGACCTGACCCCGGATTCCGGGGAAATCGTGCGTACCGGCGCGTATTTCGGCCATATGCCACAGGATGTGCCGCTCAGCTGGAACGGCACGGTTTTCAGTCTGGTGGCCGAGGTGCTTGGCGATGAAGGGAAATCCCTGTCCGCCGCCCATTCGGCCCAGTCCGGCGGAAATGGCGAAAATGGCGTAAACGGCGAGAGCGGTGCCCTGCACGGGGGGGGCTGGGAACGCTACGGTGAAATTCTCGGGGTTATCAACAACCTTGGTCTGAACCCGGATGCCGAATTCAGCGCCCTTTCCGGCGGCAGCAAGCGCCGGGTCGCCCTTGCCCGGGCGTTGCTCCGTTCCGGCGATCTTATTCTGGACGAGCCCACGAACCATCTGGATATCGCCACCATTGCCTGGCTGGAAGAATTTTTGCTGCGCAAGGCAGGCACCCTTATTTTTGTCAGCCACGACCGGGCTTTTTCCCAGCGTCTCGCCACACGCGTGGTTGAAATAGACCGGGGCAAACTCCACAGCTATTCCTGCCCCTTTGACCAGTATGCGGAACGCCGGGAAGAGCGTCTTGATATCGAAGAGAAGCATTTCGCCCTCTTCGACCGCAAGCTGGCCAAGGAAGAAGCCTGGATACGGCAGGGCATCAAGGCCCGCCGCACGCGGAACATGGGCAGAGTGCGGGCGCTGCGGGATATGCGCGCCGAGCGATCCGCCCGGCGCGAGAAACAGGGGAACGTACGCATGGCCGCGCAGGAGGCCGAGCGTTCCGGCAAACTGGTTATTGAAGCGGAAAATATCGGGTTTGGTTTTCCGGACGGGAAGACCCTGTTCCGCAACTTTTCCACGGTCATCCAGCGCGGCGACCGGGTGGGTCTTATCGGCAACAACGGCATGGGCAAAAGCACCCTGCTCCGCATCCTGCTCGGTGAACTGCAACCGCTTGAAGGTTCCGTCCGGCACGGTACACAGCTGCACATAAGCTATTTTGACCAGCTCCGCGAAGCCCTCAACCCCGAGCATACCGTCATGCACAGCGTGGCCGACGGCAACGATGTGGTGACCATTAACGGCAACACCCGGCATGTGGCGGGATATCTTCAGGATTTTCTCTTCACGCCGGACAGACTGCGTTTGCCGGTCAAGGCCTTATCCGGCGGCGAGCGTAACCGCCTTTTGCTGGCGCGGCTTTTTACCCGTCCTTCCAACCTGCTGGTACTGGACGAACCCACCAACGATCTGGACATGGAAACCCTTGAGCTGCTGGAAGAACTGCTTTCCGACTATTCCGGCACCGTGATCATGGTCAGCCACGACAGGCGTTTTCTGGACAACCTTGTCACCGGCGTTCTGGCCCTTGAGGGCGACGGCCTTGTTCATGAATACGTCGGCGCGTACACGGACTGGCTGCGGCAGCGCAGCGTTCCGACGGAAAACTCCCCCGTTCCCAAACCCCGACCAAAGCAGGAAAGCGCCCCCAAACCCCGGCGACGCGGATTCAACGAGCAGCGCGAATTCGAGCAACTGACACGGGAACTGGAAGAATTACCCAACCGTCTGGATGCTCTGGAACAGGAACAGCAGGATATAGAAACCCGTCTTGCCGACCCCGATCTCTTCAACCGCGACCCTGCCGGGTTCACCCAACTGACGGAACGCCTCTCGGCTCTGGACGAAGAGCAGACCGCTCTCCTCCTCCACTGGGAAGAAGCCGAAGCACGCCTGAAAGAGCTTGAGGTCTTGGGGGGCTAGTCTCCCCCCTTATCGGGGGTGCAGGGGGATCATCCCCCTGCCGGGAGAGAGGATCCAAGGAGAGAGGGCAGCGCCCTCTCTCCTTGGCCCCCGGAGGGCCGCCGGAGGCATCACCTCATCACAATATCTGTTGCAGGAACTGTTGAAGGCGGGGGTGTTTGGGGCTGGTGAAGAAGTGTTCCGGGGTTCCGACTTCAATGACCTGTCCTTTATCCATGAACACGATACGATCCGCGACTTCGCGGGCAAAGCCCATTTCGTGGGTAACGCAGACCATGGTCATACCTTCGCGGGCGAGATCGACCATAACTTCCAGCACTTCACCGATCATTTCAGGATCCAGCGCGGAGGTCGGCTCGTCAAAGAGCATGATCTTGGGGCTCATGGCAAGGGCGCGGGCGATAGCCACGCGCTGCTGCTGACCGCCGGAAAGCTGACCGGGATAGACCAGCGCCTTATCCGAGATACCGACTTTTTCCAGCAGGGCCATGGCCATGGTTTCCGCTTCCTTGACGGGCATACCGCGCAGGACGACGGGCGCCATGGTCAGGTTATGGAGCACGGTCTTGTGCGGGAACAGGTTGAAGTTCTGAAACACCATACCCAGTTCACGGCGGGCGAGATCGATATCCGTATCCGGGGCGTTCATATCCACGCCATCGACGAGGACCATGCCCTGATCCACGGTTTCCAGCCGGTTGATACTGCGCAGCAGGGTTGATTTTCCGGATCCGGAAGGACCGATAATAACAACCTTCTCACCGGGAAAAACGCTGAGCGAAACGTCGCGCAACGCCGAAAGATTGCCGAAAAACTTGTACACGCCGCGAATATCGATGATGGGATTAGCGCCGGTCATAATAATTCAACCTCGCTTCCATGATACTTACAAGCTTGGAAAGTATGAGCGTGATAATGAGATAAATCAGACTGACCAGAGCGAACACTTCAAAATAGTTGAAGTACTGCCCGGCGTATTCTGTCCCCCGGCGCAGAAGATCTGAAAGCGCCAGAACGGAGACGAGGGAAGTATCTTTCAGCATGGCGATAAATTCGTTCCCGACCGGGGGCAGGATGGTGCGCATGGCCTGGGGGAGAATAACCAGCCGCATGGTCTGACGGGCGGAAAACCCGAGCGAGCGGGCGGCTTCCGTCTGGCCATGGCTGATGGCGCTGATACCCGCGCGGAACACTTCGCCCATGTACGCGCCGTAGCATACGCTCATGGCGATAACGGCGGCGGGCACCCCGCCGACGCCGAAAATCTTGCCCATCCCGTAATACAGGAAGAACAACTGCGCCATGAGGGGGATACCGCGGATCACTTCCACGTAGGTGGAGGCCAGCAAGTTGATTTTCTTGTTGGTGGAAAGGCGTCCCAGCCCGGTGAGCAAGCCGATGGGAAGCGAGAGCATGATGGCGAAAATAGTCACCTGAAAGGTGATGATAAGCCCATCCGCCACAAATTGCAGGATATCCCAGAACGGGTCTGCCATGACGGTAATGAGAAAAACAAGCAGGGCCAGCGCGCCGAAAAACGCGATGGACCAGGCCGTGACCAGGCCTTTGTCACCGGGATGGGGAATAGATGCTCCGTCGGAAACTTCTATCCGTATATTCGGCGTATCCGCCATATGGCCTCCGAAAAAAAACCGGGCGTTTTTTCGCCCGGACTGGACGCATGTGCACCGGCACAATGCCCTGCCACACCGGTAGTCCAGGATAGCAACGCCGTCCTGAAACTACCGGTGCGTGAATCATCCGCATGATGGAAACGGGGTGTCCCTATTTACCGATCCATTTTTTGATCAGTTCAGCTTCAATGCCTTTTTCCTGCACCGCTTTGATACCCCGGTTGAGAATTTCCAGGGTTTCCTTGTCGCCCTTGCGCACGGCGAACCCGTAATGTTCGGTTTCCGCATCGGTGATGACAAAAGCGATTTTGAGCTGGTCGGCATTGCTGCCGCCCTGAAGGGCGAAGTCGGCGGCGACGGGGTCGTCGCAAAGCACGGCGTCAAGGTTGCCGTTTTTCAGGTCTTCCATAGCGTAGCCGACGGCGTCGTAGGACTTGATATCCCTGTTCAGTGCGCGGCCCGCGAAAAAGCCCGTGGTGCTGATTTGCGCGCCAAGACGTTTACCTTTCAGATCGTCGACAGTTTTAAACTCCGCGTCTTTACGGGTCACGACGGCCTGCTGCACGGTATAGTACGGCTCGGAGAAATCCATGGCGTTCATCCGGTCTTTCGTGATGGTCACGGACGAGGCGATAACGTCGGTACGTCCAGCGCCCAGTTCCGCGAAAATCCCGGCCCAGGCCACGTTCCGGTGTTCGACAGTGATGCCGGTTTCCTTGGCGATGGCGTCGATGTAATCCACAGAATACCCGACAAGCTGTTTATTGGCGTCGAGATATTCCATGGGCGGCCAGGTGGCGTCATGCGCGACCCGCAATGTTTTGCCGGCGGCCAGGGAAGGTTGGGCGCTCACGAGCAGCATAACGGCAAGAAGAAGCATTTTTTTCAACATGATAGCCTCCTGATAAAATAGCGCCCGCACGGAAAGTGACGAACAGCGGAATATTCTTATTATACGACGTCCTTTTGTCAATTTCTTTCATGACAAAAATGAGACAGGGCGTTCCGGGCGACCGCTTCAGCGGCATATTCACACTATCGCCCAAAAGTCAGCGCCAGCGTCACCATGACCGGCACCAGCATGGTCATGATCATTCCATTGAAAAGCGCGAGAAAGCCGTAGCGTTCTCCCGCAAAACGCATGATGCCCGGCAGGCACACATCCACACCCGGTGCGCCCGCGCCCGCGACGGGGGCAAGCGGCCCCAGCAGCCGGATAAGCAAAGGCGTCGCCAGCAGGATGAAAAGCTCGCGGAACACGTTGGCGATCAGGGTGATGGACGCAAGGGCCGGAGTCGCCAGTTCCGTGACGATGATCGTGGAAAGGCTGTAGTAGCCCATACCGACGCCCGCCCCGAGGCAGGAGCGGAAATCCAGATCCGCGAAAAACAGGGATGCGATAAACGCCCCCACAACGGTCCCGGCGATTGTGAGCAGAGGAATCAGAAGTACCCGCAAACCCAGATCGCGCACAATGAGAAAGGCCTTGAGATCAAAGCCCATGCACATCCCCACGCAGACAAGCATGGCCCGCAGGATGTACAGAAAAACGTCGCCGCCGTAAAACCAGTGCGGGAGCACATCGCCCACGCCCAGACCGAGCCCCACGCAAAAACAGCCGAGAATCTTCAGGGAACCTTTCATGCCCTGCCAGAACCCGCCTTCCTGCCCGGCATTCGTATCCGAGCCTGTCCTGACGCTGAAAAAACGCCCGATCGGCACCATGCAGACGGCGCTCCCCATGGTGCAGCAAAAACCGATGGTCAGCCCCTGTATACCCAGCACGTGCAAGGCGCGGATAAGCGCTTCATCACTGCCAAGGCGCAAGCCGAGAATAAAAAGCAGCGCGTAGATGGTACCCATGGTGGCGTGGCCCACCAGAGTAACGGCACGGGAATTTTTCCGCAGCAGCCAGCCGGGGAATATGCCCGCGACCAGCAGAGAGAGTTCGATAAACATGCAGCGCTCGATATGTTTTCCGCCGGAGGCCGAAAGCGGCGGTGCGGCAGGCAGCCGAAAGCAGTACCAGCGCAAAGCCGCTTTGTCGATGCCCGGGATGCCTCCGGCGGCCGGGGGAAAGGGGAAACTTTTTGCAAAAAGTTTCCCCTTCCCCCCGGACCCCCCTTCCACCTTCAAAAACTTTTGTTAGGTGGTGGTGGGCGTTGCGCGGAGGAACGGATATTTTCCCGGATCCCCCTGACCATGGTTGTGACGGGTTGAACCGTCTGGTTAATAGTAAAGCTCCCGCCGGGATGAGCGGCGGGAGCGTCGGTTCTACTTGCGCAGTCCCAGTTTTTCGATAAGGGCACGGTAACGCTGAACGTCTGTTTTACGCAGATAGGCCAGCAAATTGCGCCGCTTGCCCACGAGTTTCAGAAGGCCCTGCCGGGAGTGGAAGTCCTTCTTGTGGGATTTGAAGTGTTCGGTGAGATAGGTGATGCGGCTGGTCAGCAGAGCAACCTGCACTTCCGGCGAACCGGTATCCCCTTCGTGTTTGGCGTGTTCGGCAATAACCGCTTTCTTTTGATCGCCATCCATGACCACAGCAATATCCTCCAATGCTCGAACGCGGCCTTCCGCGTTCAGTTCCACAGTCCCCGGATGATGACCCAGGCAGGGGCGCCGTTATCCAGACCGCATTCGGCCAGGGCGACAGGCACGCCATCCGCGTTCTGCATAAGAGCAGTCGCGCCGGGATCAAAACCGGCCGCCGGGTTGCCGTCCCATCCCCGGAAGGGGATGCGCATGCCGTTTTTGACTCTGGCTTCTTCATCTCCGGAGAGAGTGAAAAGCGGCCAGTTCGGCAGGGCCGCATGCAGCGGCGTGACACACTCGGCGAAACGGTCGGGATTGCCCAGAATCGTATCAAGATCGTGGGCGCTATCCAGTCCGAACGGGTGACTGTACTCCCGGGTAAGCTCTGTAAGTGTGGCCCCGCACCCCAATCGAATCCCCAAGCTGTGGGCCAGGGACCGTATATAGGTGCCGGAACCGCACGCCACCCGGAAGCGGCAATGCGGGAAATCCACCCATTGGATTTCCGCGCTCGTAATACGCACGGTCTTTGTTTTGACCGGCGTTTCCAGCCCTTTCCGCGCCAGTTCATACAGGGGCTTGCCCTGATGCTTGGCCGCTGAATAGGGCGGAACTTCCTGTTCGGTCTCGCCGATCCAGGAAGCGATTCCATCCGCCAGCATGGCTTCGGTCACATGGGACGCATCGCGCCGTTCCGTGACGGTTCCTTCCGCATCCCAGGTGTCTGTCGCTTCACCAAGACGCAGGGTGCCGGCGTAAATTTTTTCCCCGGCGGCCATGAGGTGGCCGGAAAGCTTTGTCGCCTGCCCGAGCAGCACCAGGAGTACCCCCGACGCCATCGGATCGAGCGTGCCCGCATGCCCGATTTTTTTCTGCCCTAACTGCCGCTTTATTTTCGCGATACAGGCGGCTGACGTGGGACCCGACGGCTTGTTTACAACGAGGATGCCGTCCTGCTGGGCGCATGTGGTGAATGCTTTCATACGAGAACTTTATTTCTTACTCCGAATATTGTTTCCTGTCCAGCACTTGAGGGCGAAGCGCATATGTCGATACGCGATTCGCGGGGAGAGCCGGGCCGCGTCGCGTGCCCCGCTGGGCGGGCAGTCGTGTATCTCATTGCAGCCCCGCCGGGAGGCAGGTGCGCGCAGTCGTTAACTGCCCGGCGTTATCAGTTCGCAGAGCAGGGGGAGTATCCGCGCCGCCGCTTCGCCGGGTTCTCCCGGCATATCGACGCCCGCCGCCGCGACATGCCCGCCGCCGCCGAACTGCGCCGCCACGGCCTGCACGTTGACGTCACCCATGGAACGCAGGCTGACCTTGGTGCCGTGCTTCGCGGTACGGGCGAACAGCACCACCTTGACCCCGGCGAGACGCCGCAGCCAGGATGCGTAATCTTCCAGAGCGTTGGGTTTCAGTCCGTAGCGTTCAAGGTGCGCGGCAGTCACCACACTGACGGCGACCGCGCCTTCGCATTCCAGACGGACCTCGTTCATGAGCTGTCCCCAGAGCCGCATGCGGGAAAGGGACCAGTTGTACTCGTATTCCTGTGTGAATTCGGCGACGGAAAGGCCGTTGTCCACGATTTCAGCGGCCAGATGCAGCGCCTGCGCGTTGGTGTTGGCGTAGGAGAACGAGCCGGTATCCGAGGCGATGGCCAGGTACAGGGCCTTGCCCAGTTCGCCCGCCAGCGGAATGTTCAGGGAGCGGGCCAGTTCCCCGATGATCGCCCCGGTCGCGCAATAGTTCGGGTCAACCCAGTTTTCGTCGCCGTACAGCGGGTTGCCGGTATGGTGGTCGATGCTGATGATGCGGTATTTCCGCTGCGCGAAAGGCGCGGACAGCAATTCCGCCATTTCGGCCCCGGCCCGGTACTGGTCGGCGCAGTCGACTACGGTCAGCGTATCGAATTGCCAGCCATCCAGTTCTGTCATGGAATGGACCAGCTTCGCGGGCATGGGCAGCCATTCCAGGTGATCCGGCGTCGGCGTTTCACAAAAAAAACGCACTTCCTTGCCCAGGCTTTGCGCGATGCGGCCGAAAGCGGCGGCGCTGCCCAGAGCGTCCCCGTCAGGGTTCTTGTGCGTGGTGACAAGGATGCGCGTCGCGGAGCGCAGGGCGTCGATTACGGGCGCGGGGGTAGGAGTCAGTTGTGGCGTCATACTCGTGCTTTCCTTTGGAAAATGCCCCAGCCGGGGCTAGCCCCGGACCGGCTGCGGGGAGGGGCGTCAGTGGTTCCGTCGTGGTCCGGCGCGCATGATAAGGCACAGTTGTCATGCCGTCCAGCCTGCGCGATATATTTGTTCAGGGGGAAAATATCCGGGGGAGAGGGAAAACGTTCTGTGCGAACGCTTTCCCTCTCCCCCGGCGCGCATGCGCGCCTTGCTTCATTTCTTACTCGGGGGCGACGAATTCGATGTCGCTGTAAACCATTTCTTCGGGGCAGACGGCTTCCATCATGGAGAGGCATTTCGTGAGGCGGCTCTGCATGTGGGTACCATCATTGCTGACGCTGACGACCGCGAGGGCAAGGCGGTCCATTTCGTTTTCCGAACCGTCTTCCGCGATGGATACATTGAACTTGTTGCGAACTTTCTGCTTGAGACTGTTCGCGATACGGCGTTTGTCCTTGAGGGATTCGTTACCGTGCAGGCGGTATTCGACGCGGAGAAGACCGATAACCATGGCGTGTCAGACGAGGGAACCGTTCCGGGACCCGAGGGTAATAAGGGCTACCGTCATCAGGCCGAGCCCGAGGACGCAGAAAAGCGACCCCAGGCGGCGTGTGCCGGGACGCAGACGACCGCGCAAAAGAGAGCCGAGCAGGGCGATGAACGCCCCGGTCAGGCCAAAAGCCACAGGCAGCCATAAAGGAAGCGGCATGCCGAAATGCGCGTGTAAAAAATCCATACGCAATCAAAAAACCGCCCGGAGGATGCCTCCGGGCGGTGGATGTTACAGGGTGGCGGCCTCTTCGACTATTTCGAAGGCTTCAATGTTGTCGCCGACTTTAAGGTCGTTGAACTTGTCGATGCCTATGCCGCATTCATATCCTTTGACCACTTCGCGCGCATCATCCTTGAAGCGGCGGAGCGAACCGATCTTGCCGGTGTGGATGACCACGTTGTCGCGCAGCAGGCGCACCTGGGCGTTTCTGGTGATCTTTCCATCCGTGACCATGCAGCCGGCGATAACGCCGATTTTGGGCACGGAGAAAAGTTCCCGCACTTCGGCGAGGCCGAGGTACTGCTCCTTGGAAATGGGAGCCAGCATACCGGTCATGGCGCTCTTCATCTCGTCCACGAGCTTGTAGATGATATCGTAGAAACGGATATCGACCTTTTCCTGCTCGATGAGTTCCTTGGCGCCCGGCGTGGGCCGCACGTTGAACCCGATGATGATGGCTTCCGAAGCGGACGCCAGCAGAACGTCGGATTCGGATACCGCGCCGACGCCGCCGTGAATGATCGACAGGCGGACCTTTTCGGTACCAAGCTTGTTCAGGGCGTCGGAGATGGCTTCGAGAGACCCCTGCACGTCCGCCTTGACCACCAGGTTGAGCACTTGCGCTTCCACGGCGTCGGGGTTGCGGGACAGGAAGGTTTCCAGCGTGATGCGGCTTTCCTTGGCCAGCGTCTTTTCGCGCTGTTTCATGGTACGCGAATCGGCGATGCGGCGGGCCACCTTTTCGTCCGGGATGGAGACGAATTCGTCCCCGGCCTCGGGCACGCCTTCAAACCCTTGCACTTCCACGGGCATGGAAGGCCCGGCGGCTTTCACCTTGCGGCCCTGATCGTCGAGCATGGCCCGGACCCGGCCGTAATGCACGCCGGATACGAAGGGATCCCCGACTTTCAGGGTGCCTTGCTGGATAAGCACGGTACCGAGGGAACCGCGTCCCTTGTCCAGACGGGCTTCAATGATGTGGCCGCGCGCGGGTTTATCCGGGTTGGCTTTCAGTTCCAGAAGTTCCGCCTGCAGGGCGAGCATTTCGAGCAGTTCGTCGATGCCCATGCGGCTTTTGGCGGAAACGTAGGAATAGACCGTATCGCCACCCCATTCTTCGGGAACCAGCCCGTATTCGGCCAGTTCGCGCTTGACGCGGTCGGGGTTGGCTTCTTCTTTATCCATCTTGTTCACGGCGATCATGATGGGCACCCCGGCGGCCTTGGCGTGGCTTATGGCTTCCCGGGTCTGTTCCATCACACCGTCGTCGGCCGCAACGACCAGAACGACGATATCCGTAACTTCCGCACCACGGGCACGCATGGCCGTAAAGGCTTCGTGACCGGGGGTATCCAGGAACACGATTTCGCCCTTTTTCGTCTTGACGTGGTACGCGCCGATATGCTGGGTGATGCCCCCGGCTTCGCCGCTGACCACGGACGATTTACGGATGGCGTCCAGCAGGGATGTTTTACCGTGGTCGACGTGACCCATGATGGTAACCACGGGAGGCCGGGTAACCATGTCTTCGGGGGAATCGGCCGTTTCCTGCTCTTCAAGCAGCGCTTCTTCGGAGAAGCCCACGCGTTCCACTTCGTAGTCGAATTCGGCAGCCACAAGGGTGGCGGTATCAATATCAAGGCTCTGGTTGATGGTGGCCATGACGCCGAGACCAAAGAGCACCTTGATGATTTCACCGGCCTTGAGGCCCATCTGGTGTGCAAGGTCGGATACGCGAATGAATTCTTCCATCCGGATCTTGCGCTTGACGGCCTTGAGCGGCTGCGTCGCCACGGGTTTGGCCTGTTCGCGCTTGCGTCCCTTGCGGCGTCCTCTGGCGTTCCAGCCGCCTTCATCGCCTTCCTGCCGGCGTTTGCCGAAATCCGCACCGAAATCAACGGTGCGTTTATCCTTGCCGCCGCGCTTCTTGCGTGCATCGGCATCACCGGAAGGCGGGGGACCGTCAGGGGCGGCAAAGCCGGGACGGTGACCGCCGGGCGCACCGGAACGGCCGGGACCGCCCGATCCACCGGGTCCACCGGGACGGCCGGAGCCTCCCGGTCCACCAGCGCCGCCGGGTCCGCCGGAGCCGGCCGGACGGAAGGGACGGCCATCCCGCGTGCCGGAATCCCGGCCGTCGCGTGCGCCGTCACGGCCCGCAGGTCTGGGCTTGGAAGGATCAGGGCGGGAAATAATCCGTACCTGTGATTTGTTTTCCGGCTGCGCCTGAGCAGCCTCGGCACCGTCCGCTTCGGAACGGGGCAGGGGGCCGGGGGCGGAAGACAGCGCCTGACCATCCGCGCCGCGCTCGGGCTCGGCGGAAAGGTTGGGGGCCATGGCGGGACGAATCACGCGGGCGTGGCCGCTTTCCGCTTTTTCCTTTTCCTGCCTGGGAGCCTTGCTTGCCTGCTCGGGGCGGGTAGCTTCGGCCTGTTTGGCAGCGGGGGCTTCGGCTTGCTCGGTCACGGCAGCAGGGGCTGCCTCGGCGACGGCCTGAGGAGCAGGCTGCGCGGGCTCGACAGTGCTGGCGGCTTCGCCGGGCGCTGCAACCGCTGCTTCGGGCTGTGCGACGTCGTCCTGGGGACGGCGAATAATACGCGCGGTCGCAGCCTTGGGCTTTTCAGCATCCTTGGCTTTGGGAGCGGCTTTCTTTTCTTCACCGCTCTCCGCAGTGGCGGCTTCCGCCGCTTTGGCGCTCTTGCGCTTCGCAGGCGCGGCCTCTTCCGCCACAGGGGCATCCGCTTTTTCCTGTCCGGCTGCCTGAACAACCGGGGCAGGTTCGGCGGCTGCGCTTTCCTGCAAATCAACACCCGCGTCGGAGGCTTCGGCAGACGCTTCCTGGGCCGCGTCACGGCGGCGGCGGCGAACAATGACGCCGCTCTTGGTCTCACGCCGTTCGGATTCCTGCGTCGGCGCCGAAAAATGGGCGCGCAACTTGGACGCGTCCTCGGACGCGATGGACGCTACAAGGCTCTTGGCGGCGATATTCAGTTCGCGTAACGCGCCGAGCATATCCTTATTGGACACGCCCAGTTCACCGGCGAGATCCTTCACTTTGACCATTTCCTCAGTCATGCATCAAACCCCTTTTTGCCTTTTCGCGTGCTTTTTCGCAAAGCGTTCCCTGCATGTGTCGTCCGGGCACACATACATGCCCCGGCCCGGAAGAACCTGGCGCGGGTCCGGAACAGGAGAGGCGCTCCCTTCCGGTGATACAAAGCGCAGAATATCGCCTTTTGGGAAGCGTTTTCTGCAGATAACGCACATCCGGGCGGGAATGTGCCGCAATTTCCCCAAGTCACTCATGCAGCGTTATTCCTGCTCCTGAGCCGGTTCATCCGCTTCCACCGTTTCTTCTGCCCCCGGGGCGGCTTCCGCAGCGTCAGCTTCCGTATGCAGGAAGCGAATGGCGGCCCGCAGATCCGTGATTCTGGATTCCGTCATACCCGCGATGGCCATGAGGGCGATATCATCCGCCTCACGCAGGGCATCGAGGGTGGAGAATCCGGCGTTCAGGAAGTTTTCCACGGAAATTTCCGCGACGCTGGCCAGCTGCTCAAGCCCCTTGCCGATGGCGTTGGCCTCGTTGTAGCGGGTCTCGGTGTAAATATCGATTTTCCATCCCAGAAGTTTCGCCGCCAGTTTGACGTTCTGCCCCTTGCGCCCGATGGCGTTGGTGAGCTGATCGTCCGGCACGATGACTTCCAGAAGGTTTTCATCCTCGTCCACGATAATGCGGGTAATAACCGCCGGGGAAAGGGCGTTTCTGGCGTAGGTCGCGATATCGGCGGACCACACCACAATATCAATGCGTTCACCGCGCAGTTCCTGCACGATGTTCTGGATGCGGGAACCGCGAATACCAACACACGCGCCCACCGGATCCACATCGCGGTCGCGGCTCATCACCGCCACCTTGGCGCGGCTGCCGGGGTCACGGGCAACGCCCATGATCTGCACAGTGCCGTCATCCACCTCGGGCACTTCGCGCCGGAAGAGGGTGGCCATATAATCCCGGTGCGAGCGGGAAATGATAATCTGCGGGCCGCGTCCTTCCTTGCGTACTTCGATGATAATGCCCTGCACGCGGTCGCCGCGCTTGTAATGTTCGCGCGGGATCTGCTCTTCTTTCGGGAGCAGGGCTTCGGTACGGCCGAGGTTGATGATCCAGCCCGCCTTGTCGCGGCGCTGGATGATCCCGGAAACGATTTCGTTTTTCCGGTCCTTGTATTCTTCGAAAATAATTTCCTGTTCCGCGTCGCGCATGCGCTGGATGATCACCTGCTTGGCAGACTGGGCGGCAATACGGCCGAGATCCTCGACCTTGAGGCGGAAACCCATTTCGTCATCAAGCTGCACACCGGGGTCGTGCTTGACCGCATCGTCAAGCGCGATCTGGCTGGCGGGATCTTCCACCTCTTCGACCACGATCTTGAACTGGTAGACGTCGATTTCGCCCGTGTCTTCGTTGAAGCTCACTTCAATATCGATGTCTTCACCGTACTTGCGTACGACGGACGTCCGCACGGCTTCTTCAAGCGTGTCGACCAGCATGTCGCGGTCAAGACCTTTGTCCTTGCTGATCTGGTCTATGGCTTTTTTGAGTTCCAAGCTCATTCGGATCCTCCGGAACCTGTATTCGGCGTGCTGTGCGTTTCATCAGCATCTGACGAAACGGCACTGTCTTCTCCGGCACGCGGCGTTTTTTTATTTTTCGCGGCAAGAGGGGGTTTGGCCGTCTTGCCCTTTTTCGGCTTGTCGGGCGCGGGCACGAAGTGGATGCGCCGTATCTTTTTAATGTCGCCCCAGGTGAACGTGACAAGGGGGAGCTCTTCATTTTCGCCGTTTCCGGCTTTTGCCGGAGCGCCGGGATCTTCCGGCAACAGCGTGAAAAGCCCGTCCGCCGCGCTGAGGAGCTTGCCGTTAAATTTTCTGCGTCCGGGGTACCCGGCCGTCGGCTGGAGCAGGGAAAGTTCCAGGTAATCGCCATTTCCGGCGTAGGGAACAAGCTGCTCGGGGGCGAAAAACACCCGCTCAAGGCCGGGGGAGGAGACTTCCAGCACATACGCGTCAGGAAGGATATCCTCCACTTCGAGCGACAGCCCGAAAAGGCGGGATATATCGGCGCACTGGTCTATGGTGGCCCCGTCTTCCCCATCTATATAGAGGCGGACGATACTGCGGCCGCCGGGAATGAATTCCAGACCCCATATCTGAAGTCCGAGAGATTCCACAAGCGGAGCCGCGATGGCGAGCAGGCGTTCGGTGATATTCGGCGCGGGTGCAGTCATTGATCCTCTGGTTTGCTCCGGCGGCGTGAGCGTCCTCTACTGCCGTCTTTTCCGGGTTCCCCCGGAGCGCGGAGCCAAAAAAAAGGGAGGCCGAAGAGGCCACCCTTGAAGCAGCCTTCACGGCTTCCAGGATGTAGAAAGATATGTCCTGCGCGCGTCGCCGCACGCCGTTGGAAACACCCTTCCTCTAACTGCGAGAAGGTGTAATGCCCCTTTGCACGAATGTCAAGCGGAAATGGGCGTTGGGAAAGCCCCCGGCGGCCTCGCAGCCGGGCGGGGGAGTCTTTGTCCGCCCGGTGCTGCCATCCTTATATATTCCTGACAGCACACGCTTCACCTGTATTCACAAGCGTTGGCCCGTATGTTGCAAGGCTTGTGGCAAGCCAGGGTGCGAACGGTCGGGGAGGCCGGGGCGTCCTGGAGGAGGAACCATGCAAAGTGCTATGTACAGCGGCCTTTTCGGCGCATTGACCAGCGAACACCGTATGAACAGTATCGCCAATAATTTGGCGAACGTGAATACCACGGGCTACAAACGGGATCGGCTGGCGTTTCAGGATACATTTCAGATGTACGCCCACGACATGATTTTTGAAGCGGGCGCCAATATCCGCGACAAAAAAATGTTTCCGGAGCCGACCCACTTCGCCCGGACCCGTATTTCTGTGGCGCAGACGGATTTTCAGCAGGGCGCGCTGAAGGGGACCAGTTCCCCGTTTGATGTCGCCCTCGGCGGCGACGGGTTTTTCAGAGTGCAAACCCCGGATGGGGAATTCTATACGCGTAACGGCCATTTCCGCACCACGGCGGAAGGGTTGCTGATTACGGAACAGGGCTACACGGTAATGGGAGAGGGCGGTGAAATCACCGTGCCCGCCGGATACCGTGATCTGGTTATCGCCGAAGACGGGCGCATGTTCGCCGACGGTTTGCAGTTCGGCCAGCTGGCGGTCGTGGGCGTCGCCAACCCGGAAGTTCTGGAGAAAATGGGGCACAACCTCTACAGGCCGCGTAACGGCGCTGAAGTTGAAGAAGCCGCGGTGGATCCAACCGCCACGCGGGTGATGCAGGGCTTTCTTGAAGCCCCCAACGTGGACGCTGTGTACGAGATGGTCAACATGATTGAGACGCAGCGGCATTTTGAAGCCATGCAAAAGGTCATGCAGTCCAGTGACACTATTGACCGCGAAGCGATCAGTAAGGTCGGCAAGCGCGTTTAAACGATTTTTTGAACGACAGGAGAAAGTATTATGATGCGTTCATTGTGGACCGGAGCCACGGGCATGGTCGCCCAGCAGCTCAATATTGACGTTATCGCGCACAACCTTGCCAACGTGAACACCATCGGCTTCAAAAAGAGCCGGGCTGAATTTGAAGACCTCATGTACCAGAACATGCGTATCGCCGGTGCCGTGACGGGCACGGGCGGGGATCAGCGTATTCCCACGGGCATCCAGGTCGGTCTTGGTGTGCGCCCGACCACGGTGCACAAGTTCTTCACCCAGGGCGATTACCAGAATACCGGTAACGCGCTGGATCTTGCCATTGAAGGCGACGGCTTTTTCCAGGTCGAGGTGAACGGCGAAATGCTCTACACCCGGGCGGGTGCGTTCAAACTGAATCAGGACGGAACTGTCGTTACCGCCAACGGGTACATACTCCAGCCGGAAATAACCGTGCCGACGGAAACCAAGAGCATCGTGGTCACGGAAAACGGTAACTTCGTGGCGCTGGACGGCCAGAACCAGGAAGTCGCCGGCGGGGATATTCCGCTCTACACCTTCATCAACCCCGCCGGACTCGAAGCGCGCGGCCGTAACCTGTACGTGCCGTCGGAAGCTTCCGGCGACGCGGTTGAGGGCATTCCCGGCGAAGATAACGTGGGCACCATCGCCCAGGGCTTTCTGGAAATGTCCAACGTGGAAGTCGTTGACGAAATGGTGAACATGATCGTCGGCCAGAGAGCGTATGAAATGAACTCCAAATCAATCCAGACATCCGACAGCATGCTGCAAATGGCGATTCAGCTCAAGCGGCAGTAAGACGGTATATTCTTAGTTTCAGCAGAGGAGGGAGCGGGATGGAAAGCGGAACACAGAACAGCGGCGGGCGCGCTATTGCGCGTGTCATTCTGGCGGCCCTTGCGGGTATCGTTCTGGCGCTCGCGCTGGTGCAGCTTGCCGAAGCCGCCGGGGAATCCACCGGCTGGCGGCTGCGCATCAAGGACGCGGCTGTTGTACGGGGGGATGCCGTCCTGCTGGGCGAAATCGCCGACCCGGTCGGTCCTCTTGACCCCGCGCTGTGGCAGAAGCTTGCTGCGTCACGTTTGTGGGAATCCCCCCCCGAAGGCAGACCCGTGAGCATGACCAAGCCCAAGCTCCAGCAGGCCATGGCGGCGTATGCCGGGGAACTTTCCGCCCTGTGCATCTATCCCGCGTCCATCACGCTGCAACGCGGCGGGGCCATTCTGTATGAAGACGATTTGCGCTCCCTTGTTGTCAAAACTCTGACTCCGCATCTGGGGCGGCTTCCCGGTGAAGCCTCCTTCAGTGATTTTCGCCTGCCCGCGTCCGTCTTTCTGAACCACAGCGGGCAGAACGTGGAACTGGAAGGCCCGTTTGATCTGGTTCCCGGTCGCTGCACGCTGCGTCTGGCCGTCAAGGAAATGGACGGCGTGGTGGTGCGGCGGCTGACCGGCACGGTGTTTGTGGATATCTGGGCCAACGTGCCCACCGCATCATCGCCCATGAACCGGGGGGATATCCTTTCGCCCGGTCAGATTACCTTTGAACGCAAGAACCTCGCGCATCTGCGCGAAGCCCCGTGGGACGGCAAGGGCGGCCCCTGGCGGGTGGTGCGGCCTATCGGGGCCGGACAGACCATTCATGTGGGCGATCTTGGCGTGGTTCCCGCTGTGACGCGCGGCGCTACCGTCACCATGCTCTATGAAGGAAAGAACTTTCGTCTGGCCATTCCGGGAGAGGCTATGGCCGACGCCGCCATTGGTGAGAGCGTTGCGGTCCGGAATTTGCAAAGCAAGAAACAGGTCTACGGCGTCGTGCGTGACGGCCTTACAGTCGTCGTCCGCTAAGCCCCCGCAGACTGGGCAGAATGATATGTCCCGGAAATTCCGGGGAGGAGAAAACCATGCGTACACACACCCTGACAACACTCGCCGCGAAAAGCGTAACCGCCGTTCTGGCCGTGGCCGTGCTTTCGGGCTGCAACGGGGCCGCGCACCAGTCGTCCGTGACGACGCCCATGGTGACGCCCCAGGCCTACACGGAACCCGAAGACCGCTATGACAACCCCGGTTCGCTTTTCAGCGATTCCGGTCAGCAGTATCTGTTCTCGGATAACCGGGCCAGGAACGTGAACGATATCGTCATCATCAAGGTTGTGGATACCACCAAGGGCAAGCTCAAGGCCGACACCAGCGCGGAAAAGGGCAACACCAACGAATACAGTGTCGCGGCGGCGTTCGGCCGCAGTTCGGTCAACCCGTCGCTGACCGGTTCGCTGCTGGCGGGCAAGGTCGGGGCCGGTCCCATCCTGTCCACTTCTTCTTCGAGCAAGTCCGACGCGACGGGTGAAACCACCCGCGAAAACACCCTCACCGCCACCCTCGGCGCGCGCGTTGTGCAGGTGCTGCCCAACGGCATGCTGCAAGTGGAAGGGGCGCGAGAAATCCGGGTGAACGAGGAAACCCAGTATCTGGTCATTACCGGCCTGATCCGGGCCAGGGATATCGGCGCGGATAACTCCATCCTTTCCACCCAGATGGCTGATTCGCGCATCGAATACTGGGGCAAGGGCGTTCTGGCCGACAAGCAG
>JAJDHY010000050.1 GCA_030266385.1 Desulfovibrio sp. OttesenSCG-928-I05
ACAGTCCGGGCTCTGGCAATGATCTCGTCATGATCAAAGGCGAGGGGCGGCAAAGCGGCCAGATCAAACCAGCGGGCGTCGGTGGCGTCGTCATCAGCCTGGACGGACGATTTTTTATCGTCGGGCAGCACAGCACAGTAGGCGATGGAGATAACGTGCCCCCGGGGGTCGCGGTCCGGACGGCCGAATGCGCCGACCTGGGCAAGCGGGACGCCTGTAACATGCGTTTCCTCGGCGAGTTCGCGCGCCGCGCCTTCCATGGGATCTTCGCCTTTTTCGAGAAAACCGCCCGGCAGCGCCCACCGGCCCTTGAACGGTTCATGGCCTCGCTTGATCAACAGTACGGAATAGGATTCTCCGCTTTTATTGACGAGGACAACATCAGTTCCGATTGAAAAAACAGCTCTTTCCACGCTCTTGCCTCCATATTCGCTCTATTATTTACACGAGTGAATTATGAACAAGACTATACATGGAGTATTTCCGTTGTCAAATATTATTATTTCCAATCTTTCAAAGATGTATGATGGAAAAACATCAGTTCTTGATGACATTAATATTGAAATACAACATGGAGAATTTTTCACTCTACTTGGTCCTAGCGGGTGTGGAAAAACAACATTACTACGTATAATAGCGGGATTCTTACAACAGAATACCGGCACTATAGTGTATGGCAAAGAAAGAATAGACACTCTCCCTGCACACAAAAGAAATATCGGCATGGTCTTTCAGGATTACGCCATATTTCCGCACCTGAACGTCTGGGACAACGTGGCGTTCGGGCTGAAAGCGCGCAAGCTGGGCGGGGAAGATCTTGAGCAGCGGGTTCATGAAGCGCTGGCCACCGTCCGTCTGGATGGTTTTGAAAAACGCATGCCCTCGGCCCTGTCGGGCGGGCAGCAGCAGCGCGTCGGCATTGCCCGGGCGCTGGCCATCCGGCCCCGACTGCTGCTCATGGACGAGCCGCTTTCCAATCTGGACGCGAAGCTGCGGGTGGAAATGCGTGAAGACATTCGCGATATCCAGCGTGAACTCGGCATCACGACCATTTATGTCACCCACGATCAGGAAGAGGCGCTGGCCATATCCGACCGCATCTGCGTGTTGCAGGGCGGCATCATCCAGCAGGTGGGTGAACCGACGGATATTTACTGGAACCCCACCCGGATTTTCACCGCCGGGTTCATCGGCACCATGAATTTTCTGCCGGGCGCGATACAGGACGGCGACCTGAAACTGGGGAACACGTCCATATCTCTGGGCGGCAACATGCCGTCCGGCCCTGTGGATGTGGCGGTACGGCCGGAAGATCTGGTGTTGGGGGACGTGCCCGCGGAACCGTGCATCACACTTGCGGGGCACGTGGAAAAAACAACGTTTCTGGGGCGGGAAGCCACAAGCTTCGTCCGCACGGAACTGGGGCATCTGACCGCCTCCATCGTTCGCGTATCCCCGGCCAATCTGGCCCGCACGGGTATTGATACGCCCGTGCATCTGCCGCTTTCCAGAATCAAGGTATTCGGCAGGAACGGCAACATACTGGAACCGGAGGCCGCATGAAACCCAGAATGGATGTCTGGAGCTGGGCGCTTGTAGCGGGCTGGGTCATTATCGCGGCCATGCTCATCTATCCGCTGCAGTCCATCGTCACCGCCAGTTTTACCAGCAACCTGACCGGGGAATGGTCTCTGGAAAACTACGCCACCATCTTCAAGGAAAAGCAGTATTACCGATCTCTGATCAACACGTTTATCGGCGGGTTCGGCGGCATGTGCGGCGCGCTGATTCTGGGCATTACCCTGGCCGCTTTTGTTTCCCGCTTCCAGATCAAGGGACGGGCCTTCATTTCCACCATCGCGGTCATGGCGCTGGTCACGCCGCCCTTTATCGGCGCGTATTCCTGGATCATTCTCTTCGGGGCCAACGGCGTTGTACGTAAAGGACTGATGAGCCTCGGCATTACCATCCCGCCCATTTACGGCATGTGGGGCGTGATTCTGGTTTTCAGCCTGAAACTTTTCCCTCACGTGTTCCTGCTGACATCAGCGGCGCTGCAAAATATTGACGCGTCTCTGGACGACGCGGCGGAAAGTCTGGGCATGCCGCCCATGCAGCGCTTTTTCCATGTCACGCTGCGCCTGATCACTCCGGCGGTGACGGCATCCGCGCTGCTTACCTTCATCCTGTCCATCGCAGATTTCGGAACGCCCCGCTTTATCGGGCGGCAATTCCAGATGCTTTCTACAGAAGCGTACGTGCTTTTTTCCTCCGAAACGGGCGGCAACCCCGGCATGGCTTCGGCCATCAGCATCATGCTGCTGCTTATTTCGCTGGTCTTTGTCATCATGCAGCGCTGGGCCGCCCGGCATGACCTTTCGCAGGGTTCCAAAGGCCGGACGCGCGTGCCCGCCCCCCTCAAGGGGCTGAAAAGCGTCGTGGTGCACGGCATCACCTATCTGATCATCTTCGCGGGCATTCTGCCCACGCTGGTGGTGGTACTCTTTTCCTTCCGCAAAACGCGGGGGCCGGTGTTCCAGTCCGGGTTCAGTCTGGACAGCTACCGGGCCATCTGGAATGACGTGCCGCTGGCGCTGGGCAATTCCCTGACCTTTTCGACAGCGTCCGTCACCGGCATTGTCATTGCCGGAGCCATTCTGGGCTATGTGATTGTACGCCGCCGGAACCTGCTTTCCTCCGGCTTTGACGCCGTCCTCATGGTGCCCTACATCGTGCCGGGTATCGTCATGGGCATCGCGTATGCCGCCAGCTTCAATACCGACCCCGTGGTACTGACGGGCACGGGCTTCATCATCATCGCGGCCACGTTCATTCGCCGTCTGCCGTACGGGATGCGGGCCATGATCGCGTCGCTCCATCAAGTAAGCCCGAGCATCGAGCAGGCCGGGGTCAGCCTCGGCTATCATCCGGCCAGGGTATTCACCAAAGTCACGGTGCCGCTGATCGCGCCGGGCATTCTGGCGGGAGCCATCATGAGCTTTGTCACAGCCATGAACGAGCTTTCCACGACGCTGGTGCTGTATATCGGTTCCACCATCACCATGCCGGTCAAGATCTACACGCTGGTATCAAACGGGGAATACGGCACCGGGTCCGCCCTTTCGACCATTCTGCTCACCATCACGGGGCTACTGGTCTATTTCGCTTTCAGGGTGGGCAAGGGGCGGCAGGTTATGTAGCCCGCGCCTTCAGAAAAACAATAACAACGTGAAACGGCCTTCTCTTGCGGGAAGGCCGTTTCGCATTGATGCCCGGGATGATGGCAGCCTCTGGATATACAAAAAACGGCTGGCACGAACCGGGCACGAATCTGTGCGTATCGGGTGCAATCGGTGCGGAACACTGCCGGGTTACTCCGGAACCGTATACACCTCCACCACGGCGGGGGGCACGTTCCAGAAAACAAAACGGCGGCTGCGCGGGATGAATCCATAGCGGGCCAGGGGGTACTGATCCCACCAGAAATAGCTGAACTGCACAAGACAGCCGCAGCCCCCCTGCTGGCGCAGAACACCCATAATCCCGTCAGCCACGGCCTTGCGGGTCTGACCGGGCAGGGAACGGAACGGCAGGGAAGAAATAACCGTTTTCACCCGTTCGCCCGGACGCGCGCTTTTCACGGCGGCAGCAAGGTTTTTGGCATCTTCGCACAATACGGCGACACCGGGAAAGCGTTTGCCGACAACCCGCGCGAACGAAGGGCTGCGGTCAATCGCAACAATGGATCGAGGCGGTACGCCCCGTTCCAGCAACTTGCGGGTTACAACCCCCGAACCCGCGCCAAGATCGATAACCAGCCCATCCGTCTTGAACGCGCACGCCTTTGAGGCATCCACCAGCACTGAAGCCAGGGCCGGGCTGCTGGGGCAGACGGCTCCCACTTCACGGGGAGAGGTGAGCAGGTTATACGCGAAACCGATATATGGCTGCACAACGCGCATGGTCGTCTTGCTTGAGTCGGCCATATATCCCATGAAATGCTTGCAACTCTTCATCATAGGCCACTCCTCGCAGGATTGCGATGAAACGGCGAACCCACCGCTTCAGGAAACCTGATCAACATACTAAAAAACGGGGTAAGGGCAAAGAAAAGTCATATTCAATATCCTACAAAAAAATTAGGATTTCCCCCTTCCCAAGTCCGGACGCCGTCTATATACTATACACTGTTTCAGCACAGGCCAGCCGGATTACAAAAAAATCATACCGCGCGACGCCTGCCGCTGCTATCTGCAATAATCCGGGCGTACGCGCCCGCCAAGCTGGAGATACATATGTGGGAATATACCGACGCAGTGCGCGAACATTTTCTTGCGCCGCATAATGTGGGAGAACTCAAGGACGCCAACGCCATCGGCGAAGTGGGCAGTCTGGCTTGCGGCGACGCGCTCAAGCTGTTCCTCAAAATAGAAAACGACCGCATCGTCAATGCCTCGTTCCAGACGTTCGGCTGCGCCAGCGCCATCGCTTCCTCTTCGGTGCTGACGGATCTCGTCAAGGGCAAAACCATTGATGAAGCGCTCGCCATCACCAACAAGGATATCGCCGACGCCCTGGGGGGCCTGCCTCCGGAAAAAATGCACTGCTCGGTCATGGGGCAGGAGGCGCTTGAAGCGGCCATCCGTAGCTATCGCGGTCTGCCGCCCCTTGAAGAGGCGGAAGGAACCATCGTGTGTTCCTGCTTCGGTGTTACCGAAGAACTTATCCGCCGCGCCATACGGGAAAACAGCCTCACGTCCGTCGAACAGGTCACAAACTTCACCAAGGCCGGGGGCGCTTGCGGCGGCTGCATACCGCGCATCGAAGCCATTTTGCGGGACGAAATGGGCCAGCAGCCCCTTACCCCCATCCAGCCGGTGAAAAAGCCCCTGTCCAACATCGAACGCATGCAGAAAGTCATGACCACCCTGAACGAACTGGTGCGCCCCCGCTTGCAGCAGGACGGCGGGGATGTGGAACTCATCGACATCGAAGGAAGCGTCGTGACCGTGGCGCTGCGCGGCATGTGCAGCGCCTGCCCTTCCAGCAGACTGACGCTTGAAGGCGTGGTCCAGCAGATATTGCGCGAACAGGTTGACCCGGCCATTGTGGTCAGGGAGGCGACGGCATGAGCGGTACAATCTATCTCGATAACAACGCGACCACAGCCGTCGCGCCCGAAGTTCTGGACGCCATGATGCCCTACTTGCAGGGCGAATACGGTAACCCTTCCAGCATGTACAGCATGGCCGGGAGAGCGGGCAAGGCCATCGCCACCGCCCGCGAACAGGTGGCTTCGCTGCTGGGCGCGCAACCGGAAGAAATCATCTTCACGGCCTGCGGCACCGAAAGCGACGCCACGGCCATTCTGGGAGCCTTTGAGGCCCAGCCCGAAAAGCGGCATTTCATCACATCCCGGGTGGAGCATTCCGCCGTCATCGCCCTTGGCCAGCTTTTGCAGCAACGCGGCTGCCGCGTGACCTGGCTGGATGTCGACGACAAGGGCAGACTGGATATGGACCAGTACCGGGACGCGTTGACGGACGATACCGCCCTTGTCTCCCTCATGTACGCCAACAACGAAACCGGCACGGTGTTTCCCGTTCCGCAAGCCGCCGCTCTGGCGAACGGACGGGGAATCCGCTTTCATACCGACGCGGTACAGGCCGTGGGCAAAATCCCCATCAACCTTTCCGCCCTTCCCGTGGATTACCTCGCGCTTTCCGGGCACAAGCTCCACGCGCCCAAGGGTATCGGAGCGCTCTACGTCCGGCGCGGTTCCCCGTTCCGGCCCTTCATGATCGGCGGGCATCAGGAACGCGGCCGCCGGGCGGGCACGGAAAACGTCCCCTATATCGTGGGACTCGGCAAGGCCTGCGAACTGGCCGCCGCGCATATCAAGGACGAGAACACCAGAGTCAAAGCCCTGCGCGACAAGCTTGAAGAAGGGCTTCTGCGTAACATCCCCGACGCCATCATCAATGGCGATAGGGAAAACCGCCTGCCCAACACCATGAACATCTCGTTCAAGTATGTGGAAGGCGAAGCGATTCTGCTGCTGCTGGATCAGGAAGGCATCTGCGCCTCTTCCGGGTCCGCCTGCACCTCGGGCAGTCTGGAGCCTTCTCACGTGCTCCGCTCCATGGGCGTTCCCTTTACCTACGCCCACGGCTCCGTCCGGCTATCCCTTTCCCGCTTCACCACGGAAGTGGAAATCAGCAAGACCGTGGATGCCCTGACCCGCATCATCGCGCGCCTGCGGGAAATATCCCCCTTCCGCAACCTCCCGGACGACGCAGCGCCCGGAGACTGCAAACACTGCTCTTGTTCCTGCAGTTAGAAGGGGGAATGCAGGGGAGGAACCCTGTTTTCCCATAAATGGGCATATGCCATGGTGCATATGCCCATTTTTATAGCGCCCTGTTACGTGCCACCGCTCGCCTCTACCCCTTGGAGGCGCATGCGCTTTAATAAAGATATCACCCGTTACTGACAGAGTATTTCCTGAGAAAAACCTGCATGAGCTGGCCGGAAGCAGCGCAGGAAATCCAGATACCTGCCCATGCACCGCCAATCATCAGGAGGGCGGAAGGATAGAGCCTGGGCAAAAAGTAAAAAGCAGGAGATGCAAGCAAAGCGCTTAGAATAAGAGGTGATAACTCCACCAGACCTTCCAGCCGTGATGGGCGAACACCGGAGCGCCGTCCGGCGACAAACGTGAACAGGAGTGTAAAAGAAGGGATTTGTGCAAATACAGTGTATGTATTGTCAATTATGATATATAAAAAACCATTAAAGTCTTCCACATAAAGATCTATATAATACGATAGCGAAAAAAATAAAACATAGATAACGAAACAGAATAAAAACAATTGATTAATTACGGTACGGTATGCAGCCTTAAATTCAACAAGGCTGAGTGGCCTTTTTTCAGAGAAAGCAAGCACTACAAATGCAAGCGATGGAAAAAACTTTAGGGAAAATACAAGCAACAGACCGTAAAATCCGCGTGTTTTCTCTGATAAAGATTCTACCGGCTTCTCGGTGGCGGCAGTACCTTCAGAAGAATTCTGTTGTTTGTCATCCATAGTTCGCTTCCACCAGCGTGCAAAAAGTATCAACAGATAGAGAGAAACATGCCCGTCTCACGCTTTCAAAGTCAAGCGCCACTCTATAGACTGCCACCCCTCCCCCTACAGGGTCGCCTGCTCCGCGACCGGGTCCGGAATGCATTCGAATACCTGTCCCACGGTCGTCACGACACGGCCATCCAGCTCGCCGGCTGTGACCATTGAGTTCATGATATCCATGGCTTGCGCGTGACTCATCCCCTTGCGGTACGGGCGGCTTTCGGTAAGTGCCTGATAAATGTCGCAACAGGCCAGAATGCGACTCTGCATGTCCAGCGTGGAGGAGTCAAAACCCTTGGGATACCCGCAGCCATTGAGTTTTTCATGGTGGTTCGAACCCCAGCGGCAAATATCTTCCAGCCCTTCGACCTGACAGAGTATGGCATGCGTGACGGCAACATGCCGCCGCATGACCGTGTATTCATCATCCGTCAGCTTGCCGGGCTTTTCCAGAATGGCCAGCGGTGTGGAAAGTTTGCCTACATCATGCAGGTAAGCGGCAATGACCAGCTTGTTTCTTTCTTCGCCTTCCAGCCCGAAATACGGGGCCAGACAGCGGGCCTTGTGCGCGATGCCGCTGGAATGGCTCCGGGTGAAAGGGGATTTGGCGTCAATGATGAACGCGAATATCTCACAGACCCACAGCATCTGTTCCGTGTTCATTTCCACACGCACGGCAGGGATTTCCCGATCCAGTGCCGCGTCGATATTCTCGTCGGCAAGGTCCGCCACACACGAGGCGTCAAGAATACCCAGCAGAGCATCCACCACGCCCGGAGAATACAGGGTGCCCGCATGACGCGGCGCATGTGCCCGTATTTCCTCCGCCAGCCCGGCCCGGCCGTCGCCCATACGCAACACCAGATCCATATTGTCCGCAAGGCGCAGAACAGCGGCACGCAAGGGGATCGCATCGCCTTCAAGCTGATGGAACCCGCTGCCGTTCCAGTTTTCGTGGTGGTGCAGCACAATACCGGTGGCGTCCCCGGCAAAGGGAAAGGCCAGCGCGTTCTGTTCCCCTATGACGCAATGATTGCGGAAGCCTTCCAGCCGCCGGATATCTCCCGGCCCCGCTTCCAGCATGTAGGCTGTTAGCGCGCTATCGTGCAGGATGGCGCAGCAGGCCATATCGAAAATATCAATATCGCTCATGCCCAGAGCGCGGCAAATGCGGGCGGAAACAAGGGCCGTCCGTTTGCCGTGGTTGCTGGTTGTGCCCAGCAGTTCCGCTTCAACAAAATCCAGCGCCATGGAAAGGGCGAACAACAGATCATCCAGTAATACACGCATAGTATTTACTCCCGGCTGCATGTGACAACATCGACGTATACAGCCTCCCGCCATGCAGCACACGGGTAACAGGCTTGCAGATTCATATACTCTACGGGCCAGATGGCAGACATGCCATTATGAAATTTTAAAATTTCGCGTTCACAGAATAGTATACGCACAAATTCAAAAAAAAGCTCCACCCGAAATGGATGGAGCCACGCGCCGCACGCAGCGACGGACCAGTATTCAGTTATATCAGGGCACCATGGGTGCGCACCACAACCCGGTTTCAAGGGGCAGACCGCACATGAGGTTGGCGTTGGCGATGGCCTGACCGGAAGCGCCCCGGCAGAGGTTGTCTATGGCGGAAACAATAATGAGCCGCCCGGTTCTGGGGTCGTGCATCAGCGCGATATCGCAGAACATGGTCCCACGCACACTGCGCAGTTCCGGCAGGCTCCCCTGCGGCAAGACGCGCACAAAGGTGTGCGGGGCGTAATCCGCCTCATAGGCCGCCCGGATGGCGTCAAAGGAAACGCCCTCTTTCGGCTGCGTGTAGATGGTCGCCAGAATGCCCCGGTTAACAGGCAACAGATGGGGGTTGAAGGATACCGTGATATCCACACCGGCCAGCAGTGAAAGTTCCTGCTCTATTTCAGGGGTGTGCCGATGTTTCGTCAGGTTGTACGGCTTGAAGGTATCCGCCACCTCACAATACAGGGAACCCACCGCCGCCTTGCGGCCAGCGCCGCTGGTGCCGGATTTGGCGTCGATAACAATGCCCCCGGTTTCGATGAACCCGTGACGCAGCGCGGGCGCCAGCGCCAGAATGGATGCCGTGGGATAGCAGCCGGGGTTGGCGATGAGCTTCGCGCCTTTCACGGCATCAGCATGCAGTTCCGGCAGACCGTACACGGCTTCGGCAAGGCAGTCTGTCTGGGTATGTTCGCTTTTGTACCATTCACGGAACGTGGCGACATCATGCAGACGGAAATCCGCTGAAAGATCCACGACCTTGAGATCCTTGGCCCGCAACGCAGCCGCCGTCTCCATGGCCGCCCCGTGGGGCACGGCGAGAAAGACCAGATCGCAGTTGGCGGCCAGATCGGCGGGATCCGGTTCAGTTATAACGATATCGCCGCTTTTAAGGCCCTGCAGGAAAGGATACACGGCACGCAGGGGTTTGCCCGCCTCACTGCGCGAAGTAACCCGGGTAAGCTCCATATGGGGATGATTTTCCATGAGCCGGGTGAGTTCCATTCCCGTGTACCCGGTAACCCCCACCAGTCCGACAGCGATCTTTTTCATATAGCTCTATTCTCCCGCTCGGGTATTTTTACTGTGAGGCCTGCCGTCCGGCGATGCCACACGGACATAACGCTCCGGTTCCGTTGCGGGATTCTCATATCCCCGCAACGGAACCGGAGCACGTACCGTCAAGACGCTCCCTCCGGCGCGGCAATGCCCGCCGCCAGAGCATGTAAACTTCTATAAAGGCATGGCAACAGTTTGTTGCCGTCCTATTTCGCTTTCAACACGTATTTCATACGCAGTTCGTACAGCAGCGCCTTGATGAGCCGTTCTTCGGCTTCGTCAAGATTGTCGCGCGTCTTGTCTTCCAGCATGGTCAGAATGTCAATGGTGTGCTTTGCCATGAGCAGGTTCACGCCGGTCTGCCCTTTGTCCGGGTCCGGCACTTCACCCAGATGGACAAGGGCGGAAGACGCCAGCGACATGGTAAAGGTGGTAAAGGTCACCTTGGGCATGATTCCCGATGCTTCGTCCTGCCACGCCTCGTCGTTTTCCGGCATTATATTTTCCGTTCCGGTAGCGTCCTGTTCTTCCGCGGGATTCTTCTTTTCGTCAGTCATAGCAACTCCCTCAGTTCACGAATAGCCCAAGAATAGGCATTTTGCCACACAGGTCAAGAAGCGGTCACGAAGCAGGTGCGGCAACGATCACGAAGCCGATCACACGCCGGGCAGAGGCCCGGCCAGCGCGTTTTCATACGCTTTCAGCGCGCTTTCCAGATAGTTTTCCGCGCCGATATGACCGCCCAGCGCCGTGAAGCTACCGGCCAGCGCATGCAGCCCCGCCGTCACATCCGCCCAGTCCACCCAGCCCATATGTCCGACGCGGATAACGTTTTCCGTCTGGTAGCCCATGCCCGACGCCATGATAACGCCGTAGTGCTCCGCCGCGTGCGCCAGAAGCGGGCCGGATCCGATCCCGGCGGGCAGAAGAAGACTGGTCAGCCCCCAGGTGAAATGCTCCTTGGCCAGCAGCTCAAAGCCCAGCGCGGCAATGCCGGTACGGGCCAGACAGGTGAGCGCCCACTGTTTTCTGTAAATGCTTTCCAGTCCCGCTTCCCGGAACAGGGCAAGGCTTTCCCGCAGCCCGTACAGCAGGCTGATGGCCGGGGTATAGGCAGTCTGCCCCTTGGCGCAGAGCCGCCTTTCCTGCGGCAGATCAAAATAGTAATCCCGTGTTTGCCGCGATTCCGCCAGCTTCCATGCCCGGTCCGAAAGCGCGATGAACGACAGCCCCGGCGGCAGCATCAGCCCCTTCTGCGAACCCGTCAGCAGACAATCAATACCCCAGGCATCCATGGGGCAGGGCGAAATGGAAATGGATGAAACCCCATCCGCCACCAGCATGACATCCCGCTCCCGCGTGACGGCGGCGAGTTCCCGCACCGGATGCATGGCCCCTGTGCTGGTTTCCGAAATCTGGAGCAGAACGCCCCTGATTTCCGGGTTCTTATCGATAACTTCCCGAACCGCCTCCGGGTCTGCCGCGCCGCCCCATGCCACCGGAAACACTATGGTTTTGACTCCGGCAGCCGCGCACACGCCGTTCCAGCGTTCGCCGAACTTGCCCCCTTCCACGACCAGCACTGTCTCGCCCGGCTGGAACAGGTTTGTTACCGCCGCCTGCATGGCTCCGGTCCCGGAAGCGGCCAGGGTGATGACTTCATTCGTTGTCCCGAACAGTTCCTGCAAACCTTCCTGCACTTCGCCAAGCAGGGCCTTGAAAGGCGGTTTACGGTGGTGCACCATTTCCCGCGCCATAGCCAGCC
>JAJDHY010000051.1 GCA_030266385.1 Desulfovibrio sp. OttesenSCG-928-I05
GCCTTGAACGTGAGTTCTGTGGATTGCTCCGACTGCGAATACCGGAGCTGGGGGTTTATGAGCGGCGGATCGGACGCGGCGGCGTTTCCCGTATGAATCGTTACCCCCAGAAGAAAAACACAACAAAAGTATACGACGTTACGCATATCGTCTCCGGCCATGGTGTATTGCGAGTATATTCAGGACATTGCTTCGTATGTGGGCGTCTTTGGCTGTGTGTGGGCGATGCGGTGCCGGACTGTGTCCGGCAGTGCGCGCGACGCCGTGTTCGCCGTCACTCTGCCGTGCGTTCATAACGCGGCGTTTCTTTTTGTCGCTTTATGTGACGACCGGCAGACAAAAAAA
The DNA here is from genome assembly GCA_030266385.1 of Desulfovibrio sp. OttesenSCG-928-I05. GTDB lineage: Bacteria > Desulfobacterota > Desulfovibrionia > Desulfovibrionales > Desulfovibrionaceae > JAJDHY01. The sequence continues at coordinate 346 of JAJDHY010000051.1, forward strand.
GCGGCATGCGCTCCCTCCCCGTCGAGTGCGCATGCGGCATCTTTCAGCGTAAATGTGACCGCGCCACCAGTTGCATGGATTCAAACGAAAGCCGTTCGCGCAGGGCATCGCACAGGTCGATGGATAACGCACACTTTCTGTCCATATCGGCCAGCACGGTTTCCTTGGCTTTCTTCATCCATTTGCGCACGAAAGGCGTATCAAAGCCATCCACAACAAGGGCCAGCGCGTCCGTGAAAAAGGAGGATCCGGCCTGGGCCAGGAAAGGACGCGACGCGGCTTTGCCGTGTTTTCGGGCCATGACGCAGTAAAAAAGGAGGGTGGTGCAGAAATCTTCATCGTTCAGGCGATGATCCACCATGTAAATCTCGCGGGGGGCCTGCTTTCCGGTGGTGCGTTGCAGGCGGTCCTGCGCCCGTTCCAGAATGGCTTCGGGGTCTTCGGGCGCTGTGGGGAATATGGCCAGCATGCGGGCCAGAGTGCGCAGCGGGTTTTCGCTCTGGGCGATATCCAGCACCGTAATACGCATGAAGTCAAAATGGCGGGCCATACGCAGCATTTCAGCCTTGGCGCTGACGGCGGCGCACTGGCGCATACGCGCGGGGGGAAGATCGGAAAGCAGCAGTGAAAGCAGATGCCCCACAAAGGGTTCGGCGACAAATTGCAATTCCTGTTCAAGGGAGGCGAGGGTCTTGGCGTTGCCGACCAGCTTGCGCAGGGTAAGCCAGTAGGCGGCCACCCCGGCGAGTGGAACCTGCATGAAGTTGAGATCGGACGAAAGGGCCTGGCTCATGTCACATCCGCGAGAATGAAGAGAACCGAAACGGAGCCGGGCGCGGGACCCGGGAAAAGGCAACACCGGACGGCCCCTTATCAGGAAAGGGTCTGTCCGCGTTGCCCGTATATTACCCGGCCAAAGCCGGACTACAGTTTAAGCATGCAATTGTCCGCCTGGGCGAATTCGCAAAATTCGTACCCGTCGGCCTCTGCTTCGTTGATCCAGCGGCCGTCGTCCGCGCGATAACGGAACTTGTACGTCGCTTCGGGCGCAAGTTCCACTTCGGCGCTGAAATTGCCGTTTTTCATTCTGCGCATGGGGGTGGCTTCGGGGTTCCAGTCGTTGAAATCGCCGACAAGCGCGACGGAAGCAGCCCCGCACGCGTCATCCGCGCTCAGGGTAAACTTGACCTTGCACGTGGGCCGTACTTTGAGAAACTGTTTTACGATAGCCATGTCATATCCTCCCTGTGGCTTTCGGCGCTCCCGCTGTCGTATCATTGAGCCGGAAGCCGGGCCGGACATGCTGGCTGGCCTGAATGGGTCAGCTGTTGGCCGCCTTGAGCGTGTCCTCAAGCGCCGCTTTGAGCGATTCCGCCTGAGCGGGATTGATGCCGCACAATCCGAAAACAGCGGTCAGGAGCATGTCCGTGTGCAGGCTGACGTCCTGCAGTCCATTGTTAATGTGGCACAAATCATCTTCTACGCGCAGTACGTAGACGCGGCGCGATTTGGCGGCGCTGGGGCCGGAAACCACGGAATAAACCTGTCGGTTGTCATCCGTTATATACAGTTTCAGGCGGGTAAGCGAGCCTTCATCTTCATCAAAATATGAGCTTTCAGAAAAAAGTCTACCCCGGAAACGCACCTCCGCTCCCGTATCGGTGTACAGCACATGCTCTTCCATGGGATCCTGACGTTTCTCCGCCATACTTCCTCCTGAAAACCCCGGCCGCGGCCGGTTTTATCCAGCCGTTTTATTCCGTGGGCAGTGTCAACTGCTGCGGCCCCTTGGGGCGCGCGGGCGATTCTTTACTTTTATCCCTGGCCGGCGATTCCGGCAAGGGGTCATTGCGCACATCGGCTTCGGAGAACAATTCGCCCCCGCCCTGGGCCGTCCAGAACGTCTGCAAATCTCTCCGGGAAATACGATAGCCGCGACCAAGCCGCGCCGCCCGGAGCTCGCCCGCCTGGATGGACCGGCGTAACGTTTCCTTATGGCAGCTCAGAAGCTTTGCCGCTTCAGCAAGAGTGAATGTCGTCTTTTCCATTCCGCCCCGCCGGCTTCCCGTATTCGAGGCGCTGGCGCTTTTTTCTGACAGTAGCAAAAAGCGCAATTACAGCACATCTGGACGGTCAGTAGCACCTTAAATCAACTGCTGTCAACTTTGAGCGGTTATTAAATCGTTTCATGCTCTGGCAGATATTATAACCTGCCGGAATACCTTTTGGACCAGGTTGGGGGGAATTGGTTGGTACAGGCAGACTTTCGTCACGTATTGTCAACAATATGCACAGAATGAATTAATGATTGAAAAATCGCGTGGTTCCTCGTATACTCCTGTATTGCTGACAGTTCGTTCTGGCTATTCGGGGGAGGCCGTGCGGTTGCTGTCTTTTGTCGCCTTCTTCCCTATTATGTTGTCGTCCATGGAGACGTTTGCAGTATGTTGCTTTCCGGGTCCGTACGCAGAACGCTTTACATGATTGTGCTCCTTGCGGTGCTGCCCGCCATGAGCATCATCCTGTACTCGGGTGTTGACGCCCGCCGCCAGGCCATGGAGGCCACGGAGGCGGACGCGAGCGAGCTGGTGCGCAACACGGCCAGCCAGCACCAGTTGCTGGTTTCCAATATCAGAACGCTGCTTACGACCATTGCGCAGCTTGAAGCCGTGCAGCGCGGCACCAGTGAAAGTACTCTGGAGCTCTTTCGCAATCTGTTGAGCAACTATCCGTATCTGGGCAATCTGCTCCTGTCCGACAAGGATGGCGCGGTGCGTGTCTCGGCCCGGCCGATGGATGGTACGGTGAATATCGCCGACCGTCCGGAATTTACCGCCGCTGTCGGTTCGGGAAAGATGGCTGTTTCCGCGTTCGGCTATTCTCCGGTGGACGGGGAGGGCGGCCTGCGTTTCGCCTATCCGGTCACTGACCGGCGCGGCCGTCTGCTGGGGGTTCTTTCCGGCTATATCCGTGTCGATAAATATATTCTGGATATTTCGGACAGCGAACTTCCCCGCGACGCGCAAATCCGCTTTCTGGACCGGATCGGGACGGAAATTTTCGCGTTCCCCGCCGGTGAGAGCGCTCTCGGACAGGATGCACTGGAATGGGAAACCATTCAGGCGGACGGGAACGACGAAGGCGTCATCCTGTTTACCGGGGTGGAAGGCGAGGAACGTCTGCTGGCGTTCAGCCGCCTGACCCTGCCCGGAGAAGAATCGCCGTACCTTGCCGTGGCGCTTTCCCTGTCGCGCGAAGCGGCTTTTGCCGCGGTTGATGCCTATACCTACCGCAACCTGTTTTTTCTGGTGACGGCGGCGCTGGTCGCTTTGCTGCTCACGGTGGCCGTCATCAAGCGGACCATGATCCGGCCCATGCGGCGGCTGGTTTCCTCCGTGGCACGGCTGGGGCGGGGCGATCTTTCCGCCCGTACGGGCATGGGGGAACTGCCCGGAGAAATGGGGGAACTGGCCAGGACCTTTGACGATATGGCAGGTTCGCTTGAGAGCCGGAACATAGAACTTACCGCCGCGCAGAAAATTTCCGATGCCGCCAACAAGGCCAAGGGCAAGTTCCTGTCCAGCATGAGCCACGAGATACGCACGCCCATGAACGCGGTGCTCGGCATGGCGTATCTGGCACTCAAGACGCCGCTTACCCCCAAACAGCAAGGGTACATCACCAAGATTTACTCGGCTGCCAATACGCTCCTCGGTATCATCAACGATATTCTGGATTTTTCCAAAATCGAGTCGGGGCAACTCCATATTGAGAACGTGCCGTTCCGGCTGGACGATATTCTGGAAAACCTGGCCATGGTCATCAGCCAGAAGGCCGAGGAAAAGGAACTCGAAATACTGTTCCGCATAGACGGGAACGTGCCCCAGCGGCTGGTGGGCGATCCCATGCGCCTCGGGCAGGTGCTGATCAACCTCGGGAGTAACGCGGTCAAATTTACCGAAACCGGGGAAATCCAGATCAGCTGTTCCGTTGTCGAACTGGCGGAAGAAGCCGTACGCCTGCGCTTTGTGGTGCGCGACACCGGCATCGGCATGACGAGCGAACAGATAGGGCGTCTTTTCACCGCCTTTACCCAGGCGGACGGTTCCACAACCCGGCGTTTCGGCGGCACGGGGCTGGGGCTGACCATTACCAAGCGTCTGCTGGAAATGATGGATGGCGACATCCATGTGGAAAGCAGTTTCGGGCACGGTTCCACCTTCACCTTTACCGCCCTGCTCGGGCGGGTGAAAGAGGCGGAGAACGATTTCGCCCTGGCCCGGAACGCCGATGACCGCATTCTGGTGGTGGACGATAACGAAAGCGCTCGCGACGTCATCAGCACACTGCTGCGCGAACTGCGTTTCAAGGCGGATACGGCTGTTTCCGCGGAAGAAGCGTACGCCATGGTTCTGGAAGCGGAAGGGGAAGGGCAGGCGTATTCCCTGATCCTTATGGACTGGCGCATGCCCGGTACCGACGGCCTGGAAGCGACGTATGTGATACGCAATTCCCTTGGTCTGCAAACGCCGCCCCCGGTGCTTATCGTGACGGCTTTCGGCAAGGGGGAGACTGTTTTCCAGGCGGAAAAGGCGGGTGCCGAAGCCGTTTTGTACAAACCGGTGAACAAATCCCTGCTCTATGACGCCGTACTCAACGTGCTGCACGGCAAACACGGCAACCAGCTGGTTTCCGGCTCCAGACGCCGGGAACACCGGGAACAGTATTCGTTCCCGGATCTCAGGGTTCTGCTGGTGGAAGACAACCCCGTGAACCAGCAACTGGCCACGGAGATTCTGGAAGATGCCGGGGCCGTGGTGACGCTGGCGGAAAACGGCAAGGAAGCGCTTGCCGCGCTGGGTATGGGCGAGACCGAGGGGCAAAGTGCCGAAAGAGATATGCAGCCCTGGAAAAAACTGCCCTTTGACGTGGTGCTTATGGATTTGCAGATGCCGGAAATGGATGGCTACGAAGCGGCATCCCGTATCCGGCGCAACCCGCGCTACGATACAATGCCCATTATCGCCATGACCGCGCATGCCATAGTGGAAGAACGGGAACGCTGCCTCGCGGTCGGTATGAACGATCATATCGCAAAGCCCATTGAGGTGGGCAAGTTTTTCGCGACGCTGTCCGCCTGGGCGACGCCGGACAGGGAACAGTACATTCAGCGTATCGTGCAGCGTCCTTCCCGGCAGACGGGCGAGGCGTCTCCGGAACAAGCGCCTTCCCAGCCCCTGCCCGATCTTCCCGGGCTGGATGTGCCCACGGCCTTGCGCCGCCTTGGCGGGAACAGAATGCTGTACCTCAAGCTGCTCCGTCAGTTTCTGGAAAACCAGGCCGGGGCCGGTGTCGCGTTGCGGGATGCCCTTGCCGCCGGCGACAAGGATACGGCCCACCGCATAGCGCATACGGTCAAGGGGCTTGCCGCCTCCCTTGGGGCGGATTCTTTGAATAAAAGCGCGGCGTTGGTGGAAGAGCGCGTCCGTTTCGGCGAATCCGCTGATATTGATCACGCAAGCACGGACTTCAATGCGGAACTTGTGACGGTGCTGGAAATGCTGCGTGAAGCGCTGACCTCACTTGACGCGCTTGCCCCGCCTCCTGTGTCCGCTCCGGGTGAATTCGCGTCCGCTGAATCGCGCGCCGCGCTGGATGAGCTTCTTGCGCTTCTTCGTGAAGACGACGCACAGGCCCAGTCCTTTTTCACCGCCAACGCACGTTTGATAGAACCGCTGATGAACCGCGCGGAGTATCTTGCTGTGGGACAGGAACTGGATATTTTTGATTTTGAATCGGCTCTTGCCCGTTTGGAGGCGCTGGATTTGCCGCAGGAATCAAACGAAGCGGGAGAGGCGGAACACTGATATGAGAGGCGGAACGCGCGCTTCTCGCTGTACCCGTCACGCTGTTTTGTCTCTCGGGCGCATTCGCATCCATGCATGATTGCGGTGAAAAGTATTTCTTCCTTGGCAGAGAATAAATTTGCCCTTATTATATATATGGAGTCTCCGGTGAGTCGGCGTATGAAACGCGCCCCCGGCCGACGCGCAGATCACGTATTGTCACCGCCGGTCAGTCATTGGCGGGTTCCTCCGGTCGCCACGCGGTGGGGTGGAAGAGGCGGAGCCCCGATATCTGCCTCGTTGCGGCCGGTTGCTACGTGAATAAAATGATGTAAAAAATAATTATTGTTTCCAAGACTATGGATTTTGTCGGAACTGTCCGATAAGATAACAATGCTGTCTGCTTCACCTCAAGCATTTTTGTGAGGGATATGCGTGGCATTTGTCCGTTCCGGGGGGATCGGAACATAACAGCTCAGGAGATTTCCTATGTCCCAGACGAATATTTTGCTTGACGCCGGAACCAACGAACTGGAAGTCGTTGAGTTCTACCTTGATGAGGGTGATTACCGCGGGTACTACGGCGTCAACGTCGCCAAGGTTCTGGAAATCATCCGGTTGCAACCGACGACCGCCATGCCCCAGATGCGCCACCCCGCCGTTATGGGGGCGTTTCCGCACCGCGACGGACGTGTTGTGCCCATGGTAGACCTTGCCCGCTACCTCGGGAAAAGCAGGGTTGAAGGACAGGAACCGAAAATTATCGTTACGGAATTTAACCAGATCATCACCGGCTTTCTGGTTTCCGGCGTTAACCGCATCCACCGCCTTTCTTGGCTGGAAGTGGAAGCGCCGGGCAATTTTCTGCAGCACGCCAGCCGGAACGCGGTAACCGGGGTTGTGCGTCTGGAAGGCCGCGTTGTGTTTCTGCTGGATATGGAAGCCATTGTGGGCGAGCTTGATCCGGCCCTTGCCATCCGGTTCCAGGGCAACCTGCCCACGGTCGAAGGCTCGGAAGATGCCGTGTACACGGTACTGCATGCCGACGATTCCGGAAACGTGCGCTCCCTGGTCAAACGCCTGCTTGAAGAAAGCGGACGTTTCCGGGTGGTTCAGTATCCCAACGGTGAAGAAGCATGGGATGCGATCAAGAAGCTGCGCTATGAAGCCGAAGAAAAGAATATTCCCATCACCAATCTGGTGGATGCGATTATTTCCGATATTGAAATGCCCCGTCTGGACGGCCTGACCTTGTGTAAAAACGTCAAGGATGATCCTATTCTCAAGATTCTTCCTGTGGCGCTTTTCTCGTCGCTTATTACCGAGCGGCTTGAGCACAAGGGGGATTCCGTCGGCGCTGACGCCCAGTTCGCCAAACCGGACCTTCAGTCCCTGAGTGAAAAGGTGCTGGAACTTATCCATATCCGCGACGGCAAAATAGCCAAGCCGCAGGCCTGATCGGCATTGTCCGTTTTTTTCGTTCCGCCTTCCGTTTCGTACGGGAGGCGGAACGGTCGTTTTTGGCACGTATCTTTGCCGCACGGATTTTTTTATGACAGTTTTCTCAGGCCGTGTTGCTTTACAAAAGAAAACGCCCTTTGGTATATATCCCTCTTTCCCAACATGACCCGGACGGGCGCAGCAAGGAGTGGCTTCGTGGAATATTTCGATTTTGAAATTATGGGGTTGCACAGGAACCTGCCGTACGTGCAGGTGGGCGAAAATCTGGTGCTGGCCAGTTTTGTCGTTCTTTCGGATACCGAGCTGATCCAGACCGTCGCCCCGGAGCTGCTGCGCCGTCTTCCTGAGGTGGACATGCTCATGACAGCCGAGGCCAAGGGAATTTGCCTTACCTACGAGCTTTCCCGGCTGCTCGGCATGAAAGAGTTCATCGTTGCCCGTAAAAGCCGTAAGCCTTACATGCGGAATCCCATTTCCCACACTGCCACCTCCATCACCACCCAGAAGGAACAAACCCTGTGGCTGGACGGGTGCGAGGCCGATAAAATACGCGGGAAGCGCGTGGCGCTTATTGACGATGTCATCGCCACCGGCGAATCCATAAACGCCATTGAGAATCTGGCCAAGGAAGCCGGGGCCAACGTGGTTGCCAAGGCCGCCATTTTGGCTGAACTGGAAAGTGTGCATCGCGACGATATCATCTACATCAAGGAACACTACGTCTTCCGCCCCAACCCGGATGGAACGTATACCCCGCTGGAAACGCTGGGCTAGGCCTGTACACACTATGGCCCTTTTGCCCTCTGCCTGCGTCAGCCAGCCTTTGCACCGAAGTGGTGTACCGCCAGAGTACACTCCTTCGGTTCAAAGTCTGGCTTCCTTGGCAGAGAACAAAATTGCTCATAGTGTGAACAGGCCCTAGTCCTCCTCTGTCTATATACTTATCTGGCGTCCGCCCGTTACAAAACGTGGCGGGCGCTTTTTTGCATCCATACTTTGAGGGATTTTGACACAAGGGTACGAAGGAACGAAAGACGAGGCCTCCTGCTCTGTACAGTACCTACCCCCCCCTAACGCGGGGTGCAGGGGGCTCACGCCCCCTGTCGGGAGAGTCCGAGAGGGCAGCGCCCTCTCGGCCGCCGGAGGCATTCTTCTTCTTTCACTTCCCTTCCGGCAGGGCGAGTTTTTCTTCCACTTCTTCGAACAGCCGGGACAGGATGGTGTTGGAGACCAGCATTCCGGTCCGTGTCAGGCGCAGGTAACCGCCCAGAATACGAATCAGACCTTCCTTGTGCAGGGCGTGGATAAAGGCGCGGTTATCTTTCATGAAATCGCGGCCTGTGAGTTCCCGGTAGGCCTTGACGCGCAATCCCCGGTTGGTACGCAGACGCAGCATGATGGTTTCCAGCACTCTGGTTTGCATATCCAGGGTTTCCACATCCCCGCCCAGACGTTTCTCCCGGATGGCATCTTCCCATTCGCGCGGCTCGTAAGGGTTTGTCCAGCGCCGTCCCATCATGGTGGATACGGCGGACGGGCCGAGCCCCAGATACTCCGTTCCTTCCCAGTACCCGAGGTTGTGGCGGCACTGGAACCCCATGCGGGCGAAGTTGGAAATCTCGTATTGCAGGTACCCTTGTGATTCAAGGAAATCCGCGCCGCTCAGATACATGGTCGCCTGTTCTTTTTCCGGGGGCAGGATGATGGTTCCGGCGTGGGCGGCGTTGGCCATGGGGGTGCCTTCCTCAAGGGTCAGGCCGTAGCAGGAGAAATGATCGGGCTGCAGACGCACAAAGGCTTTCAGTTCTTCCTGCCAGTCGCGGGGACGCTGACCGGGCAGCGCCCAGATGCAATCTATATTCAGGCTGGAAAACCCGGCCTGCCGCGCCAGTTGCACGGCTGTGGCGGCATCCCGGACGGTATGGACGCGCCCGAGGATCTTGAGCCGTTCGTTCGACATGCTTTGCACGCCCAGCGAGACGCGGGTGATGCCCGCTTTTCTGATCTCGTGGGCGTACCCGAGCTTGATAAAGGATTCGGGATTGGCCTCAAAACTGATTTCCGCGTCGGGCGCGATATCAAAGGCCGTGCGCAGGCGGTTCATGACGGCATGTACGGCTTTCACGGGCAGCAGACTGGGCGTGCCGCCGCCGAAAAAGACGGTATCCACCCGGGCCTTGCCGAGGCGGTCGCCCCACAGGGCGATTTCCGTCATGAGCGTTTCCGTGTAGCGGACAAGCGCGTCCTCGCCCCCCTGCCCTATGGGGAAGGAGTGGAACGCGCAGTATCCGCAACGGGAACGGCAGAAAGGGACGTGGATATAGAGCAGCATAGTTCGTTCAGACAGGCGGTGACGGGAGAGCGTTCCCGGATCGCCTCCGGGTAGGTCTCCGGCGGTTTCCGTTTACAGTGCTCCCACGCCTTTGGCCACGTTCACAATAAAATCCTGCACGTTGGTCACCATGCCGATGGCGGAAAGACTGCCCCGGTCGGCCAACTTGTTGGTCGCGAATTCGGAAATATCAATACTGTAGATGAAAAGCGGCCGTACCGTTCCGTTCACAACCCGGAAGCAGGGCGTCATGTTCCCCGTGGCAATGGTGTGCAGCTGGGTGGCGAGACAGATCACCGTGGTCGCTTTGCGGACGATATCCCGCATGGCGGCCTGGCCTTCGTAGACGCTGTGGATCACTTCGGGCAGCGGCCCGTCGTCCCGGATGGAACTGGTCAGGACATAGGGTACGTTTTTCGTGACCAGACTGTACATGATGCCGTTATCAATGGCGTGATCCTTGATGAACTGCGCGATGGAACCGCTGCGCCGTACCTCGTTGATGGTATCAAGATGGTTGTAGTGACCGTTGGGCATGGAGCGTTGCGTGTAGATATCCTGCCCCAGCGCCGTGCGGAGAAACGCGCCTTCCAGATCGTGGGTTGCCAGGGCGTTTCCGGCCAGCAGCCCGTGGGCGAAACCGTGTTCCACCAGCTTTTGCATGGCGCCTCTGGCGTCATGGTCAAAGGCAAAGGCCGGTCCCATGACCCAGACGATGCTGCCGTGTTCTTTTTCGTGCCGCAACAGGTTGTACAGGAAATCATAATCGCGGGAAAAGGCCGTTTCGCGGGAGCGCCCTTGCCGGAAGGCGAACTGGTCGCTGTTGGCCGCGCCATCCTGTTCAAACCCGTCCGCGTGCAGGAAAATGCCTTCTTCGGCGTTTTCGCTGCGGCCCAGGATAACGACATCGCCCGCGCGCAGGTTGCGCATTTCCACAACATCCAGAGTGCCGTCGTTGCGGATGACAATGGCGGCATCCATACGGCTTTCTTCGGCCAGCTGCCATTGTCCGTTAATTTTGAAATATTCCGGGTACATGGATGTGCTATGGTAGAGGGCCGGTGCCACGCCGTCCTGTTCGCACAGGGCCGTTTTTACGTTGGGAGCGGAGGTGAAGGGGGCCGTAGTGAAGTCGGGAGCGATATAGCGGGGCAGCGTGAAGGACATATGCGAACTCCTTGTGGTCTTGT
>JAJDHY010000052.1 GCA_030266385.1 Desulfovibrio sp. OttesenSCG-928-I05
TGTTTATCAGCTTTGAAGGAATGGAAGGATCGGGCAAAAGCAGCGCCATGGCAACGCTGGCGCAGATGCTGGAAGAAAAGGGCCTTTCCGTGCTCCGTACCCGCGAACCCGGCGGCAGCCGTCTGGGGCGGGAACTGCGCGCGCTTCTTCTGGACAGCCGCAACAGTGATATTTGCCCGGAAACTGAACTCTTCCTGTATCTCGCCGACCGGGCCCAGCATGTGCACAGCGTGATACGACCGGCGCTGGATAGCGGAACGATTGTTTTTTCAGACCGCTATGCCGATTCCACCATTGTGTATCAGGGCTATGGCCGGGGGCTGCCGCCGGATGAACTGTACGAGATGAACAACAAGGCGGTAGGCGGCGTATGGCCGGATTACACCCTGCTCTTCGATGTAGACCCGGCCCTTGGACTGCAACGGGCCAGAGGCCGCAACAAGCTGGAAGGAAAAGAAGAAAGCGAAGGACGTTTCGAAGCGGAATCCCTGGCGTTTCATACCAGGGTGCGACAGGGCTTTCTGGACTGGGCCGCCCGCTTTCCCGCCCGTTTTCGCATCATAGACGCCGGACAGACGCAGGATGACGTCATACGGCAGGCGCGTACCGCGCTGAATACCCTGTTCACACTGTAAGCAAAAGGAGGAGTTCATGGTTCTTTCTCCCCCGGAGAATTACTGGAACGTACGGCTTGAGCAAACCCGCAAGGCTCTTGTTCATAACGGATTCGCCGCCAGTATTCATGCCGACGTGAACGATGCGTCCGCGCATGTTATCGCCAACATCATACCGGAAGCGGGCTTGAAATCCGTCGGTTTCGGCGGCTCCGCCACGGTGAAGGGTTCCGGCATCATCCCGAAGTTGAAGCAGCTTGCCGGGTTCACGGTTCTGGATAGTACCGATCCGGCCCTTTCGCGCGAAGAAGTTCTCGCCCTGCGTCGGGAAAGCTTGCTGGCCGATATGTACCTCACGTCCTCCAATGCCGTCACTGTGGACGGGAAACTCGTGAATCTGGATAAAATGGGTAACCGGGTCGCGTCCATCCATTTCGGCCCGCGCAAGGTGCTGCTCATGGTCGGGCGCAACAAGATCTGCGCGGATGAAGCAAACGCCCGCTCGCGCGTCAAGGAAATTGCCACCCCCATCAACGCCATGCGTCTGGGCGGTAAAACGCCCTGCTCCATCACAACGCGCTGTACCGACTGCAATACCCAGGACAGAATTTGCGGTGTGTGGACGATAACGGAAAAATGCTTTCCGCAGGGCCGTATTCACGTTCTCCTGATTAATCAGGATTTGGGGTATTAACCAGCTATTTGCCCATCACTGCATGAACAATGAAACGGCCGGGAACGCATGGTTCCCGGCCGTTTCAGCATGATGATATTTCCAGATGCCGTCAGAGGCGGACGCTGCCGGAAATGATTTCCCGCACCCCGTCGGGTGTCTCCAGACGGAGCGCGCCGTCCGGCCCGAGCCCGAGCAGACGCCCGTATAGTTCATCCCCGGCATCCCCGGCGGACACATTCTTTCCCTTCCACGCGAGATGCGCTTCAAGATCCCGCATAATGGAGAGCGGATCCCGCCCATAGATTCGCCGGGTGTAGATGGCGTTGAGCCGGGCGGAAAGGCTGAGCCATAGCGCTACGGGCGTCAGTTTCCATGCGGCCAGGGAGGCGGCAGCAATGGCGCGGTCTTTCCGCAAAAGCGCTTCGGACGGCGCTTCACGCAGATTGACGCCGAAACCGGCGACCACCCGCCCCCGTCTTTCTTCCAGTAGCAGCCCGGCGACTTTTCCCGTAAACGCCCCCTGCTCGTCTTCCAGCAAAAGATCATTGGGCCATTTGAGGGCAAGCGGCAGGCCTTCCTCACGCAGCGCCGTCAACAGCATGTAGCCGGTAATCAGAGCGGCGGCTTCCGTATCAAAAAGTGCATCGCGGGGCAGCAGAAAGGATACGTACAGGTTACCGGCGGGGGAATGCCAGTATCGCCCCAGTTGCCCCCGCCCTTTCTGCTGTGAGCAGGCTATAACGGCTGTCCAGTCTTCACTGTAAACACCGCGCTCGTGTAAATGCCAGGCAAGATCGAAGGTGGAAAGGCTGGCCCCGGCCAGAAAAACAGGTCCATGCCCATTCGTGCCCCCGTCGCCACGCAGCACAGCTCCCGTCATTTCCCCGGAACGCCATGGGGCTTCAACCGTCGCACCGGGAAAAAACAGATCGGAAGCGCACTCCGTGGCGCGTAACGGTTCCGCCAGTCCGGCGACGCCATGTTCCAGCAAAACTATTGATCCTGTCATATTTATTACGCCTTTACTCTTCTTTTCCGAACGCGCGCTTTCTGATAGCAAGAGGCATGCGTTATTATCTTGTGGGCGGCGCGGTCCGTGATACCTTGCTCGGCATCGTGCCGCACGATGTTGATATAGTCTTTGACGGATCAGTGGAAGCCTTTTTGCGGGAAAAACCCCACGCCCGGCGCGCGGGTTCCGGCGTGCCCGTTTTCCTCGCCGACGGGCATGAATATATCCCGCTGAACGGCGAATCCATCATGGCCGACGTCATGAACCGCGATTTCACAATCAACGCCCTTGCGCTGGATGCGGACGGGCGACTGTACATGCACCCGGACAGCATGAACGACCTGCGCGAGGGGGTGATCCGGCCGGTCTCTCCCGGCATTTTTCAGCAGGATCCGCTGCGCGTGTTCAGGGCAGCACGCTTTGCGGCTGTTTTCCCGGATTTTTCCCTGCATGACAGCACCATACCGCACATGCGCGCCTGTTCCGCCTCCGGCGATCTTGCGAATATCGCCCCGGAACGCGTCGGGCAGGAAATAACCAAAACCCTGAATGAGGCGGCCAGCGAAACAGCGCGCATACCCAGGCCCGGAAACTTCCTGCGCCTTCTGGCGGCAAGCGACAGTCTGCGGCCATGGTTCGCCGAACTGGACGGCGCAGACTCCATTCCGGCAGGGCCGGAACGCTACCATGGCTCTGATTCTGTTCTCGAACACACGGCCCGCGTCATGGACCGCATCGCCGAAATTTACACCCGGAACGCCCCTGCTGATCGCCGGGATATTCCCCTCGCTCTCTGGATGGGGCTGTGCCATGACCTCGGCAAGCGCACAACAGCGCCGGAATTGCTCCCCCGCCATCTGAAGCACGAAGAGCGCGGGGAGGATGCGGCACTCTCCCTGGCCGCACGCCTGCGGCTTCCGAAACGCTGGGAACAGGCAGGCAGACTCGCCGCCCGGCTGCACATGAAGGGCGGCCTGTACGGAACGCTCCGGCCCGGTACACGAGTCGACCTTCTGCAAACCCTGCATGCGGCTCATATCGCGGAACCCTTTTTCACGCTCGTCGCGGCGGATTCAGGGGATGATTCGCTTCCCGAACGCATGCGTTCCGGGTTGCGGACAATACTTTCGATCCATTTGCCGCCCGAACTGCGCCTTCAGGGGCCGGCAGCCGGACAAAAACTGCGTGAACTGCGTTGTCAGGCTCTCGCTTTTCTGGCATAGCAGATTTATGTACTATCTCGCACTCTGCTGCATCGCCAAGGACGAAGATCTCTATCTCAAAGAGTGGCTCACGTACCATGCACTGATCGGTGTCGAGCATTTTTATATTTACGACAACATGAGCCGCACGCCCATTCAGGAGCTGTTGCAGGATTTTGCCGATTCATCACGGGTTACCGTGCGCCGGGTATCCGGCAAAGCGATTCAGAGAACCGCCTATCAGGATTGCCTTGAGACCTTCGGCCCTTCCTGCGTCTGGCTGGGATTTATCGACGTGGACGAGTTCATCTGTCTGCGGGAAGGAAACGACCTGCGCGCCCTGCTCCCGGAATTCGAGCAGTACGGCGGGCTCAGCATACCCTGGGATATATTTTCCTCGTCAGGGCACGATGCGCGTCCTGACGGCCCGCTTATAAAAAACTACACACAGCGCATGTCGCAGTTTCCGAGCAACATTCATCACAAGTCCATCATCCGCCCCTGCCGCACCGAATCCAACTTTACCCCGCACACCTTCCGCTACAAACCGGAAAATTTCTGTGTCTCTGAAGATCACTACCCCATTCCCGGCGATTCCCCCTTCACCTTTTCCATGCGACGCCGGCTCAAGATCAACCACTACTATTATCGTTCCCGCCAGGATTTTGAAGAAAAAATCAAACGCGGTCGGGCGGACACGGGCACAACGGCTGGCCGTTCCATGGATCGTTTTGATGCTCATCTGACAACTTTCCAGGAAAAGGATACCACCATCCTGCGCTTTCTTCCCGCACTTGAAAAAGCGTTGAAGGCGGGAACGCTCCCCGTCACCCCCCTCTACCTTCCGCACGGCGAACCATACTTCAAATATATGGACGCGGCCCTGGCATTTTCCGAAGCTTCCCAGTTTGAAAAAGCCGCCGTCTGCCTCGCCCGCGCCATTCCCGAACATGCCGGGCATGCCGATCTCTGGATCATGCGTGCTCTCATAGCCCGACTTTCCCGACAGTACGACCGCGCCGAACGCTTTATTTTTCAGGCTCTGCGCCTCGAAGAAAGCCCCAACAGCTACCTGGAACTGATAGCCTTGCGCAAAGCTCAAAAGCGTTATGACGAAGCGGAGGCATTACAGCGTTTTCTAAGGGCGCTCGTGACCTTAAAGGTGAATCGCACAGAGTAGGAAAATGCCGTCGCGCCCCCGACTCTACTCCCGGCGTTCCTCCTTTTTTACTAGCAAAAGCGCTCCATTCTCGAAGAATGGAGCGCTTTTTCATATCCTGTTCCCCGCTTACGGGTTCCAGAGGCTTTTCAAGGCGGACAATCCGGAGAAGAAGGCACTGCCTTCTTCTCCGGGTGCCGCATACGTCTTTCTTACACCAGCAGGGGCACGATAAGCAGCGCCACGATGTTGATGATCTTGATCAGGGGGTTGATGGCGGGACCGGCGGTATCCTTGTAAGGGTCGCCGACCGTGTCGCCGGTAACGGCGGCCTTGTGGGTTTCGGAACCCTTGCCGCCGAAGTTGTCGTCTTCAATGTACTTCTTGGCGTTATCCCAGGCACCGCCGCCGGTGGTCATGGAAATGGCCACAAAGATACCGGTGACGATGGTGCCCATGAGCATCCCGCCAAGCGCTTGCAGACCGGCTTCCGCACCCATGAGCCAGCGCACGCCGAGGCCGACGATGACAGGAGCGAGCACAGGCAGGAGGGAAGGCACGATCATTTCACGTATGGCGGACTTGGTGAGCAGGTCCACGGTACGGGAGTAATCGGGCTTGGCGGTGCCTTCCATGATACCGGCGATTTCGCGGAACTGGCGACGCACTTCGTTCACCACGGAACCGGCGGCGCGGCCGACGGCTTCCATGGCCATGGCCCCGAAGAGGTACGGAATCGAACCACCGATAAAGAGGCCGATGATCACAGCGGGGTTGGAAAGGTCAAAGGAAAGCTCACGTCCGAGGGCGTGGGTGTAGTCGGCAAAGAGCACCAGAGCGGCCAGACCGGCGGAACCGATGGCGTAGCCCTTGGTAACGGCCTTGGTGGTGTTGCCCACGGCGTCGAGGGGGTCGGTCACGGCGCGAACGGAATCATCCAGTTCGGCCATTTCAGCAATGCCGCCCGCGTTGTCGGTGATGGGACCGTAAGCGTCAATGGCGACGATAATCCCCGTCATGGACAGCATGGAGGTAGCGGCAATAGCGATACCGTAGAGGCCCGCAGCCGTATAGGCGGCGTAGATGGCGAAGCACACGGCGAGCACGGGCAGCGCGGTGGAACGCATGGAAAGCGCGAGACCCGCGATGATGTTGGTGGCGTGCCCGGTCTGGGACGCTTCGGCCACGTAGCGCACGGGCTTGTAATCCGTGGAGGTGTAGTATTCGGTCAGCCAGACCAGAATGGCGGTCAGCAGCAGGCCGACAAGGGCCGCACCGTAAAGACGCAGGTGCGCGCCGCCTTCAATACCCATGGCGGCATCAAGCGCATTGGCGGGCATGAAGATGAAGGTCAGAGGCAAAAAGCCCACAACGGCAAGGCCACCGGCAACGACGAGGCCTTTGTAGAGGGCCTTCATGATCTTGCCGTCTTCGCCAACCTTGACGAAACGGCAGCCGATCACGGAAGCGATAATGGAGAAACCGCCGAGCACCAGAGGATACGCCACGGCCAGCAGGTCGGAACCGCTTTCCGGCGTCTTGATCAGGAGCGCGCCGAGCAGCATGGTGGCGATGATCGTCACGGCGTAGGTTTCAAAAAGGTCGGCGGCCATACCGGCGCAGTCGCCCACGTTATCGCCCACGTTGTCGGCGATAACGGCGGGGTTGCGGGGGTCGTCTTCGGGAATCCCGGCTTCAACCTTGCCCACCAGGTCAGCGCCCACGTCGGCGCCCTTGGTGAAGATACCGCCGCCGAGACGGGCGAAAATGGAGATGAGGGATCCGCCGAAACCGAGGCCGATCAGGGGATGAACGATATCAGTGGTGGTACCGCTGACAAAAAGGCTCAGCAGCAGGTAGTATCCGGCGACACCGGCAAGACCGAGGCCAACCACCAGAAACCCGGTGATGGCGCCGCCCTTGAAAGCGACGTCAAGCGCGGCGGAAAGGCCGTTCTTGGCGGCTTCGGTGGTGCGCACGTTAGCGCGCACGGACACGTTCATGCCGATAAAACCGGCAGCGCCCGAAAGAGCCGCGCCGAGAGCGAAGCCAAAGGCGGTCCCGAAACCGAGGGCGATCCAGAGCAGCACGAAAAGCACAACGCCGACAATGGCGATAGTGGTGTACTGCCGCTTCAGGTACGCACTGGCACCTTCCTGAATCGCGCCGGCAATTTCCTGCATCCTCTCGTCGCCAGCGGGCAGAGCCAGAATATCCTTACTGGACTTCATGCCGTAGATAATCGCACATGCCGCGCATGCCAGCGCAAACAACAAGCCAAAGGTTGCCATGAATCCTTCTCCTGCCCAAAGGGCGTTTTTGATCCAGAAAGCCGGAGGATCGCGGAAACAAGAAAAAGACCCGCCCTTCCTGCAGGGTGCTTCGGGGCAGGGGCGGAATCCGCGCGGCAATCTGGTCCGGTATACGTGCCGTGGCGTGAAAACGCTACGTGGAAAACAAGTGCGGAATAGTAGGCTGGCCTTTGCCCCTTGTCAACAATAATGGGGCACGAAAAGGGGCCGGAGCGGGTTCACTTTGAAAATTTTTCTGTCGGCAACGATTTGCTTCCGGCCTCTTGGGGATACGGCTCCCGGCGATGCGCGTGGCCTGCCCCCGGAGACGGAACGCTCTTTCATAAAGAAATGTCCATGGCCTAAAGAGAGACGCCGGATTGCCGATATGTATACCGAAAAACCCGAATAACGGAGCATCGCAATGAGCGGCATGATCAATGCGATAGCGGCATCCGGTGATTTTTCGAACATCCGGGATATGCTGCACCAGATACGCGAAGCCGCCTCCGCCACAACGGAGACGGCTCTTGGCGCATCTTGCGTTGCAGCCGCCGCATCTTCTTCGGCCATAGTTCCGGCTGACTCGCCAAACGCGTCGCCCGTCGCGCCGGAAAATGCCGGGCAGCAAGCACAACCCGTCTCCGGCTATTCCCGCTCGTCCTCCTCGCTCATGGCGGGAAACTTCTACAACAGCAACTACGAAAAATCCGAGTACACCCAGGCCAGTCTTGCCGGGTTCGCGTCGGAAAGCACTTTCGGCAACAAGCTGAACAGCACGCTGAACGCGGTTATTTCTTCCGTGGATTACGAACGGCTCGTCCGCGAAGCGCGCAGCCCGAACGCGAGAATCGGAGGACTGGAAGCGCTGGCCGCCATAAGAGCCAGACGGGCTACCGGTGCTGTCGTTGACGAAGAAGTCCACGAAAAATCCAAAGAACATCTGAAGAAGAGCAAGGAGCATATCGAGGAAGCCGCTACCGAAGCGCTTACCCCCGAATCCATGCAGGCTCTTGATGCATCCCCTGCCCCGGAACCTGTGGATATCGCGCCCGATCCGGGCCTTTCAAATGATTCAGCCTCTTTGCCCCCGGCAGCCTCACCGGGTAGTGCCGCATCGCTGGCAAGCCCGCTCGGCGCAAGCGCCCCGCGCCTGGATATCATCGTCTAGCCGCACGCCGCTCTACAACGCTTCTCCCAGAAAGACATAGGCCGTAATGCCCGTCAGCAGCACGCCGAGGACGGCGTAGCCGGGCTTGGTGCGCACAGCCAGCACCGCCCCGATAGCGGCAACGGCACATAAGAAGTCCCAGGAAACGATATGCAGAGCGGGAAGATGCCCCATGCAGTTCGCCAGCAGCGCGTAAACCACATACCACGCCGAACCCGCCGCCAGAAAAGCCAGAATGTTACCAGCCGCGAGTTGGGCCAGCGAACGGAAAATAACCTTGCCCGCAACCTCACCCATATCCGCTCCCGCCCGGTAGGCCTTCTGAATCTCCGTATACCCTCTGTCCTGCCAGTGGCGATGGCTGCGCTCTACCCATAACCCGACCTGCATAAGCGGAAGAGAAAGCAGGACAAGCACGGATATGGACGCAACGCCGGTCAAGGGGAGCGCCTGGACAAGGGAGTAGACCCAGATCATGGGCATGAGAACGTTTGGCGGGAAAAAGGTACCGGCAGGGAACAAATCCAGAGTGAACAGTTCAAAAAACACCGCAATGCCCAGAGCTGTGTAGGGGTCCCCGGTAACAAGGCCCCAGAGCAGGCCAATGGTAATAGGCCGGTCAATAAATGCGAAATTGACCGCGAAACGGGTCAGCGAGAAAAGGGCAAAAAAAAAGCACCCACAGCCAGGGCCTGTACGGGAGGGATAAAGGAAAGCGTCACGGCAACGCCTCCACCTGGGTTTTATCGTTGGGAACACAGCGAAAATCAAGCGCAACCCCACGATCGCGCAAATATGCGAGATGTTCCGCATCCTTTTCGGAAAGGGCCACGTGCGCGCATACCTGCGTTTTTCCGGGCGCGTAATGCACATTGCCGATATTGAGCGACGTGAAACTGACACCAAAATCAAAGGCGGCCCGCGCATCGTCGCAACCGGCAAACAGCACCAGCGTACGGCGGGACGGATCATCCGCGACATACATATCCAGCAGTGCGGTCAGCGTGCAAAAATCAACGGTAATACGGGAAGGGACGGCCAGCAGCATGATCTGTCGCCGGAACGGATCGGCAGCCAGCGCGGCAGAACAGACGACAAGACGGGATGCGCCGATATAGGGTAGCCAGGTTTCAATAACCTGGCCGTGAATAAGCCTGTTGTCCACCCTGAACCACATCATGGCAGTATCCCCCGCACGCACCGCGATTGATCAGGCAGCCGCGCGTGAACAACGACCGCACACCCGACGGCAAAAAGGTCATTCACGCGGGAGCGGAACAGGGGAACCATGCGGTCAGGACGTTTTGCTTTTACCGCGCAAAATGCCGCCGGCGGAAACGATTCCTTTACGGCCTGCATCAAGCGCCATTTCCGCAAGCTCCGGAAGCTCCCGGTGTCTGTTGTCAAAAACCTTGAGCAGCATGGGCAGGTTGACCCCGGTGACGACCTCGATCTTTTCCGGATTACTCATCAGGGAAAGGCTGAGGTTTGTGGGCGTTCCGCCAAACATATCAGTAAGGATAATCACCCCTCTGCCCCTGTCCAGAAGCGAAGCGGCTTCTTTCAGCCGCGCCACCGTGCCTTCCACATCCAGCGATACGTCGACCTGGATGGAAGAACAGTCCTGAACGGGACCAAGAATGAATTCGGCGGCCCGCAGGAGCGCCGCGCCATAATCCGCATGGGTCACAAGAATAACGCCGGCAAGAACGGTCGCGTCGTCTTTGTTCTGCGTCATGTACTATCCTTTAAGGGGGCGTTACCCCAGTTCAAGGTGGCGATGTTCGGTTGAAACGGCATAGCCTTGTTCTTTCAACATATCAGTCACGGCCTGCGTCACGGCCACCGAGCGGTGACGGCCTCCTGTACAGCCAATGGCAATGGTGAGCCGGTACCGGCCTTCCGCTTCGAACAACGGCAATTGATAGAGCAGAAAATCTTTGAAGCGGGCGATGTATGTCGCACCCGGCTCCTGACCCAGCACATACTCGGCGATGGGGGCGTCGAGGCCCGAAAGCGGCCTGAGTTCCGGCACAAAGTACGGATTGGGTAAAAAACGCAAATCAAATACCATATCGGCTTCGGAAGGCGTTCCATATTTAAAACCGAACGATATCAGGTGTACTTTAAGCCCATGCGCGTTTTCCTGCAAGAGCTGCCATTTTTTCTGGATAGCCCGGCGCAGGTCATGAATGGAAAAGCTTGAGCTGTCAATGACAAGGTCCGCCTGATCCTTGAAAACCGCAAGCCGGGATTTTTCCTCGGCTATGGCCTGTTCCAGCCCCAGCCCTTCCCTTTCAAGCGGATGGGGGCGTCTGGTTGTGGCGTAACGCTGCATCAGCACGGAATTTTTCGCTTCCATGAACAGAATGCCGGGGACA
>JAJDHY010000053.1 GCA_030266385.1 Desulfovibrio sp. OttesenSCG-928-I05
GCGGATGAAGAGCCGACCGCGCCGGGCACGCATTTCGGCGGGTATATGGATAGAAGCTGCATGGCCGGGGTGGGGCACGTAAGCATCAGCGATCTGCAATCCGGTTTTTTCTGTGAGGGCGACATGGATTCACTGCCCTCGGAAAAAGCACGGCTGCATGCGGAGTTACGCTGTTCTGACGGGCGTTCCCTGCATCTTTTGCTGCGCAACCTCGGCCCGGATCAGGGTATAGGCATCGGCAAGCTGGATGGCGATTCCGGCACGCTGGAGCTATTCTATCACCCCAGTGAAGGGGAAGCGATACGCCGCCTTGCTTCTTTCCGGGCCGATCTGATGGAAGCGCGGGCGCATGGAACAGAGGGGCGGGAAGACGCGGAAAATCCCTGAGGGCTGTATACAGGGGAAATATTTGAGAAAGATACTGTACATTTTATGAAAAGGGCGTAGAACTTCGCTTGGGTTTTTCTCTAATACACTATTTTCTCAGGAGAAATAAAATGAAAAAGATTATCCTCAGCCTCGCTGTTGTGCTTCTGTTCAGCGCGTCCAGCGCTTTTGCCGCGTGCAGCGCCGAAGAAATGCAGAGCAAAGCCATGACCGTTTCCACGCAGCTTCAGGCTCTTGCCCAGAAAGACGCCGCCCGCTTTCAGAAGGTCATGGAAGAATTCCAGCAAAAGACCGCTCAGCTGCAACAGAAGAACGATATGGACGCCCTGTGTGCCTACTACGATGAACTGATCGAAGCCACGAAGTAAGCGCTTGTCGTTTGCTGACCGCTTTATGCAAAGACGGCTGCCGGAATCCGGCAGCCGTCTTTGCATTCGTGTACAGGACTGTTCCGTTGTGGGGGGCCTTTTCGATTACGCGCCGCCTGCGCCCTGTAATCCGGGATTTTCCAGTCCGATGGCGGCATAGATATCCGAGAGCGCGACCATGTAGTCGGCCTGTGCGCCGGTCAGGGCCACTTCGGCGGCTGTGAGTTTGGCCTGGGCATCCAGCACATCCAGAAAAATGCCGACTTGCGACTGGTAACGCGCGGCTGCCATGCGGTACGCTTCTTTGGCCTGTTCCAGTCCCTTGCGGACAACGATGATGCGTTTTTCCGCTTCGTCCAGTTTCAGCAGGCGTGATTTGATCTCGTAAACAACTTCCTGCCGGAGGTTGTTCTCTTCCGCCTTGAGGCGGCTTTCGTTCTGTTTGGCCTGGCGGCTGCCGTAGTAATCAGTCCCCCAGGAAAAGAGTTCCCATTCGCCTGTTATGCCGACAGACCAGGAAGAAAAATTCCTCGGCTTTACCGCGCTGCCCGAAACGTTCCATTCATCGCCCTGTGTGGACCAGGTGCCTTCGGCGTTGATTCTGGGGTAAAAGCCGCTTTCCGCAAGCTGGGTGTCTTTCATCGCGATTTCCACGGATTTTTTGGCCATGCGCAAATCCGG
Source organism: Desulfovibrio sp. OttesenSCG-928-I05 (assembly GCA_030266385.1). Lineage (GTDB taxonomy): Bacteria > Desulfobacterota > Desulfovibrionia > Desulfovibrionales > Desulfovibrionaceae > JAJDHY01. The sequence continues at coordinate 1,437 of JAJDHY010000053.1, forward strand.
GCGGCGCGTCGCGGCGATATTCAGGCATTCTTCAAAACTCAGCCCGAAGGGGATGTAGCCGAGTTCCCCGGTGTATTCCACGGCCTCGTCCGGGCCGATGACCAGCAGGGTGTTCATGCGGGCCACTCTGGTTTCGAAATCGTTTCGCGCCTGGAGCAGAATGTTTTCCGCCGTGGCCACATCGACTTCCGCTTGCAGGACATCCAGTCTGGGTTTCATGCCCACATCGTAAAACGCTTTGGTCGCTTTAAGCTGGGAGGCAAGGCGGTCATACGAATCCTGCGCACTGCGTACGTTTTCTCTGGCCTGGAGCAGCAACAGGAAATTTTCCTGCACCGTGGCGATGAGCGCCAGACGGGCTCTATCACGGTTCGCCCCGGCATTTTCTTCCTGCAGTTGCGCTTTCTGGTAATTGCTCAGCGTGGCGAAACCGGAAAACACGTTCTGCTTGAGGTATACCGTCCAGGTATACAGTTCGTCGTCCACCGCCTTGCCGTTCAGGTCTTTTTTATGCTGGTTCTGCTGCCAGCCGTAGCGGGTGCCCAGCGCGGGACCGAAAGCCCCCCGTGCGGCCTTGACGCCCTCTTCCGCCGCCCGCGCTCCGGCTTCGGCCGCTTCAATGGTGAAGTTGGCCTCCAGCGCGCGCTCCACGGCTCGGGAGAGGTCATAGGATTCAGTGGCGGCGGCATCGCGCGCGGTGGGCGCGGCGGCAAGGACAATGATGGAAAGAAAAAAAAGAATGCGTGCGGCGGAACGTGTCATGGAGGCCTCCGTGGCGTTCAATAGCAAGGCGGGGTCGGGCTTGTCCAGTTACTGTGTACAGGCCTTACCGCTGGCAGTGGGGGCAATGCACTGTCGTCCGTCCGGCGGCAACGGATTTTTTCAGCGTTTTACCGCAGACCCGGCAGCTTTCCCCGTGGCGTCCGTAAACGTTGAAGGTATTCTGAAAGGCCCCGGCGTTGCCGTTGGCGTCCCGGTAATCGCGGATGGAACTGCCGCACTGCCGGATGGATTCTTCAAGCACGTCGCGCAACGCTCCGGCGAGGCGGACAAGCCGTTTCTCGCCGAGTTCACAGCACGGCGCGTCCGGGCGGATGCCCGCCAGAAACAGCGATTCATCGGCGTAGATGTTGCCGACGCCCGCGATCATGCCCTGATTGAGGAGTGCCGCCTTGATGCCGCCACGTTTGCTTTTGAAGCGCTCCGCGAACTCTTCGGGTGTAATGAGCAGCGGTTCCGGCCCCAGTTCTTTCCAGAATTTCCAGTCCGTGAACTCCGGTTCCCGCATGATGCGGCAGTAGCCGAAGGTGCGGGTGTCATCAAAAAAGAGCTGCGCCGCCACAGGCCCGTCCGCCTCTTCCGACAGGCCGAAGCGCAGGCGGGTGTGCTTGCCCGGTGCTTCTTCCGGCCCGTAGACAAAAAGGCGTCCCGTCATCTTGAGGTGAAAGGCGAGGGTCAGCGGCTCCTTTGCCGGATCGTCGAAGGCGACATCCACGAGGAGCAGTTTTGCGCGCCGCCATACTTGTGCGATCCTGCCGCCGCGCAGTTCCGGCAGAAACGCGTGTCCTGTCTGTAAGGTTTTGGGGAGCAGCACTTCGGCATTGTCGATGAAACGCCCCACGACCTGCGGGGCCAGGGTGCGGGCAACAGTTTCAACTTCGGGAAGTTCGGGCATGGGGACCACCTGTATCTGGTAAAGCCGCTTTGCGTTGCGGGGCACGCGGGCTGTGTGCCGTGTACGCTTCGCAAGGCCGGTGCATTGCGCCGGGGCATGGTGTGTAAAAGAAAGAGTACGTAAAAAAATAACCCCGTCGCCGTCATATGACAACATCGGGGCAAACAATAAAAGCGTGTGTATCGCGGACCGGGGGGAAGGCTGTACCTTCTCCCCGGTCGCGGCATGCGTGCATCAATCCCAGACGCGCTTGTCCTCGATCAGTTTGACCTGAGGCGGCAGGGTGCCGGGGGTGAGGATTTTCAGTTCGGGACGCAGCTTGATGCGCTCACGGAACTGGTGAAGGAGTTCATCCTCACGCTTGAAGTTGTTGGCTTCGATGAACAGGGTCATTTCGTCGATGCCGTTGGGGTTGGTGACTTCGATCTGCCAGCGTTTGACTTCCTCGAAGCGGGCGATGACCTGTTCCACCTGGTGGGGGTAAACAAACATGCCCTTGATGCGGGCCGTGGTATCCACGCGGCCCACGATGGAATGCAGACGCGGGCTGGTCCGGCCGCAGGCGCAGGGCGCACGGTCGATATAGGAAAGGTCGCCGGTGGCGAGGCGGATAAGCGGGTAGGTCTTGTTAAAGGCCGTGACCACGATTTCGCCCACTTCGCCGTCCTTCAGCGGGATGCCCGTATCGGGGTGGCAGATTTCCACAAAGGCGCGGTTGGCGATGTGCAGACCGGTCTTGTGGAAGCATTCGTAGCCGATGCAGCCCACATCCGCCGTGCCGTAGCCCTGGCGCATGATGAGGTCGAATTTCTTTTCGAGCTGGTTGCGCATTTTTTCAGAGAACTTTTCCCCGGTCACAAAGGCGACTTCAAGGAACAGATCCTTACGCAGGTTCAGGCCTTTTTCCTCACCCTTCTGGGCCAGGTGCAAAAGGTAGCTGGGGGTTCCGACGTAGCCGGAAACGCGCAGCTTCTGCATGATTTCAATCTGGGTGGCGGCGTTGCCGGGACCGGCGGGCACCACGGCGCAGCCGAGGTTGCGCAGGGGTTCTTCGAACATCAGTCCTGCCGGGGCCAGGTGATAGTTGAAGGTAATCTGCGAAACGTCGCCGGGGCGGAAGCCGACGGAATAGAAGGCTTCCGTGTAGCCCCAGTAATCATCGGCGCGGTCTTCGGGGTCGAAGATGGGGCCGGGGGAAAGGAACACGCGCTTGAGTTCGCCGAGATCCTTGGTCAGAAGCCCGCCGAGGCGCGGCCCCATGGATTGCAGGAAGATCAGCTCTTTCTTTTTCAGAATGGGAATATGCTTGAGATCCGAAAGGGATTTCAGCTTTTCCACGTTGAACTGGGCGCGGTCGAAGCGCTTCTTCACGTCTTCCGAATAACGGTAGGCGTAGGAGAGCAGTTCACGCAGCTGGATAAGGTACCACTGTTTGCGTTCGCTTTCGTCCAGAACTTCGCGGCGGCTGTAAATGCCTTCGGTACGGTCTTTACGGGTCATAAGGTCTCCATGCGCGATCGGGATCGCATAATTTTCGGAACCGCTGTTTGCCGGTCTGTGTATCCTTACAGAGGATAGCAATTCCCGGTAATCAGCTCTTCTGTTCCCTTGCATAGCCGTTCGTAATCAGTATTGCAAGAGAATATTTTTTTATTCATTATTTTCACTATGTTATATGAAAATTATGCGACCCCTTTCACACCGGTTTTTTACAACACGCCGCGGGCCGACATATCCGCAATCTGGGCGACGTCTTTATCGCCGCGTCCGGACAGGCAGACGAGCAGGGCTTTTTCTTTGGGCAGCTTCGGCGCGATCTTCGCGACATGGGCCAGGGCGTGGGCCGATTCCAGGGCCGGGATAATGCCTTCGGTGCGCGAGAGCATGAAAAACGCGTCCACGGCTTCCCTGTCGGTGGCCACAACGTATTCGGCGCGTCCGTTATCACGCAGCAGCGCGTGCTGGGGGCCGACGCCGGGGTAATCAAGTCCCGCAGAAATGGAGTGAACGGGCTGCACGACTCCCTTGCCGTCGTGGAGGAGGTAAGAGTGGAATCCGTGCACGGTGCCGGGGGAACCGTAAGTCATGGTGGCGGCGTGATCGCCGATTGCCGGGCCTCTGCCGCCCGGTTCCACGCCGATAAGCTTGACGGATTCATCGTCGATGAAAGGATGGAAGAGGCCGATGGCGTTGGAGCCGCCGCCCACGCACGCGATGCAGGCGTGGGGCAGGGAGCCGGTTTCCTTGAGTATCTGTTCCCGCGCCTCGATCCCGATGACGGACTGGAAATCCCGGACCATGAGCGGGTAGGGGTGGGGGCCGACGGCGGAACCGAGCAGGTAGAAGGTATCCGCCGCGTTTTGAGCCCAGCAGGTCAGCGCCTCGTCCACGGCTTCCTTGAGGGTGCGCTGGCCGGACATGGCCGGGGCCACGGTCGCGCCCATCATGCGCATGCGGAACACGTTGAGTTCCTGGCGCTTCATGTCTTCTTCGCCCATGAATACCGTGCAGCTCATGCCGAGAAGCGCGGCGGCCGCCGCCGAGGCGACGCCGTGCTGGCCCGCGCCCGTTTCCGCGATGAGCTTTTTCTTGCCCATGCGTTTGGCCAGCAGCGCCTGTCCCAGCGCGTTGTTGATCTTGTGCGCGCCGAGGTGCCCCAGATCTTCCCGTTTGAGGTAGATGGTCGCGCCGCCCAGATGGCGGGTCAGGTTGTCGCAGCGGAACAGCGGGGTCGGACGGCCGGAATAGTGTTCCAGCAGGTAGGCGAATTCGGCGAGAAAGTCGGGATCTTGCCCGTATTTTTCGTAGGCGGCGGACAGTTCATCCAGCACCGGATCAAGCTGACCGGGTACGAAACGGCCGCCGTAGTTGCCAAAAAAGCCATTGTTGTCGGGGGTGTAGCCTGTCGTCAGAGTCATGGGGGTTCTCCTTTGCGACAGGGACTTTACGGGCACAAAAAAACGCGGTCAGTAAAGCCACTGCCGCGTATGTTTGTGCGATAAAAAGATGAAACGCAAACAAGCGGCTCTTTTCAGAGCCGCCACCACTGGGTGGAAAATATGGCGCGTTTCGTTGACATGGGAGCGAAGATAGTGAGTTGTAAAAAAATCGTCAAGACGTTTTTTTGAAAAAATTTTCCGGCAGGCGGAGAGCCGTGAAGCGGTGAATCCCGCTTCCAGCCCCTGTGTCGCAAGGCCGGATGTCCGTTTTTTTGCGCCGGGAGCATGTGCCGCCATTCGGATGTGTTCCGACGTAAAAACGGTTGTGGCGCTGCGGGTGGGGAGGTATAACAGAAAAATTATCACGCATATCCTATCGGGAGAGAACAGATGACGGACCATATACGCTTTGATGCCCAGAGCAACACGCTGGATCTTCTGGATCAGCGGGCGCTGCCGCTGGTTGAGGAACGCCTGTATTGCCGGACGCTGGATTCGGTGATCGAGGCCATCAAGAGTCTTGCGGTACGCGGCGCCCCCGCCATTGGGGTTTCGGCGGCCTGGGGCTGCGTTATCGCCGCCCGCGAAGCCGGACTGGATACTGTTGGCGGGAGCGACGACTGGCGGGAGAATCTGGATTCAGCGCTGGACAGGCTGGCCGCATCCCGGCCGACGGCGGTGAATCTGGTCTGGGCCGTTGAGCATATGCGGGCGCTGTGGAAGCAAAAGAACCCTGCCAACAGTGCGGAACTGCATACCTTGTGGCTGGCCGAGGCCGCGCGAGTTCAGGCGGCGGATGTGGCCGCCAACCAGACCATGGGGGCCTTTGGCGCGGCATTGCTGGACGACGGGGATACGGTTCTGACCCACTGCAATGCCGGGGCGCTGGCCACGGCGGGCTGGGGTACGGCGCTCGGGGTTATCCGTTCGGCAATTGCCGAAGGAAAGCGCATCCGGGTTATTTCCGACGAGACGCGTCCGGTTTTGCAGGGGGCGCGGCTGACGGCCTATGAACTTGCCCGTGACGGCATCCCGGTCATGGCGGCGTGTGACAACGCGGCAGGACTTCTTATGAAAAAGGGGCTGGTGCAAAAAATTGTGGTGGGTGCCGACAGAATTGCCGCCAACGGCGACACGGCCAACAAGATAGGCACATACGGCCTTGCCGTACTGGCGAAGGAACACGGCATTCCGTTCTATATCGCCGCGCCGCTTTCCACAATCGACCCGACCGTTCTGACAGGCGACGGGATTCCCATTGAGGAGCGCCCGGATAGCGAAGTGGCCGAACTGGCCGGGACGCGCATCCTGCCCGAAGGGGTTGGGGCGTACAACTTTGCGTTTGATGTGACGCCTTCACAATATATCGCCGGTATTATTACCGAAGCCGGCGTTCTGTCCGCGCCGTACGAACAAAGTATCGCAGAGGCGTTGCGGGGCGTGACGGGGTAAGGGGAACACTCCCGCTTGCCGCAGGAATATACCGGAAGCCGGGACGGGGAGTACAGCTCCCCGTCCCGGTTCTCTTTTGGCGGCTCTATACCTCCGCCGCGCGGGGATAGCAGCCGAGGAGGCGGCAATCGGCGCATACGGCCCGCAGTATATTCATGGTTCTGGCGTGCGCGGGGGAAGAAAGATCGGTTTCCAGCTCCGCGAAAAAGGCGTGCCGCAGGTTGTCCGGCGTATGCTCCTGATCGAGAGGGCGCATTTCCAGTTTGCGGACGCTGACGCCTGCCTCCGCAAGGCATTGAAACACGGAAGCCAGCGCGCCGGGGCTGTCGGGAAGCGTGAAAAGCAGGGAGCTTATCGCGTCTTCCGGTGCACAGGGGGCGGAAGAGGGCGCGTTTGCGTCCCGGCGTTCTATGCGGATGAAACGGATGACGTCGGCATTGCTTTGAATGCCGATACCGAGCGCGGCAAGGCCGTGCTGTCCGGCAAGGCCCGGATGGCCGAGGGCGGCTGCGCCGTCCATTTGCGCCGTGAAATGGGCGGCTTCCGTGTCCGACGCCGTGGCAACGGTGGCGGCATCGGGAAACATGACGGCCAGTTTTCCCGCGCAGCGGGCAAGGTGCCGGGGATGGGAGTAAATGACACGGATGGCGTCCGTATTCCGTTCGCGGCTGAGCAGGCAGATATCGGCCCGCATGGAATATTCGACGCTGATGCGCAGGTCATGCCGGAGGAAAAGGTCGATGGCCGGTCCCGCTCCGCCTGTGCGGGAGTTTTCCATTGGTATCAGTGCGCTGGAACAGAGGCCGTCGTCTATCAGGCGGAAAATCGATTCCAGATCCGGGGCGGGAAGGAGCGAAACGTCTTCACCGGCCAGGGAGGCGGCAAATGTCCCGGCCGCGAACCAGGCGAAAGAGCCGGTAGGGCCGACACAGGCCAGCGTTGTTTTTTTCTTTTTCAGGGCGGCGCGGGGTGCCGTGGCGGGCTGTATCAATTCCGGCGCTCCTGGGGCCGATGTTTTCGGGGCTGGCGCGCATTCCTTGTCCATGGTGTTCTTCCTCCGGGTAAATGCCAAAAAAAGAAAGCCGCAGCGGGTGCTGCGGCTTTCAAGGGGTATCTGATTGATATGGGATTATCAGGAATACGCCCCGTCGCCGCTGCACTGCATAAAGAAGCCGTAATAAAAATCGGCTTGAAAGAAAGCGGCGGCGTAATACATGGTGCGCATTGCTGTGTTTCCTTATGGTGTTACACTAAAAATGCTGTGGCTCTTCCGCGCGGATTTGTCAAGGCGGAATTTTCACCGGGCGATGGGGCTGACGGCGGAGCGCATACAGACCCTAGCTTGTTTCTTCGCCAGAAGAGGGCGCGCCCCCGCCGGAAAGCGGCAGGGCGTGCTGGTTTTCCTGCGCCGGGCTATCCTGCACCGGTCTGGTCTGGCCCCAGGATATGGCGCTGGATTCCTGCAGCGTGCTGGTTTGAGCGCGCATCACGCCGTTGATAAAGGCGTACAGATCATTCATCCTGTCGTGGGTGGTCGCGAGTTGTCTTTCCAGTTCCCTGATCCGCTGATCCTTTTCGTCGTGCAGGGTATCAAGTTGCGCTTCCAGAGCTTTGATCCGCGCATCTCTTTTTTGCAGTTCCCCCTGAAGTATTTCAAATGATTCGACCTGGTGTGGCGTTTCGCGGCTTCGCGGCTCTTTTCCTGTCAGAAGCCAGTCGGGAAACAAAGTATACTTGGTAGCAATTTTGTAAACCCAGGTTGAAGGTATTCTTTTCTGCCGTAACGCCTTGTGCACGGCCTGGACCGATATTTCGAGAGCGGCGGCAAAAGCTTTCGGCGTGCCGGAGCCAATGACTTCGACAAAGCGGCTATGCATCTCTTCGAAATTATTGTTTTTCATTGGTTATCCTGTTGGATGGCGCGTTTTGCTATATCGTAGTTTCCATGAAAAACAGGAAGACATGATAGAACTGTGCAGGATGCGCCGCTACTATAAACTTTGGTTGACATTTTAAACCTTGGTTTATATAGAAGACGCGCATGGTTGAATACCGCGATGATCACGACTGTACATGCCGCGTTGTGGCAGGTCAATGCTTGCGTCAGCAAGCCGCTGTTCCGTGTTGCGCAGGAACATTTTGCCAAGGAGGTGCCATGTCGCCGTTTGTAAGACGGGAACTCGGTATCCGGCGTTCCCGGCATGCGTATCTGATCCGTGAGACGTTAAACCGGCGCGGATGGACGTTGTCTTCCCTGGCCAGGGATATGGGAATCAGTACGCAAACCGTGTCAAAGGTCATCAACGGGCAGAGTCACAGCGAACGCGTGCTGGACAGACTGCGGGATGAAAATGTCCCGGAGCATTTGCTCCATGACCCGCGGCGGCTTGAGCGCCGGATGGCGAAGAGATTTTCTGCGGTACGTTTCCCGGCTGATGATGGCGGGGCGCTGCCGTGTAACGGGGTGCATATCTGAACAGGGGCGTGCATATGGCGAGATGCTGGATCAGTTGGGAGCGATTGAAAGATCTGGTCGGAAGGCGCAGGGCGGCCGCGCTGTGCCGGGTATTCGGCGGGAGAGCCGCCTATGTGCCCTTTGAGCCTGACCGTAAACACAGAATAGCCGTTATCGCGGGTCTGAATGCAATGGCGGCCATGTGTGCGGCATGCGGCGGCAAAACAGTGAGCTTTCCCAAGGGCACGGGTGGCGGGCGGAACAGGGCGGCGATCACGGCCATGCTTGAGGCGGGAGCTTCCTGCAGTCAGGCGGCGCACAGTGCTGGGGTGAGTCTGCGTTATGTGCAACGTGTGGCTCAGGGACTGCGGGCGGAAGCGTCTGGCGCGTCTTCCGGGAAAGTCGAACGCTTGCGCAAAGCGGGCGTTGACGGACCGGACGACGCGGAAAAAAGCTGAGTGTGAGCTGGTTTTTGCTTTCTCCTTCACTCAGACGGGAAAGGCCCCCGCTCCGG
>JAJDHY010000054.1 GCA_030266385.1 Desulfovibrio sp. OttesenSCG-928-I05
GCGCAGTTCGGGTTTTTGCTGCCTGCATTGTTCTGTGGCCTGGGGGCAGCGGGGGTGGAAATGGCAACCGGGAGGCGGATCCAGCGGCGACGGGATTTCGCCCCTGATAGGCTGAAACTCTGTCCGGCGCGAGGAAAACTTGGGCGTCTCGTTCAGGAGCGCCTTGGTGTAGGGATGAAGCGGCGCGGCGAAGAGTTTTGCCGAAGGACCGGATTCAACGACCCGACCGAGATACATTACATAGACGTAATCTGAAATATGCCGGACCACGGAAATATCGTGACTGACAAAAAGATAGGACAACCCGAAATCTTTCCGCAGCTTCATGAACAGGTTGATTATCTGGGCTTGCAGGGAAACATCCAGCGCGGCCACGGCCTCGTCGCAGACGATGAGTTCGGGCGACACCGCGAGCGCTCTGGCAATACCGATACGCTGCCGCTGCCCGCCGGAGAACTGGTGGGGATAACTCCCCTTGAGCGCGGGAGAAAGACCGCAACGCAGAAGGGTCGTATCAATATGCTGCTCCAGTTCCGCAGGGGGCACGATACCGTGATAGCTGACGGCTTCCCCTACAATCTCGCGCATACGCAGACGCGGGTTCAGGGAAGAGAGCGGATCCTGAAAGATCATTTGCACTTTCAGGGCCGCATGCACGGCCTCTTCACCGGAAAGCGCGTTCATATCGTTGCCCCGGTAGAGAATCTGCCCGGCGGTGGGTTTATCCACCCCCGCGATCATACGACCGAGGGTGGATTTGCCGCAACCGGACTCCCCGACCAACCCGACGACCGTCTGTTCCGGCACGATGAGACTGACATCATCCACGGCGTGAACGATCTCGTCCCGCAACTTCGCCCCAAGGGATCGGGCGATTTTACCCGCGAAATCCAGACGCTTGGCAAACTGCCTGGTTACGTTCCTGACTTCGATCAGCGGCGCATTCATAGGACAATCCCTTTGTCGGAATATTCATAGGGATGGAAACAGGAGAGCGTGTGATCCCCGCCTCCCGCGCAGGCGAAGGACGTTTCGACCGGATCGCTCTCACACTGCCCGTCCGCACGGGGACAGCGGGGCCTGAACGCGCAGCCGCACGGACGCTCCGCCGGGATGGGGGCCATGCCGGGAATCTGAAAGAGCGGCTTGCCCGGCTCGTTGTTTCCGGGGGAAGACATGATAAGCCCCCGCGTGTACGGGTGCATGGGTTTGTCCAGCACATCGTCCACCGTGCCGCTTTCCACGATTTTCCCTGAGTACATGACGTACACCCTGTCGGCGAGACCCGCGACAACGCTGAGATCGTGGGTGATCCATAGCAGCGCGGTGGATGATTCGCGGCAAAGCTGCTGCATTTCGTAAAGAATCTGGGCCTGAATGGTCACGTCCAGCGCCGTGGTCGGCTCGTCCGCGATGATCAGATCCGGCCTGTTCAGCATGGCGATGGCAATGGCTATGCGCTGGCGCATCCCGCCGGAAAGCTGGTGCGGATAGGTTTCCAGCCGTTCTTCGGGGGCGGGAATACCTACTTTGACCAGCGCATCCAGACAGCGCTGCCGGGCTTCTTCCCGCGGCATGGCCGGATAATGTGTGGTCAACGCTTCCAGCATCTGGGTATCGATACGCAGGACCGGGTTCAGGGTCATGAGCGGATCCTGAAAAATCATGGCCATGCGATCGCCCCGAAGCGCCCGCATATATTCCTGATCGTGTTGCAGCAGATCGTCACCGCGAAACAGTACGCGCCCGCCGGCAACGCTTCCGTTTCTGTCGAGAAGCCGCATGGCGGTAAGCCCGGTGACGGATTTTCCGGAACCGGATTCGCCCACAAGCCCGACGATCTCCCCTTTACCCACATGCAGCGTCACACCGCGCAGAATGGGCACCTGGGCATCACGAATGGCAAAATTCACATGCAGGTCTTCAACCGCCAGCACCGGCCCGGAATCGCCCGCCGCGTCCGGCATATTTGCCGTGGCACTGCCCGGAACCGCTGTAATGGGTGTATCATGCATACGTTTTCCTTTATAGCTTGAACGCCGCGCGGACGGCATCAGGTCCGCAGCCTGGGGTTGAGCAGATCACGCAGCTCGTCGCCGACGATGTTGATGTTGGCGATGAGCAGGAAAAGAACCATGCCGGGGAAAAAGCTGATCCAGTAGGCACCCGACATCAGGTACTCAAACCCGTTGGAAATAAGCAGCCCGAGGGAAGGTTCGGTAATGGGCAGGCCGATTCCCAGAAAGGAAAGGGTCGATTCCAGCATGACCGCGTAGGCGATACGCATGGTCACCACCACGATGAGCGGCGGCAGGCAGTTGGGGAATATATGCCGGGCGATGATACGTGAAGACGGCAGCGCGAGACAGCGGGCCGCATCCACATAATCCTTTCGCCGTTCCACCAGCGCCGTACCGCGCACCGTACGTGCGTAATACGCCCACTGGGTGATCACGAGCGCGATAATGATCTTGCCAACCCCCTGCCCAAGAATCGCCAGCAAAATCAAGGCGATCAGAATTGCCGGGAAACTCAGCTGGATATCCACGACGCGCATGATGATACTATCCACCTTGCCGCCCGCGTAGGCGCTGATCAATCCAAACGCCGCCCCCACGGCAAGGGCGAGAAAAGCGCTGATAACACCCACGGCAAGGCTGGTGCGGGTGCCGTACAGTATGGCGCTCCATAAATCCCGGCCCTGATCGTCCGTGCCCAGCCAGTAGGTGATGCTGCCGTCCCAGTTCTGGGAACCGGGCGGGAGCTTGCCGTCCATGATATCCAGTTCGGCCAGACTGTAGGGGTTCTGGAAGGAAAGCACGGGAGCCAGCACCGCCATGGCGCAGAGCAGCAGAACAATGACCATGGCGAATACCGCCAGCTTGCGGCGCATGAACTCCCGCACGTTACGACGCAACGGTGATTCAGGACGGACGGCCCGCAGCTCTTCCGGCAGGACGTCGCCAATCCCGCCAATCCCGCCAGTTCCGCCAGTCCCGCCAGTCCCAGCAGTCCCGGCAGTTGCGGGGGCAGCGATGCCAACGCGTTCTTCAGTCATATTCCGGTCCTTCTTATTCATAGCGCACCCGGGGGTCGATCACCGAATACAGGATATCGACCACAAGATTGATGAGGCTGAACATCACCACCACGATGAGCAGGTAAGCCAGAATCACGGGCCTATCCAGCACGGTGATGGAATCGATGATGAGCTTGCCCATGCCGGGCCAGGCGAAGATGGTTTCCGTCACCACGGCAAAGGCAATCAGGTTGCCCAGTTCCAGACCGAGCACCGTCACGAGCGGAATGAGCGTGTTCTTGAGCACATGCACCACCACAACCCGGGTTTCCGAAAGGCCTTTGGCCCGGGCGAAGCGCACGTAATCCATGAGCATGTTTTCAAGCACCCCGGCTCTGGTCAGACGGATCACCAGCGAAACCTTGAACAGCGCCAGGTTAATGGCGGGCAGCACAAGATGGGAAAGCCCGCCCCGGCCCGAAGCGGGAAACCAGCCCAGCCACACGGCGAACACCATGACCATCATCAACCCTATCCAGAACGTAGGGAGGCTGAACCCAAGGATGGAACCGGTCATTATGCAGCGGGTCAGCCCGGATTTCGGTTTGAGGCCCGCGTAAATTCCCAGAGGCAACCCGAAAACAAGGGCAATGCCCATGGCCGCGAAGGTCAGTTCCAGCGTCGCGGGCAGACGGCGGAAAATAAGATCAACCGCCGGTTCGTTGTACACAAAGGAGTTGCCCAGATCGCCCTGAAAAAGGTTCCCCAGAAAGGTGACGTACTGTTCCCACATGGGTTTATCCAGCCCCATGTTCCGGATGAACATTTCATACTCTTCCGGCGTCGCCTGTGCGCTGACCAGAATATCCGCCGGGTTGCCAATGTGGTACACGCCCACAAAAACCAGCAGCGACATGATGAGCAGCGTTATAAAAGTCTGCCAGAAGCGGCGGATAAGATACGCGATCATTGCGTTTCTCCCCTCTGTGTCGGCCCGTAGGCGGCCAGGCGTTCCGTGACAAGCGCGAAAAATCCGTCGCTGTCCACCCGCCGGACCACGTCGCAATTGGGTTTTCGTCCGAGTTTTCCAAAAAAGTCACAGTAGGTATGCCCAGCGCTTTCCGGGTTCGCCGTTTCCACGCCGACCCAGGCGGGCACCGTTTCAAACAGTTCGGGGCGCAGCAAAAACGCCGGAACCATCGGGTCATGCAGCGGCCCGCCTTCCTGCCCGTAGCGCGCGACGTCATTGCGGTCGTAAATTTTCAGGAGCTTTTCCATGACCTCTCCCACCCTGCCACTCACGGCACGGATACGGTCCAGCCGTTCCGGGGTCAGCAGCCCCTGAAACGTCGCATCCAGCGGGAACAGGGTCACGGGAATTTTCGAGGCAAAAACCACGGCGGCGGCGTGCGGATCCGCGTACACGTTGAATTCCGCCCAGGGGACCCGGTTCCCCAGCGCTTCAAACGCGCCGCCCATGATAATGATGCGTTCCACGCCCCGCACAAATTCTTCGCCGCCCATCAGACAGGCCATGGCCACGTTCGTCAGGGGTGCGTGCGCACAAATGGTAATCGTTTCCCCGCGCGCCGCGGCATCCCGCGCCGCTTTCACGATATGGTCCACCGCGTGCCCTTCGGCGCAGCGCAGAGCCGGTTCTGGCAGCAAATCCCCGCCAAGACCGCCGGAATTCGCGTATTTGCCAAAGACCTGATCCCGCAGCAGCGGCCCGGCACAGCCCATGAACACGGGCACGTCCGTTCGCCCGGCCAGTTCGCACACCCGCAAGGCGTTACGCGCCGTATCTTCCAGCGGCACGTTGCCCGCTACCGCGCAAATGCCCAGCAGCTCCAGTTCCGGAGACGCAAAGGCCAGCAGGATCGACACCATGTCGTCAAAGCCGGGATCCGTATCAATGATGATTCTATGCGTTTTCACAGGGCGCCTTTATAGAAATGTCTCCGGCAAGCATCGCAACGCCCGCTCCACTCCCGCAGAGAGACGCGCGACCGGAAAGCTCTGGAGTCACACGGGTTCGGCAAAAGGCTAGTTTCCGTAAGAAGCAAGCCGTTCCGTCAGCAGATCGAAAAATCCTTCGGCATTGACGCCGAGAACAACATCGACATTGTGGGCCGCATCCGTCCTGCCGTACCAGTCCGCCACGGTTTGCCCAAAACACAGTTCGCTCCGCCATTCCACTTCCACAAAGGTGGACTCAATGGTGAAAAGATCGGGACGGATCACGTAGGCGGGCACCAGCGGATCATGCAACGGTCCGCCGAGGGAGCCGTAGCGTTTGAGGTCTTTCCGGTCCCAGAAGGTAAGGATATCGGCCACAGTCTGGGCCACCTTGCCGGGAACGGCGCGGATTTTCTCCACCCGTTCGGGCGTTGCCATGGCCTGGTACGTGGCATCCAGCGGAAGCATGGTGATGGGGATACCGGCTGAAACCACGATGGCGGCGGCATGCGGATCCGCCAGCATGTTGAATTCCGCCGTTCTGGTGCGGTTGCCCCCGGCACGGAACGCCCCACCCATGAGCACGATGCGTTCAATCCCCTTGGCAACAGCCGGGCTGTGCCGGATCATGAGCGCCAGATTTGTCAGCGGACCGTGGGCGCACAGGGTGATTTTTTCGCCCCGCTCTCCGGCTTCCACCAGTGTCTTGACCAGATAATCCACGGCATGAAGGACTTCGGCCTTTCTTACCGGCGCTTCAAGCACCGCGTTGCCCAGCCCCGACCCGCCGCTGAATTCGGCCATGATGGGCTCGCGCAAAATGGGCCGGACCGCGCCGGAATAGACGGGGATATCATCCCGTCCCGCCAGATGGCAGATGGTCAGTGCATTACGGGTTGTGGCATCCACGGGGATATTCCCGCACACCGTGGTAACGCCGAGCACCTCCACTTCCGGGGAAGCGAGCGCCAGCAGCAGCGAGACGGCATCGTCAATACCCGGATCACAATCAATGATGATACGTTGTACGTTCATACACATCTATCCTTTCACAGTCAGAGCACAAACCACCACCGCCACCCCCAACCGAGGGGGCCCGGGGGAAATCATTTCCCCCGGCGGGGTCCGGGGACCTTTAGCCGTAGGCGAGTCTTCGAGCCGTACGGATAAAGAGAGCCGAGCTAAAGCCCCGGCCGCCGGAGGCATCCTTCTCTCACTCTCTCACTATTTCGTCGTCGTAATAAACTTCGCCAGCGTATACCCGTCGGTACGGGGCTGGATATCCAGATCGGCCCGCACGGCCCAGTTATGCGACAGGAAGAACAGGGGAATGACGCCCAGATCGTCCATGGCGATGTTCATGGCCTGCTGGAGCAGTTTTTCGCGGGCCGCGTCATCCACGGTAACCAGCGCGGTCTGGAGGGCGTTATCAAACGCGGGGTTGGAATACCGGCCCCGGTTGCCCTGACCGGTGGTCTGGGAATAGGTGGCAAGCAGCGGTCCGAGCACGCCGGTGGCTTCGCCGGTTTCCACAGCCGCCCCGCCCATGATGAAGCTGAATTCCAGCTTGGACGCGCGGGAGAAATACACGCTGCCGGGCAGTGTTTCCACGCTGACCTTGATACCGATGCGGCTCAGCATCTGGCCGACGGCCTGTGCCACTTTGGCATCGTTGGGGTAGCGGTCGTTGGAGGCGTGGGACGTCAGGGTGAAGCCGTTGGGATAGCCCGCTTCGGCCAGAAGCTTCTTGGCCTGATCGGGATCATAGGGATCGACCTTGATATCGGGGGAGTAGCCGAAATAGCCTTCCGGCACGAGCTGCCCGGCCAGACCGCCCTGCCCGTCCATCACGCGGTCGATGAGCGCCTGACGGTTGATGGAAAGGGAAATGGCGCGGCGCACCTTGGGGTTGAGCAGCGGGTTCTTGCCGTCAGGACCGGCCGCATGGGGGGAAACTTCGCGATCCTGATCCATGTGCAGGTACATGACGCGGTTGGAAGGCGTGCTGATGACGCGCAGTTTGCTGTTCTTGCGCAGCTGCTCGTTATCTGCCGAGGGCACGTTTTCGATAACATCCACGTCGCCCGCGAGAATGGCGGCAACGCGTGCGCTGTTGCTCTTGAGGGAACGGTACACCACGGTATCCCATTCAGGCGCGCCGCCCCAGTAATCCGGGTTCTTGGCCAGGGTGACGTGCTCATCCGGCGCCCAGGAGACGAACTTGAAGGGGCCGGTTCCGATCACGCCCTTACCGGCGTTCAGATCGTTCGTGGTCAGTTCCGCGCATTCGGCGGGCAGGATGGAAATTCTGCTGAGGTTGTTGGGCAGCAGCGGCGTGGGCTTCTTGGTCTTGATGATCAGGGTTTCGGCATCCGGGGTTTCCACGGATTCGATATCCTGCACATAGGCCATCAGGGAACTGGGGCTGTTGACCGAAGCAAGGGCCACGCGCTTGATGGAGGCGGCGGCATCTTCCGAAGTGAACGCGCTGCCGTCGTGGAACGTGACCCCGGTACGCATTTTCAGTTCCCAGGTGGTATCGTCAAGCGGTTTCCAGGAAACGGCGAGACCCGGTTTGATCTGCTGTTTTTCATCCTGATTCATGAGGCAGTCGAACATGTTCCGCATCATGGAAATGTTGTTGCCGCCCACATAAAACAGCGGGTCGACAGACGTGGTGAAGCTGGACAGCCCGATCCTGAGATCAGCGGCATGTCCCGCGACGCTGGTGCACAGAACAAGGGCGATAGCCAGAAAAAGCCTCTTCCACATGATATGTCCTCCTGGGTTATGAAAAAAAGACCGTCAAAAACTGTGTCCGGAACCTCCGGCCCAAGCGGCCCAAGGTTCTACTCGCCAATGAACGCTGTTGTGGATTCCCTCGGCACGAGCTCCGGGCGGAGGAAAAGACGCTCACGCGAAACGTCTTCTCCTTCAAGCATGCCCGTGAGCATGGCGACCGCCGTGGCCGCCATATCCCGTATGGGTTGCCGCACCGTCGTCAGGGCCGGAAAGATCAGCTCCCCGGCCGGGATATCGTCAACGCCGACCACGGAAACATCATCAGGCACCCGCAACCCCGCGCCCGCAGCGGCCTTCATCGCGCCGAGCGCAATGATGTCCGTAGCGCAGAAAAGCGCGAGGGGCGTCTGCGGTCTGGAAGCGAAAAGCGCTTCCCCGGCCGCGACGGCGTGTCTGATCTGTCCCGTCACGTCGACGTGCATAACCATTGTCAGTTCATGTCCGGCAGCGGCCAGTGCCTGGCGAAAGCCTTTCAGGCGTTCCGCGAACACGTCCACATGGGCCGGGCCGGTAATACAGGCGAAAAGCCTGTGTCCTTTTTCCAGAAGGTGTTCCGCGGCCAGCCGCCCCACTTCCCCGTTATCCACAACGACGGAAGGAAGCGAAACGGGCGCGGCAAAAGAGCGGTCCAGAACGACCACGGGAAGAGGGCATTCACCAAACAGCGTGCCGTTTGTATTGGATACCGGCGCGACAAGAATACCGTCGGTCTGCCGCGCCCGCATGATGTCATAGTATTCGGCTTCACGCCCGGCGCTTTCCCAGGTGTTGCCAAGCACCACGTTGTAGCCGCGTTTTTCCGCTTCTTCTTCCGCGTATTTGGCCAGTGCCGCAAAGGTGGGGTTTTCAATATCGGGAACAAGCAGACCCAGAAGACGGGTGCGCTTTGAACGAAGGCTCCGGGCGGTCAGGTTCGGACGGTAATCCAGCTGGATAGCCGCCGCCCGCACCTTTTCGCAGGAAACAGGCGAAACAGACCCGTTGCCGTTCATGACCCGGGAAGCGGTCATCACGGACACGCCTGCCAGTCTGGCCACATCTTTGATAGAAGCCATGCGAGCCTCCGATCATGTACCTGGTACCGGACTCGTCCGCCGCGAGACGACGGACGCATACCTGTAACGCCTGAGAGGAACCAGGCTGCCGCCCGGTGCCGTTCTTTGAGGTAACGTTACCAAAATGCGCCATGATCCCCCGTCTTGTCAAATGGTTTCCCATGGCGAGCTGTCCGGATCCGCGCAAAAGCGGCTATTCCGTAGTGGGAATATTGAGGAAAATACTTTGTCAGGTGTTTTTCATACGCGGTTTGCAAGCGGCAAAAAAACGGGCGGAACCGTCAGATTCCGCCCGCGTTCGTTCGTCGTATGCTTGTCCGTCTATTTCATTTCCAGCAGTTCGATGATGGTGTCATCTTTGATAATAAACGCCATGCGCGAGCCGTCCGGGTTGACCACCGGGCCGAAGATGATCTGGTCCGCGTCGTCCAGATACGGGTCCGCGTCGTCCACCTTATAGGCGATATGCGGGTTCTTGTGCATAATTTCCGGGAACGGCGTGCCTTCCTCGAATTTGAGGTATTCAATCTTGAAGTCGTAATCGTCGGGGTTGCTCATCCAGATTTTGCCGCCCTCGTTGTACGTCATGCCGGGTTTCCTGTTCGTTACGGGAATGCCGATATGCAGGTATTCAGCGCTCATGGTTTACCTCATGGTTATGCGTTGCAGAGTTCCTGATAGAACTGGAAAGCTTCCTTGACGCCACAGTTTTCATGTACCACCTTGCCGACCGCCCGGCACATGGCTTCCGGGTTTTCAGCCTGGAAAATGTTCCGGCCCATGTCCACGCCCCGTGCCCCTTCATCAATGGCCCGGCGGCACATGGCAAGTGCGTCTTCCTCCGGCAGTTTCTTGCCGCCCGCGATCACTATGGGGACCGGGCAGGCGGCCGCTACCCGTTCAAACCCCTCACAATAATAGCTTTTCACTACCTGCGCCCCGTTTTCCGCCAGCATGCGGGTGGCCAGCAGGAAAAAGCGCTCGTCCCGCGCCATGTCCTTGCCTACCGCCACAACACCCAGCGTCGGAATCCCGAACGCAAAGCCCGCGTTGACCGTTCTCGCCAGAACCTCAAGGGAGTTCTTCTCGCCCGGTGCGCCAATAAATGTCTGGGCCGCCATGCAGGCCGCGTTCATACGTACCGCGTTCTTGATATCCCAGGCGATCCCGCCGCCGCCGCTCATGTCCTCATACAGTACCGACGAGTCATAGTTGATCCGCAAGCACAGTGCCGCGTTCATCGCCGGCGAAATACAGGTCCGGAGTGCTCCCGGTGTGCCCATAAGCACGTCAACATGCGGAATCAGCGCGGGAACAGCGATATCCAGCCGTTCCAGACCGGCGGTCGGCCCCATGATATACCCGTGGTCAAAGGCCAGCATGACCGTGTTGCCGGAACGTTCGTTGAACATGGAGGCCAGACGGTTCTTCATGCCCCATTCAAGATGCGCCGCGCCCTTGAGGAAAAAACCACCGGCG
>JAJDHY010000056.1 GCA_030266385.1 Desulfovibrio sp. OttesenSCG-928-I05
CGCCCCTCGCACACAAAAGACCGGCAGCATGTCACTACGCATGCCGCCGGTCTATCAAATATCGCACATCACAGAATCAAAGCACCCTATGCCCATCTTCCGTAACCAGCACCATATACTCCCAGCGCACACCGCCCCATTCCGGATAATACAAGCCCGGCTCCACGGTAACCACCATGCCGGGTTCCAGCACAACCTGACTGCGGGGGTTGAGGCTCGGCCCTTCATGGGTCTGCAATCCCACCCCATGCCCGAGCCCGTGGGTGAAAAACTTCTCCACACCCTTTGCCTTGAAATAATCCCAGGCGGCGGCATAGACGGCGGACGCGGCAACGCCCGGACCAATCATGGCAATGGCTTTTTCCTGGGCGCTGCGTACCTGATCCATGGTATCCAGAAAACAGGCCGGGGGCTTCGCGCCGAGCCAGAAGGTGCGGGTCTGATCCGAGCAGTAATCGTCAACCCGGCAGCCTACGTCAACCAGAACACAGTGCTCTTCCGCAATGGGGGTCTTGCCGGGAATGGCGTGCGGCAAGGCCGCATTTTTCCCTACCGCGACAATGGAGGGAAAAGAAAGAGATGACGCACCGCTTTCACGGAAAAATCGCTCGATGCCCCAGGCCAGGGTTTCCTCGTCTTCGGCCCCGGGAATAACCGAAGGCAACCAGGCCATGAGCGCATGGTTGATGCCCACGGCCTTTTCAATCCGGGCTATTTCGTCCGCATCCTTGATAATGCGCAACTGCTCAACCAGACCGTCGGCAGGCTCAAGGCGCAACGCAAGGGCCAGACGCTGATACAAGGCGACGTTGACTATTCTGGCCTCAAAGCCGGTCACAGCACCGGAGGGAAGGCTTTTTTTGATCATGGCCGCTATGGCGTCGGCTGAATCGGCTCCGTAGATGAAAACCTGATCCGCATCCCACAGACGGCAAGCGGCGGCATGATAGCGCGCGTCAGTGCACAGGGTGTCCGGCCCCTTGGCCCGGATGACAAGGCAACCGGCGCTTTCGTTGACCTGGTGATCCTGCAACTCGAAGCCGGAAAGATAAAAACGGTTGGCATCAAGGCTGACGATGAGCGCGTCGAGCCCCTTCTCTCGTAAAAGGAGACGCAACGCTTCACGGCGGGCCGTGAAACGTTCCACGTTGATGCTGGAGGAGTCGGTTATATCCATACTGCCTGTCCGCTAAGTTGACGGTGCGGGCGGCGCGTAACTGCGACCGCGAAAGAACGGCTCCGGTCGCGGAATCATTTTCCGGATCGGCACGGTGAAAAACGGAACGGATTACGCTTCTCGCCGCAATGCATTCTTCCTGAACATACACGCTCTATTCGGCACAGTCCACACAGCGGTTGGCTTCCGGCATTGAAAGAAGACGTTTTTGAGGGATGGGTTCGCCGCATTCCTGGCAATAGCCGAATTCAGGGTCATCCAGATGCTTTCCGGCATATTCCAGACCGGCAAGGCGTTTTTTCAAAGAGGCGAGTGCGGCTTCATTCACGCTTTTGTTGACGATGGCGTCCATGTGCGTGATGTCGTCCATGTCCTCAAAAACAACAGGCTGGGTTAGCTCCGTCAGTTTTGCCACATCCTGGCGGATCCGTGCGATTTCACTGAAGATCCGCTCTCTGATCTGCTCTTTTTCTGTTTCTGTCATCCTGTTCACCAAAAATCGGTCACAATGAGCCGTGCCACAAAGGCGCGGACAGTGCGGGGATATCCCGCGTTATCGCCAGTGGCGGCCGGAGCGGGTGAGCGTGTGCCGTTTTGCACTGTGCATGCGCCGCACGCTCACCCACTCAGGCCGCCGGATGAAGACTGCCCTGGCAGGGCATTATCCCATCCCGCCTTTTCAACCAGATCAAGAAGCTTCCGGGAACCGGCCGGAAACGCACAATCGCGCAGTTCCGCAGGGGTGACCCACTTCCCGCTGCTCGCGGCATGCAGGATGATGGGGCCTTCACCGGAACGCGCGCCTGCTTCCATGCCGGAAGCTGCACCCTGTTCCGTGCCGCGTTCCAGAGCGGGTGCGGTGCAGAAAAATCCGTGCAGGGTAACGCGGCATGTGGTGTAGCTATGCCGCACCACGCCGATTTTCCCTGTAATCGTTACCGCAAGTTCCGTTTCTTCCCTGAATTCGCGCAGTAACGCTTCTTCCGGTGTTTCTCCCGGCTCCATGCAGCCGCCGGGGAATTCCCACAGCCCCGCCCAGACGCCGAATTCCGGACGCTTCTGAATAAAAATCTTCCCGTCCTTGCACAACAGCCCGGTGACCACATCCAGCGTACTGTATTCGGTCTTTTTGCCGGGAGCGGGCCGCTCATTCTGTACGCCGATGCGTCGGGCCTCGCAGAATTCCGGGATGGGGCAGCGGGCGCAATCCGGCTTTTTCGAACACACCAGAGCGCCGAGTTCCATCAAAGCCTGATTGAACAGACGCGCCTTGCCTTCCGGCATGAGTTCCATGACCTTGTCCCGGATAAAACGTCTGGTTTGCGCGTTCTTCAGCGGCGTATCAATATCACACAGGCGGCTGAATATGCGTTCCACATTGGCGTCCACAGCCGGAACGGGCAGGTTGAACGCCACCGAGGCGATGGCTCCGGCGCTGTATTCGCCAATTCCCGGCAATGCGCGGATACGGTCAGGGTCCGAAGGGAAAACGCCGCCCATTTCCCGGACGATCATTCTGGCCGCCGCATGGAGATTCCTGGCCCTGCTGTAGTAGCCAAGCCCTTCCCAGGCCTTCATGATCTCGTCTTCATCCGCGAGCGCCACGGATGCAATATCCGGGAAACGCCGCATCCAGCGGTCAAAATATGCAACGCCCCGTTCCATCTGGGTTTGCTGGAGCATGACTTCCGAAATCCAGACAGCATACGGGGTGTACGCGACACGCCAGGGAAGAGCCCGCTTGAACGTATCAAACCAGCGCAGAAGGTTCTGCGAAAAAACCACGGCGGTCTGGCCGTTCATACTGAGAAGGCTGGGCATTGTCTCTATCCAAAAGGAAAGCCCCCCCGACGGGGAGGCTGTCCTGTGTCTATACCGCAAACGCGCCTCCAGGTCCAGAGTCCCGGAGGCGCGGCGTTTATCCTTTAAGCTTCTGTTCCATCTCCTGGAAGGTCGGGCGGTAGGAAAGCGGAATCGCCCGCCTGCCGAATTCCATGGAAACCATGGGGCTGGAACCGCGCACCGCCGCGGCAACGGCTTCGCGCACGGCACGGAAAAAGAGATCGCGTTCTGCGGCAATGGCTCCCATCTTGTAGCTGATGGGCGCGAACACGCCGTAACACATCAGAATACCGACGAAGGTTCCGACAAGGGCCGCGCCGATGGCGTGACCGAGTTCATCCGGGGGCGCGTTGATTTTGCCCATGGTGAGAACAACCCCGAGCACGGCGGCGACAATACCCATACCGGGAAGCGATTCCGCCGCGCAGGTCACGGTGTGAATGGGCAGCATCTTTTCCTCGTGCATGACTTCCATGTCGATGTGCATGAGTTTATCCAGTTCCCCGGCGTTGCCTGTCGTCAGGTAAATGCGCAGCGTATCGCCAATGAACGCGCACACTTCCTTGTCCTTGGCTATCCGTGGAAAGCGCTGGAACATGGGGCTTGATTCGGGCTGTTCAATATCTTTTTCGATGCTGATGACGCCTTCGCGGTGCATTTTGGAAAAAAGGCCGTTCAGCACGGCGAGCAGTTCCAGATAATCATCCTTACCCGGTGTTTTGCCGCTGAACGCCTGTAAAAAGCCTTTAATGGAAAGCTTGAGGAGAAAACTCGTGCACGAAATCAGGAACGCGCCAAAGGCCGCGCCCATAATGATGATCATTTCCGCAGGCTGTAACAGCATGTGGACGGGACCGTCCACGATGGAGTAGCCGCCCAGAATGGAGGCGAAAACTACAACCAGCCCGATTATGATAAGCATGACGACTCCGAAAAATAAAATGGCCCCAATGCAAAACCGCAAAGCGGACAGGTGGAGCTAGATAATCTGATCGACACAAGACTAAGAGTATTTACCCAAAATGTGAACTTTTTTTTACAAGATCGCGAGAAACGATCGCGCCCGGCTGAAAATTCCGTTTGAATCCAGGCCATAGCGTGCCCGAATGGCCCCGGCGGGACCGTGTTCAATAAAGGAATCCGGCAGTCCGACGCGTTGAATGGGCGGCATATGCCGCAGGTTCGCTTCGGAAAGAAGTTCCAGTACCGCAGAGCCGAAGCCGCCTTCAAGGTTACCTTCTTCCAGAATAAGAAGCCCTTTGTGCCCGGCGACCAGAGCAAGAATAGTTTCTCTGTCCAGCGGTTTGATCCAGCGGGCATCGCACACCGTTACCCGGGTGCCGCTTTCTTCTTCCAGACGTTGTGCCGCGTCAAGCGATGGATCGACCATATTGCCCAGCGCGAGAAAGGCCAGCGTTCCGTCGCCTTCCTGCAGTATTTCAGCCTTGCCCGGTTCGAGGGGGAGCGGCGCTTCCGGCACGGGAACGCCCGTCCCGGAGCCCCTGGGGTAGCGGAACGCGAAGGGCATATCACAGGCAAGGGACGTCGTCACGGCCCGGGCCAGTTCGGCCTCGTTCCGGGGCGCCATGAAATACAGGTTGGGGATGTGCCTGAGAAAGGCGATATCGTAAAGCCCCTGGTGCGTCGCCCCGTCTTCGCCCACAATACCCGCCCTGTCCACGCAGAGGGTGACCGGCAGTTTTTGCAGACATACATCGTGGACTATCTGGTCATACGCGCGTTGCAGGAAGGTGGAATAAATCGCCACGAACGGGCGGAATCCCTGCGCGGCCATCCCCGCTGCAAAGGTGACGGCATGTTGCTCACAAATGCCCACATCGACGAAGCGTTCGGGAAAGCGGTCACAAAAGGCGGCAAGGCCCGTTCCTTCCGGCATGGCCGCCGTAATGGCCATGATGCGGTCATCCTTTTCCGCCAGCTTGGCGAGGGTTTTCCCGAAGACGCTGGTGTAGCTGGGCGGCGCGGAAACCAGTAATTCCTTTTCACTTTGGGACGCAACGCTTTCGCCTTCGCTCTTGGGCGATTTGGGTTCCACGCTGTCCGGCGCGGTTCCGGCTTTTTTATCGTCCCGCTTGCTTTCTGCCGTGCTATCGGCATTTCCGGCCGGAGTCTCTGCCCGGCTTTCTTCCGGGGTAAAGCGTCCCACGCCGTGAAACTGCACGGGGTTGGCTTCCGCCGGGGCGTATCCCTTGCCCTTGGTCGTCAGCACGTGCACCAGGGCGGGCGTATCCAGACTGCGGGCGACGTCAAAGGCCATGGTCAGGGCCTTGATGTCATGCCCGTCCACCGGGCCTATGTAGTTGAAGCGGAACGCCTCGAACAGCATGCCCGGTGTAAGGAAGCCCTTGAGGCTGTGCTGCCCTTTCTGGGCGAGAGACGCCAGCTCAGGCCCGATGCGGGGCACGGAACCGAGGATATCTTTCACTTCCTTCTTGGCCCGCGTGAAGAGCGGCCCGGCCAGTTTGCGGCTGAGAAAGAAAGAAAGCGCCCCCACATTTTTGGAAATGGACATCTCGTTGTCGTTGAGCACGACAATCAGGCGTTTTCCCGCGTCGCCCGCCTGGTTCAACCCTTCGTACGCCATACCGGCGGTCATGGATCCGTCGCCGATCACGGCCAGCACGTGATGTTCCTCTCCCGCCAGATCGCGCGCAAAGGCCATACCCAGCGCCGCCGAAATGGAAGTGGAAGAATGTCCCACGCCGAAGTGATCGTACTCGCTTTCCGTCATGCAGGGGAACCCGCAAATGCCGTCAAGGCGGCGCAGGGTGTGGAAAGAATCTTTCCTGCCGGTAAGCAGCTTGTAGGCATACGCCTGATGCCCCACATCCCAGACGATCTTGTCCTGTCCCGGATTGAAACAGGCAAGCAGCGCCATGGTCAGTTCCACAACGCCGAGAGACGCGGCAAGATGCCCGCCATTGTGGGATACCGTATCGATAATAACGTGCCGGAGCTCTGCTCCCAGCTTTTCCAGATCTTCCGGCGAAAGCGCGGAAAGATCGGGGGGAAAGGTCAGGGAATCGAGCAGGGGAGTACGGGAGGCGTTTGCCATAGGCTATTGTACCCTGTCGACGACGTACGAGGCAAGCCCCTTGAGGAAGGGGCCTTCGGACTTTTCCATATACGGAAGCAGCGCAGCCACGGCCTTGTCTTTTTCCGCCGCCGCCAGTTCACGGCTTTTTTCAAGCCCCAGCAGCGAGACATAGGTCACTTTGCCAAGAGCCGCGTCGCTTCCCACGGGTTTGCCCAGCACGGCGGCGTCGCCCACTTCGTCCAGAATATCGTCGGCAATCTGGAAGGCCGCGCCCAGCGCCCGGCCGTAGGCGTCAGCAGCGCGCTGTTCCGCTTCGCCGCCACCAGCGAGGATAGCGCCGCCAAGGCAGGCCCCCCGGATGAGCGCTCCGGTTTTCATGGCGTGCACGGCACGGAGTCTGGCAAGATCAAGATCTTTGAGGCCGGTAAAGCCAACATCCAGAAACTGTCCGCCGACCATACCGGGAGAACCGGCGCATTCCGCCATCACCGCCGTGGCCGCGAGAACGCGTTCCGCAGGAATCGTTTTGCCGCAGGAAACCATGAGGGCGAACGCGTCCGTCAAAAGGCCGTCCCCGGCCAGTATGGCGGTGGCTTCATCAAACTGTCTATGGCAGGACGGTTTGCCCCGGCGCAGATCATCGTCATCCATGGCGGGCAGATCGTCGTGAACAAGGGAATAGCTGTGAATGCATTCAATGGACGCGGCAAAGGGCATGGCCGCTTCGTCGTTGCCGCCGCACAGTCTGGCGAATGCGAGACAGAGCGCGGGACGCAGGCGTTTCCCCCCCGCCATGAGGCTGTATTCCATGGCCGCGAGCAGCCCTTTGGGGGCGGCAGCCAGAATATCCGTTTCCCCTTTGATGAAGGAGGACAAAAAATTCTCAATCCGCACAGCTTCGGAAGCCAGGCGGGTTTTAACAGCGGCACTGTCCATTACGCATCCTCCTGCCCATCGTCTTCAGGGGAAAAATCACGCAGCGCGTCGCCATCCTGCAGTTTGACGTCATGCCGCGCTTCAGCCAGCTTCTTTTTGCAGGAAGCCGCGATAGCCAGCCCTTCCTTGTACAGGGCCACACCCTTTTCCAGCGGCATCTCGCCGCTTTCAAGGCCTTCCACTATTTTTTGCAGACGGGCCATCTGCTTTTCAAAATCCGGTTTCTTTTCCTGACTCATCATTTGCCTCCTGTGCCGGACGCCTGGCCCTGTGCGCGTTTTGGCGCAGGACTTGGTGCGGGAGCGGGTGCGGAAGAAGCCGCCCCCTTGGGCGCGGCCTGCTGTCCGGATTTAGCCGGGGGCTCTTCCAGGAAGGGCAGTATATTGATGGAGGTGCCGAGCACAGTAAGCCCCAGATGCAGGTGCGGGCCGGTCACCCTGCCCGTACTGCCTACAAGGCCGATAAGCTCGCCCCGTTCCACCATCTGGCCTTCCACCACCTTGATTTCCGAGAGGTGCATGTAATGCGTGAGCGTGCCGAGGCCGTGATCCAGCACCACGTTGTTTCCGGCGTAATAGAAGCCGCCCGCCAGAACGACCTTGCCCGTGGCGGCGGCGTAAATGGGCGTGCCGGTAGCGCCGCGAAAATCCACGCCCTTGTGCGGGTTTTTGGGCACTCCGTTAAATACGCGGCGTTCGCCGTACTGGCCTGTCACAATACCGGGTACGGGGCGTTTGAAGGGCAGCGTCCAGTACCGGACCGGGCTGATCGTGCCGAGCGCCTTGCCGGAAAGTTCCCTTTCCCTGTTGATGCGGGCGGTTTCCGAAGCCGGTGGGGCAACATATTTCGGTTCAACCGTCAGTTGCTGTTCAGGGTATTTTTTTCTGACGATGGTCACGGTGCTTTCGGTCACGCGTTCCGTGGCATCCGGGCCGTAGGCGGTGCAGCGGATGACTTCGGATTTCCCTTTGTAATCCAGAGGGATGGCCAGCAGCAATTCCGCTTCGGGCCAGTTGGCTGCATCGCTTTGCGCGGCGTTCTGATTCACGGGAAGGGCTTGGGCAACGACTTTTTTCCCCCTGAACTCAAACTGGAAGCGTGTGGCTCCGGCGGCGGAGGCTTTTACCACGAAGGCTTCGCCATCATACACCGTGCCGGGAGTGGTCAGTACCAGCGTGTTCAGGTTGTTGCCTTGCG
Source organism: Desulfovibrio sp. OttesenSCG-928-I05 (assembly GCA_030266385.1). Taxonomy (GTDB): domain Bacteria; phylum Desulfobacterota; class Desulfovibrionia; order Desulfovibrionales; family Desulfovibrionaceae; genus JAJDHY01. The sequence goes on from JAJDHY010000056.1 coordinate 8,211, forward strand.
CGGCGGCATGATGGACCGGGGACAGAAAAATACACAGCACAAGCAGGAAAAGCCCTGCCGGAAAACCATGTTTGAAGCGGAAAACCTGCATATATCACCTCGGGATTGGCACGAGAAAGGTCCGGAGTCGCGAAGGGGTGCACCAGCGGGCGTACTCCGGAATAAAACGCCGCGTGCCCGTTCGCCCATTTATCTGGCGGGCAGGGTACAGGCAGGTCCGGCCTGCCGCTACGCGACGATGGTACTGTGAAAAAAATCCGGCGAAACAGTATGCCGAAAAAAATTCTGCGGACAGCGAGGTCCGGTCATTCGTTACGACCGTTTTCTCTAACCTTTTCCACCCGCGTTGTCACTTCGCCGTCTTTCAGGAGGATATCCAGCACATCGCCCGGAGCGGCGTCTGTAACGGAGCGTAAAAACTCTCCGGATTTCTTTCTGGCCAGCAGATAGCCGCGTTCCAGCGGGCGAACCGGGTTCAGCGCTTCCAGCCGGAGCACACCTTTTTCCAGTTCTTCTTCCCGTTTTTCAAGCAGCCGTGTCATGGCGCTGGACAAACGCGGTGTCAGCGCTTCAAGACGGTCGTCCAGCCTGTCCAGTCTGCCGGACGGGCTGGATGCTTCCAGTCTTGCGGTCAATCGTTCAAGGGAGAGTTCCGCCCGGCGCAGTGTTTCTTCCATAAGAACTGCCGCCCGCCCGGTCATTCGGGCGCATTCTTCTTCCCGCTCTGCCAGAAATTCATCCATGGCATCGCGCAAAGCCTCTTCCAGCGCATCGCGTTTTTCGTCCCAGCGCTCAAGCAGGCGCAGCGGGGAAAGCCAGCCCAGCGCCCGCGTCAGTGCAACAAGGCGCGCTTCCCGCGCGAGGAGCAATGTATCCCAGGCGCGGGTCAGGCTCAGCTGCGCCTCATCCACCCGCTGCACGAGTTCGCGCCGTTCCATCCACAGCAGCTGGGCCGCGTGCGTCGGGGTAGCTGCGCGCAGGTCCGCCACAAGGTCGGTGATGCTCACATCCACTTCGTGCCCGATGCCCGCGAGCACCGGAACCTGTGACCGGAACACGGACACGGCCACGACTTCGGTATTGAAGGCCCACAAGTCTTCCAGTGAGCCGCCGCCGCGTATGAGCACCGTCACTTCGGCCCAGCCTTCCCGCGAGACCGCATCCAGCGCGCGGGCGATGACCGGGGGGGCGTCTTCCCCCTGTACCGGGACGGGATATATTCTGATTTCGCTGCCCCAGCCCCGCTCGTGGGCCATGCGCAGGAAATCGTGGATCGCCGCGCCTGTAGGGGCCGTGATAACCGCCACCCGCGCAGGATGGCGCGGCAGGGGCCGTTTGCGTTCCTGCGCGAAGTATCCTTTTTCCATGAGCCGGAGTTTCAGTTGCTCGAATTCCGCCTGTAGCCGTCCCTGACCGCCTTCCTGAGCCAGCTCCACCACAATCTGGTATACCCCGCGCGGTGCGTAGACGCTGAGTCTGCCCGCGCAGATGATTTCCATGCCGTTTTCCAGGCGGGCCGCGAGGCTTGGCCTGGGGCCGTCTTCGTAAACTTCGCCCGTAAGCGGGTCAAAGTTTTCGGTTTTTTTCTGGCTTCCGGCAAACCAGACGGCCGCGAGGGTGGCGTCTTCGTCTTTGAGGGAAAAATAGACATGCCCGGAGGATGGCCGCGAGAGGTTTGTGACCTGTCCGCGTACCCAGACGAAAGGGTAGCTCCCTTCAACAAGGTTTTTCAGGGAGCGGGTTAGTTCGGAAACAGTGCGTACTGCGTTATCCATGGGTGATACTCCGGGCCGGGAACGGAAAAGGGGATTTTACATGCTCGGGCGGGGATT
>JAJDHY010000055.1 GCA_030266385.1 Desulfovibrio sp. OttesenSCG-928-I05
AGAACGGAAGCCGAAAAATTGCGCGGACTGGACCTGCTGGTTCCGGAAAAGAATCTCCCCCCGCTGGAAGAAGGCGAAGCCTATCTGCATGAGCTTCCCGGACTCGCCGTCTTTGTTCTGGCGGAAGACGGGAGCGAAAGCGAACTGGGAACGATCCTTTCCGTCTCGGCCCCGGCCGGGCAGGAACTGTGGACCATCACCCCCACCGCTGCTGCCGCCTCCGGGCGCGCGAACGTGGAAATTCTCTTTCCTGCCGTGCCCGAATTCGTTCATGCCTTTGACCTTCCCCGCCGCCGCGTGGTCATTTGCCCCCCTCCCGGCCTGCTGGACCTGTATCTCTGACCACCATGCGTATCAACATCATTACTCTGTTCCCGGAATTTTTCCGCTCGCCGCTTGAAGCGGGATTGCTGGGACGCGCCCTTGAAGCGGGTATCCTTGAAATAGGCCTGCACAACCCGCGCGATTTTTCAACCGACAAGCACCGCAGCGTGGATGACCGCCCCTACGGCGGCGGCCCCGGCATGGTCATGCTGCCTGACCCCATGGCCCGCACGCTGGATTCGCTCGGCGTACCCAGAGGCAGGGCCGGAACGCGGGGCAAGGGGCGCTGCATCATGCTCAGCCCCAAAGGTCGCCCGCTGACGCAGGCGCTGGCCCGCGAACTGGCCCTTGAGCCTTCACTGACGCTCATCTGCGGGCGCTATGAAGGCCCGGATGCCCGGCTGGAAGAACTGTATCCCATCGAATCCGTTTCCCTTGGCGATTTCGTACTGAACGGCGGTGAAATCGCCGCCCTGGCTCTGGTGGAGGCGACCGGCAGGCTGCTGCCCGGTTTCATGGGCCATGAGGAATCCGGGGATGAAGAGAGCTTTTCCGCCTCCCTGCTGGAATACCCCCACTACACACGGCCTGACGTCTTTGAAGGGCTGGAGGTGCCGGAGATTCTCCGTTCCGGCGACCACGGACGCATCAAAGCCTGGCGGCGGGAAGAATCCCTGAAAGCCACCCTGCTCGGCCGCCCGGATATTCTGCCGGGGGCACAGCTGGAAGGGAAGGATTTTGAATTTCTGCGCAGCGTCCCCCGCGCCCTGCTCGGCAAAAATCTTTACTGCGCTCTGGTGCATTACCCGGTACTGGACAGGGACGGCAAATCCGGGGCCGTTTCCCTGACCAATCTGGATATTCACGATATCGCGCGCGCGGCCCGCAGCTATAACCTTGGCGGCTATTTTATTGTCACTCCGCTCAAGGATCAGTCCCGCCTGCTTGAAACGCTGCTCGGCCACTGGACCGACGGCGCGGGCGGTGAGGGCAACCCCGACAGAAAAGAAGCCCTGCGTCATGTCCGCCATGCGGCGCTTGTTGACGACGCCATCCGCGCCATTGAGGAACGCACGGGGCAAGTTCCCCTGCTGCTCGGCTCCAGCGCCAGCAGCAATGCACCGGGGGCGCAATGCCTTCCTGTAACGGAACTGCGGGAAAAACTGCGGGAGCGTCCCGCCCTGCTCCTTTTCGGCACAGGGCAAGGGCTGGCCCCGGAAATTCTGGAGCGCTGCGACGGAATTCTTCCGCCAATCCGGCCCCTTGCGGATTACAATCACTTTTCCGTGCGTTCGGCGGCTTCTATTTTACTGGACAGAATCCTGGGAGACTGGTATTAGACCAAATTCCTTTGAGGGACCTCACCCGACAATCGGGAGCGAGGATGAATTTTTGCCGCCATCCGGCACGGAGAGAATGCCATGAACATAATTAGTCAGATAGCAAGCGATCACCTGCGCATGGATTTGCCGCAGTTCAAGTCCGGCGACAACGTGAAAGTCCACCTGCGCATCGTGGAAGGCGAAAAGGAACGTATCCAGATATTCCAGGGTAACGTCATTCGCCTGCACCGGGGTTCCTCCAACGGCACCTTCACCGTGCGTAAAGTTTCCGACGGCGTGGGTGTGGAACGTATCTTCCCCCTGCACTCCCCCTTCATCGACCGCATCGAACTGGTCACCGAAGGCCGCGTGCGCCGTTCCCGCCTCTACTACCTGCGCAAACTCAAGGGCAAGGCCGCGCGCATCAAGCCCAAGTCCCGCTGGTAGGCGACTCGTTTTACCCAATGCGTTATGGCCCGCCCTTATGCTTGTAAGGGCGGGTTTTCGCATACCCATATGCTGAAACTCTTCCCTCATCCCGGTTCAGGAACGGATTCCGATCCTGCCACCGCCCATTCCCCTGCCATACCATCCGGACCGCTGCGCGGCTCAACGCACGGCACGATTCTGGAACAGCTCATGTCCAGACCGCACATAGGCATTGATGAAGCCGGCAGAGGCTGTCTGGCGGGCCCGGTGGTGGCGGCGGCCGTTCTTTTTCCGCAAGGGCTGGATAGCGCGGCACGTTTCCCCGGACTGACGGATTCCAAAAAACTGAGCGCCGCGAAGCGCGAAGCCCTGTACCCGCTGATACGGGCGAACGCCGTCTGGGCCATAGGGCTTTCCTGGCCCGGAGAAATCGACACGGTCAACATACTCAACGCCACGTTCCGGGCCATGGCCCGCGCGGCATCACGCCTGCGCTATGCAGATCCTCTGCCCTGCCTGCTCATTGACGGCAACCACCGCATCCGCGAAAACGCCTGGCAGGAGACGAGCTCCCGCCCGCTGCCGCAACAGTATCCCATCATCAAGGGTGACAGCCTCGTTCCGGCCATCTCCGCCGCCTCGGTTCTGGCCAAGGTATTCCGTGACAAACTCATGACGCGTCTGGAGCGCCGCTACCCCGGCTACGGTTTCGCCGCCCACAAGGGCTACGGTACCCAGGAGCACCGCGACGCCGTCGCCGGACTGGGATTCTCCGCCATGCACAGAACAACCTTTAATGCGACCGGACGGGAAAAACAGGGCAATCTTCTGTAAGCTTCGGCTGGAAACGACACCATAAAAAAGGACGCTCACAGGGCGTCCTTTTTTATGCGCGGGCAACTGGCAGCCGTCACAATGTCTCGTTCACCGTTGCGGCAGTCCAGACGGAAAGCTGACTCAGAACCCGGCCCATCATTGTGTTGAAAGCCAATACGTAGTGCGCCACACTGTCCTCTCCGGCCGCTTCTTCTTCCGCGATGCCGAGGGTTCCCAGGATGCGCCCGGTTTTGACATCCAGCAGCCGGAAAGTAAGAGAGGCCTCCACGACAGGAGTGCGCGCGTCGCGGTAGCGCAGGCCGAAGCGCTTGATATCCGTATTCAGCCTGATGTCCGAGCGCATGCCGCTGCCGCCGTCGCCAACCCCCGCAAAGCGCCCGCCCGCCTCAAGCGACTCGATAAACAGCCGTTGCAGCAGTTTGGGAACGGGAGCGGACCAGCGCGCGTCCGCCAGATAGCGCACCTCGAACCCGTTGAACACAGCGCTGATGCGGTCCGAAGACGCCACACTGTCCGCAGCCGGTTCGACCACGGTCAATTGCAGGGGCATCCTGGCTCCGGCTTCGGGAGCGGCTGCCGGAGGCGTCGGGACGAGCAGTACCTGCGCCAAAGGCGGCGGCGGGGTTTCCAGCAGGGCGCAGCCGCCGAGAAACGCGGGCGCGGTCAGGCAGAACACAAGAGCGAACAAAAAACGGAAACGATATTTCATGGTACTGAATACTCCGGTACGGAATTGCCGAAAAAGAAGCGACGCGGGTCACTTTCAATACTTGAGGCGAGCAGCGCAAGCCTGTTCAGGAGATTACGCGCTTCGGTAATCAGGGTGTGCACATCCTCAAGCGCTTCACGAGAGAAGCGCTGCATTGCGGGCTCCGCGACGGCCACAATGCGCTGGGCGCCCGATGCGGCTTTGGCCAGCGCGTCCATGGCGTTCTTGAACTGCGTATCGACAATCTTTCTGGTCGAATCGGACAGATCGTTAACGGAGGCCGCCAGTTTGGAAACGTTTTTCGCCGCCTCGTTAAAAGAAGCAAGTGTCTCTGCGATGGATTCCCGCCCTTCCGCCACGCCTTCCATGGTATCCGCAAGCGCGGTCATGAACACATTGAATGATTTGGCGTTTTCCGGGCTGAGTATGGCGTTGCCACGTTCCACCAGTTCGTTCAGGTTGGACATGATTTCCGGAACGGACGCCATGATTTCCTGAATACCGGATGCCTTGTAGGGAATCTCGGCAATGGCGTCGCCACTGCTTTTCACCAGCGGGCTGGCCGCCGTGCCGCCGGTGATGGAAACAACGGAAATACCTGTTATACCACGAATTTCCAGACTAGCCACGGAATCCATCCGCACGGGCGTATCCGGCGCGACCTGAATGAGCACGGTGACGGATGCCGGATCCAGCGGACTGAGCGTAATGCGGGAAACCTGCCCCACGCGCACCCCGTTGAACACCACGTCATTGCCTACGGAAAGTCCGGAAACGCTCTGATTCACCTTGACCACGTAGGGGGTGCTCTGCCCTTTGCTGTCGCCGCCTATCCACAAAATAAATATAAGGGCGCCCGCGACAACAAGCAGGGTAAAGGCCCCAACCAGAATATAACTGGCTTTGGTTTCCATTCCGTCTCCCCGCCGGGTTTATCCCCGGACAAGCGTATCTTCCGGGCGCTTTTTGCCCGTTTCTCCGGCCTTCATGGCGGCTCTGCCGCGCGGTCCGGTGAAATATTCATGTATCCAGGGGTAATCCTCCTGGAGCAGTTCCTCAATTGTTCCCACCGCGTAAATTCGTTTTTCCGCCAGCACGGCCACCCGGTCGCACACCGTATGGATGGAATCCAGATCGTGCGTTATCATTACGACAGTGAATCCCAACGCATCGCGGAGCGACAGCAAAAGCGCGTCAAACGCTTCCGCCGCAAGCGGGTCAAGGCCCGCCGTCGGTTCGTCCAGAAATAAAATGGCCGGGTCCAGAGCCAGCGCGCGGGCCAGCCCGGCCCTTTTCCGCATACCGCCCGACAGTTCGGAAGGATACAAATCCGCAGCCCCCGGCCTGAGACCGGCCAGGGATATTTTCATTGCCGCGATATCCCGCATCATCGCCGGTGAAAGCGAGGCGAATTCCCTGAGCGGCACCTGAATATTTTCACTGACCGTGAGTGAGGAATATAATGCGCCGTCCTGAAACAGCACGCCCCAACGGCGGCGTATCGCTTTCCACTGCGCGTCGGTTGCTGCCCGCAACGGCACGCCGAGGACGGTTATCTCGCCGTCGTCGGGCGGGCGGAGCCAGAGGATGGACCGGAGCAGTACGGATTTGCCCGCGCCCGAACCGCCTATCAGGCCGAGAATCTCCCCCCGGCGCACATCAAGATCCAGCTCCGTATGCACAACGTGGGAGCCGAAACGGTTGCCGACGCCCCGCAGGGATATGATGTTTTCCGCCATCCTATACCCCCAGCTGCATGAAAAAGATCGCGAAAAGGGCATCCAGCACGATGACCAGAAAGATGGATTCCACAACGGATTCTGTTGTCAGCCGTCCCACGGAATCCGCGCTGCCGGTCGCCTGGAAGCCTTTGAAGCAGCCGACGACGCCAATAATGACGGCAAAAAACGGCGCTTTGATCATGCCGACGAACAGGTTGTTCAGATTGGCGGTCTGCTGGAAACGCAGGGCGAACGCGGAAAAATTCAGATCCATGGATGACATGGATGCAACGGAACCGCCGAAAATGGCCATGACGTCGGAAAGGAAAACCAACGCGGGCAGCATGATGAACAGCGCGGCCACACGCGGCATGACCAGCAGAGTCATGGGATCCAGCCCCATACTGCGCATGGCGTCCACTTCTTCGTTCGCCTGCATGGCACCGATCTCAGCGGTAAATGACGAGCCGGAACGTCCCGCCACCACAATGGAGGTCATCAGCACGCCGAGTTCGCGCAGGATGCTGATTTCCACCAGATTGACCACGTAGATATTCGCGCCGAACTGCACAAGCAGCTGCGCGCCCATGTAGGCAATAACCAGCCCGATCAGGAAGGAAAGCAGCGCGACGATGGGTACCGCCGCCAGCCCGGTCTGTTCCATATGATAAATCAGCGCGGTAAGACGGACCGAGCGGGGTTTGCGCGGCAGATTCGCACAGGTAACAAGGAAATGCCCGAAAAATCCGAGCAGATCTTTGCCTTCCCGCACGTGGGTGACAATGGTTTTTCCCAGAGTGTTAAGGAAATCTATGACGGGACCGGGACGACGCGGCGCGGCGGGAATTCCATCCCCCGAGTTTGCGGCCACCTGTTCCAGAAGGTTCAGATAGTCCCTGTTCTCCGATATGACTGCGGGGAGTTTGCCCTGAGCGCTCAAGGAACTGCGCAGGCGGTGCAGAACAAGTGCGCCCGCCGTATCCAGGTGCTGTATACCAGCGATACTGATGCTTCCTACCGATTCGCCGCGCCTGCGCAGAGCGGTCAGCTTTTTTTCCAGCCGCCCCAGGGAAAGAACGGTCCATTCCCCGGTGCATACAAGCATACGGCCGTCCGGCCCGGATTCAATCCGGGCGGCGGCATCACGGGAAGCGTCATTCGTCGGGGAATTCATCAAGCAGTGTGTAACTGCGAACCTGAATACAGGCCGCATCTCCTTCAGTTGAGCGAATTTCACACGAAACGGCGACTCTGGCGCTCAAAAGTTCCGCCAGATCCGCCCCCGCCCCTTTGGGCGCGATGGCGTATTCATCGCCGGAATCCGTAACCAGTGCGACGCGCGCGCCGCCGCATATCCCGGCATCACCGGTAAAAACAACAATATCGCCTTCAAGTTTCTGCACAAACGTGTCCGCGTTCATCCCTCTTCTCTTCCTGCGAATGGTACGTGAGCGTTCTTCTGAAAAACGGGCCGCCCATGCGGGACCGTCGCTGTGATACTTACCGAAAAAAAATGTAAAGGCAAGAAGTCCTGACATTATCATGCGGGGAACATAAAAAAACAGTCGCAGACGGCAGGCGGCAAACGTCAATGGGGCTGTATCGGATAAAAAGAAAACCGGGAATCTTTGTTTAACAAAGATTCCCGGTGCATTCTCTGGCGGAGCGGAAGGGCGTAGAACGCTCGTCGTATCCATCCGTATTTTCTGCCTTTTCCCCTACAAGATTTGAATCGTACCCAGGGGTGTACCCAGGAAGTTTTTTGTAAGGAAAAGTCAGTCTTGTCTTTTTATCCAATGCCGTCCGTTTCTGTCCGAACACGTCCGTCACCGCATTGAGATTTTCTATATGCAAATAAGGGTGTTGTCAACTCCGTCGAACGGTGAACGTGGTCTAAAAATACGGCGCTTACGTTACCGCAAGCGCCGTCATAGAGCCGTTACACTATCAGACTTAAAACTCAAACTTAATCTGGAAGCTCCCGGTCACGCCCTCGCGCTGGCCGGTGTAGCCCTGTACGCCCAGATCAAAGGAAAGGCCGCTATCCGTTACGGGCTTGAAGGAAAGCCCCAATTCACCCATGCCGGTATCGCCTTCCAGTTTTGGCGCGTCAATACCGTTGCTGTTCACCGTGCTACGAATCTTGCCGTCAAACTCGTGTTCCCAATAGGCCCCGACGTAGGGGGTCACATACTCGCTCACGGCATAGGCAAAGCGCCCGCCCAGGCGGGTACGTAGGGAGTCGGCATCCTTGAAGCGTACATTGTCGCCCCGGACGGAAACGCTGTCGCTTTCCTGCCTTGTCCAGAGCAGTTTTGCGGACAAGTCCAGGCTGGCCGCTTCATTGATGCTCCAGACATAGCCCAGGCCGCCGTGCAGGCCGTAGTAGAGAGAAGAGGAATCGAAATCCGCGCTGCTGCCGTTGTACTTGATGTCGCCGGAGTCAAAGTCCATCTTGGCCCGGCCCATACGGGCGGAAGCGTCGAAGTAGAGGCCAGACAAAGCGCCGGAAGTCAGGTCGTAGCGGCCAAGAATACCGCCGCCGTAGTAGCTGGTATCGCCGTCTCCGTTGACCGAGGCATAGTTACTGAAACTGTTGTGCGAATCATAGCTGCCCCATCCGGCTTCAAAGAACGCGCCAAGCGTCAGGCGACCCAGGCCCACATCGTTGCCAAGGGCCAGACCGGCCAGCATGGAGAAACCTTCCACATCCACATGGCTGCCGGTGTTGTAGCGGGATTTGCCGCCGCCCATACCGCCGAAAGCGTTAAAGCGGAAGCCCGGCCCGGCTGTTGCGGCCAGCGCGGAACCGAAGCCCTGGTTGATAATGAGTTCCTGCCCCTGGTTGACAAAGGCCAGGGTCGCGGCCCGGCCTTCGGCATAGGCTTTCAGGCGCTCGTATGCCGGAGTGGTGGGGGCAATGAAGTCCAGCATGGCCAGAAGCTGGTTGTTGTCTACCAGCAAACTATAGATATCGCCGCTGGCCGTCTGCACAGTCAGGCCGGCCTGGTCGGCGGTCAGGCTGGTGGCGGAAAGCAGGGTCAGGCTTTGGCCCACAGCTATGCTCGGGCGCACACTTTGGTATCCCATCGTCACGCTTGCCCCGCCAATGTCCGCATCGCCGGTCACGGACAACAGAGCCGTGCCGCTCACAGCCGTGGATGGGACGAGGAAATTCAGACTGCCGCCGTTCAGATCCAGGCTGTTGCCGCCGGTATTGATGGAAGCCCCGCCGCCATACACGTTCAGTTGGGGAAGAGTTACGTTGGAAGCGGAAAAGTTGAATCCTGTATTGTCGTACAGGGTAAGGGCACTGGTAGTACCCAATGTCCCGGCCCCGCTAAGAGCCAAAGTTCCGCCGGTTACTGTGGTTGCGCCGGTATAGGTGTTCGCGCCGGAAAGGGTCAGGACGCCCGTGCCGCTCTTGATCAGGCTGCCGTCGCCGGAAATCACATTGCTGTATGTACCGGCTGCGCTCTGCGCGAATTCGATGGAGGCTCCGGCGTTTACGGTCTGATTAGCCTTGAAGGTATCGGTATTGCCTTTGAGGGTTCCGGCTTTGACAGTCCAACTACGATTGTTGGCGTCGGTTCCGGTCAGGGTCCAGGTGGAAGCCCCGGTTTTTTCGTAGAGTGAAAAGCCGACATATTCATCAGTTGCACCTGCTGTTGCCGTGCTTGTGATCTTGGAAACATCAAAGGCGTTTGTGGGCGACGTATCGCCGCCCAGGCGCAGAATGTCGTTCGTACCGCTGCTGGCGTCCACGTTGCCGGTAAAGCTGTAGCCGTTGCGCAGTTCCACAGTGTTGCCGTTGCCGCTGACGGTCACCGCGTTGGCGCGGGCGAGATTGTTGCCTGTGCCGCCGCTGATGCCGCCCGCGTTGATCAGGGTGTTGCCGCCATCTTCCAGCAGCACGCCCGCGCCGCCGACACCATGATCGGAGTTGCCGCCGCTGATGGTGTTCTCATTCGTCAGGGTATAGCCGCTGCCCGTAATACGCGCGCCCGCGCCGCCCGCGCCGGGGGTCCCGTTGCCGACAGGTGTGCCGCCCTTACCGCCCAGGATGGAACCGGTGTTGCTGATGGTTTGGGCCGTACCGTCGCCGTATACATACAACCCATTGCCGCCCCCGCCGCCAGCGATGTTGCCGCCTGTGATCTGGTCACCGCTGCCGCCGTCGCCGCCCTGGATGGTGCCCGCGTTGGTGATGCGCGCATTGTTGGCCCGCAACCCGTCACCGCCCCCGCCGGCATTGCCTTCGTTGCTGGTTTTGTCACCGTCGCCGCCTTTGATGACGGCGCCGGTTTCGTTTGTTACGGAGCCGCCGGCTGAAAGAAAGACGCCGGTGCCGCCACCACCGCCATCACTGTAGCCCGCGCCGCCCGCACCGCCAATGACGCTGCCCATATTGCGTACATCACTGGCGACTGTGGCGGCCAAGCCTGCACCGCCGCCGCCACCACGGCCAAGGACGCCATTGCCGCCGCCGCCGCTGCCGCCGATGATGGAACCGGTGTTGGTGATGGTCAGGGAAGTGCCGCCGGTTACAAGAACACCGGCCCCGCCGCCGCCGCCGCCGCTGCCCGTGCCGCCCTTGCCACCGTTAATGGGGGTTGTAATTTCCTCAGGTGAATCCACCACCAGACCGGCAGCCCCGCCGCCGCCGCCACCGCCGGCGGAATCATCTCCGTCACGTGTGCCACCGTAGCTGCCTCCGTCACCTCCGGCGGAGCCGTCGGGGGAGCCGCCGGAGCTGCCGGCGGCT
>JAJDHY010000058.1 GCA_030266385.1 Desulfovibrio sp. OttesenSCG-928-I05
AAGCCGAGGTGTGCAGCACGCCTGCCACGCAAAGACCGGACGCGTGCCTTACTCTTTCTTGTCTTCCTCATCCATGTCGCCGCGCAGATCGTCGTGCGTCATGGTGCCGGAAAGACGCCCCAGGCTCTTGCCACCAGATAAAAGCTCCAGTTCGGGATTGCTTTCTTCCGACCAGTGCACGAGGATCGTATCCGCTTTGTCAAAAGGCACGTCGCGGAACAGGAAATGGATGTTGTTCGGCATGCCCATGTAACAATCCAGATCCGCCTTGCCGTCTGCGGGGCGCTGTACCGTCATGCTCCGGTCCGGGGCAATGAGCGGGGAAACGGCGAGGCGCGTGTCTTTTGCGATGATCTCAAAGGATATGAGCGTGAGGAATTCCGTCTTGTTTCTGATCGTCAGTGCGTTTTCACCGGCAATGCACACGCCCGACGCAAAAAGGCATTCTTCCGGCAACCAGCCCACAAGGGCCTTGCCGTCTTTCCCCGCCGCAGTTCCGGCGTAGCTCACTTTGACCCAGCCGTCCGAAAAGCCTTCCAGCCCCAGCGCCGTGCCTGCGGGAATGGTGGCAAGACGCTTCGCGGCGTTGCCGGGCTCCGCGCGCAGTTCGCACGGCGCATCTTCAGCGGCGCTCGCGCACATGCCGAGAATACTTTTATGCATCCAGCCGTCGCTTGCATCCTGAAGAATGACGCTGAACCATTCGCCGTTTTGTCCGGTAATCATGACCCGGCGTTCGTACAATGCTTCCTGGCTGCCCGGATAATGGACAACGTTTGTGATTTTCCCGCTTCGTGACGGGGTTGCCCGCACGTTGGCCCCCTTGGGGTCGCTATCCATGACGCCCGCCGTCATGCCGCTTGCCTGAACGGGCGAGAGTGGTGTCAAAGCAAAGAACAGCAGGGCGGCGAAAAGCACTCTCATGGTGTGAATCTCCTGTCGGTTTGAGTAAGGGACTGCACCCGGTCCGTGAATAATCATGGTAGCCCGGAGCGCAGATAGATATTTCGGCAGGGAAGCAGCAAAGAACGTACCAGTTCTTCAGACGGGATGATTGTGCGGGGGCGCTGAATGGCTTTCCCTGGGCCCCGGAAATATGTCAGGAGAAGTGAAGCCCGTCCGGTTTCAGGAGGCGGGTTCGTCAAAGGGCGTCATGGAACAGTTCACTTCCACGCCCTGTTTATGCAGGTAACCGGTTCCCCAGCTGTACATGGATTCCAGCACCGCGCGGATGCTCCGGCCGAATTCCGTCAGGGAATATTCCACTCTGGGCGGGATAACCGGGTATACCTGGCGGCTGACCAGACCGTCGCTTTCCAGTTCGCGTAATTGCTGGGTCAGCATTTTGGGCGTAGCGCGCGGAACGTCCCGGCGCAGTTGCGAAAAACGGAGCGTGCCGCCCGTCGTCAGTTTCCAGAGAATCAGGGACTTGTACTTGCCGCCGATAAGGCTGATGGTCGCTTCGACCGGGCAGTGGGTTTCATTGGTATCGGCGGTTCCGGCGTTTGACGCGGCGGTGCAGCACGACGCGGTGATCGGGGCGTTCTTCATTACAGTATCCTTTTGGGTACTATATACCGAAAAAGTGCATTCTTGCTGAAAAAATATTTATAGTTACTCTTAACGCATACGTCAAAATGAATCAGCGTCCGGCAGTGATCCGGCGTTTTGAACGATACACGAGGCCCATATGCAGAAAGAGAACTTTGCCATCAGCGGCATGACCTGTTCGGCTTGCTCCAGCCGGGTGGATAAGGCGGTGGCCGCGCTGGATGGCGTATCCGGCGTGAGCGTGAACCTGCTGAAAAACAGCATGAGCGTTTCCTTTGACGAAGCGCGTCTTTCCCCTGCCGACATCACGGCGGCTGTGGAAAAGGCGGGATACGGCGCTTCGGTCCGTGGGGCGGCGGGTGCTGCCGGAACTGGCCTGTCAGGGGAATCTGGTGCGCCGGGCGTTCCCGACGCTACGGTTCTGGAACTGCGGGAAATGAAACGCCGTCTGTTCATTTCGATTCTGTTTACCGTGCCGCTTTTTTATATTTCCATGGGGCACATGGCCGGATTGCCGCTTCCGGGATTCCTGCTCGGTACGGAAAACGCGCTGGCGTTCGCCTTTACTCAATTTCTGCTGACTCTTCCTGTCATGGGCGTCAACAGCAGGTATTACCGGGTCGGCTGTAAAACGCTGTTTTCCGGCGCGCCGAATATGGATTCGCTCATTGCCATAGGCTCCGGCGCGGCGGCGCTGTTCGGGGTGTACGCCATTTACGCCATGGCCTTTGCTCTGGGGCGGGGCGATATGGATACCGTGCACCATTTCGCCATGAACCTCTATTTTGAATCAGCGGCCATGATTCTGACCCTGATCACTCTGGGCAAATTTTTTGAAGCCCGTGCCAAGGGAAAAACATCCGACGCCATTGCCAAGCTTGTGAACCTCGCGCCCGCAACCGCCATAGTGGTGCAGGACGGGGTTGAGCGAAGCATTGCGCGTGACGCGGTGCAGGCCGGGGATATCCTCGTGGTCCGGGCCGGGGAGAGCGTGCCCGTGGACGGCGTTATAACCGAAGGCGGCGGCTTTCTGGATGAATCGGCCATTACCGGTGAAAGCCTGCCGCTGGAAAAAAAGCCCGGAGATCCGGTAACCGGCGCCACCATCAATACCTCCGGCTACTTCCTGATGCGGGCGACCCGCGTGGGAGACGACACCACACTGGCCCAGATCATCAAACTGGTGGATGAAGCGACCAGTTCAAAAGCCCCCATCGCCCGGCTGGCGGACAGGATAAGCGGTATTTTCGTGCCGGTGGTTATCGCCATTGCCGCCGCCGCGACGCTAATCTGGCTCTTACTGGGGTACGACGTGGAATTCGCCCTTTCCATCGGCATTTCCGTACTGGTCATTTCCTGCCCCTGCGCGTTGGGGCTGGCTACGCCCACGGCCATCATGGTGGGTACCGGACGCGGCGCGGTCAACGGCATCCTGCTGAAATCGGCGGAGGCCATAGAACTTGCCCAGGCCGTGGATACCGTGGTTCTGGACAAGACCGGAACCGTTACGGAAGGAAAGCCCGTTGTGACGGATATCGTTCCGGTGAGGAGCGGCAATGCGGACGAATTGCTGGTCGCCGCCGCGTCGCTGGAAAAGCTTTCCGGCCATCCTTTGGGTTCGACCATTGTGCGGGAAGCGGAAACGCGGGGGCTTTTGCTCCGCAGCGTCGCGGATTTTACGCAGGTCTCCGGGCAGGGGATTGCCGGAAACATGGACGGCGTCCGCCACATCGCGGGGAACGCCCGGATGCTGACGGCGGAAGCTATCACGGCTGACGGGGATATCCTCGCGCAGGGTGATGCCTTCGCCGCAGAGGGCAAAACGTCGCTGTACTTTGCCCGTGAAGGAAAACTTCTGGGCCTCATCGCCGTGGCCGACGTGATCAAGCCTTCCAGCCGTCAGGCGGTGGCGGAACTTGAAGCCATGGGGCTGGATGTGATCATGCTGACCGGGGATAACGCCCGGACGGCGGCGGCTGTGCAGCGACAGGCCGGAATAGGGCGCGTGCTGGCCGAAGTCCTGCCGCAGGACAAGGAACGGGAAGTCCGTTCCCTGCAAGAGCAGGGCAGAAAGGTGGCCATGGTGGGCGACGGCATCAACGATGCCCCGGCTCTGGTCCGGGCGGATGTCGGCGTTGCTATCGGTGCGGGCACGGATATCGCCATAGAATCGGCGGATATCGTCCTGATGAAAAGTGACCTGCTGGACGTGGCGTCTGCAATCCAGTTGAGCCGGGCTGTCATGCGCACGATACGCCAGAACCTTTTCTGGGCTTTTTTCTACAACATCATTGGCATCCCCATCGCCGCCGGTGTTTTTTACGCCGCCTGGGGCCTGACGCTGAACCCCATGATCGCGGCGGCGGCCATGAGCCTCAGTTCAGTGAGCGTTGTTTCCAACGCGCTGCGGCTCCGGCTCTTTACCCCGCGCCATACGCCGCGTGCGTTTGTTACGACGCCGGCAGATACCGTGCGTATTGAAGCTGCCGCACCCGCGTGTGCTGCGGCATCTGAACTATGTCCTCAACAGAAAAAAAGGAGTGAACCCATGAAAAAGATCATGCAGATAAACGGGATGAACTGCGGCCATTGCACGAGTTCTGTGGAAAAAGCCTTGCGGGCCGTTCCGGGCGTTACGGATGCGAAAGCCGATCTGGCATCGAAATCCGCAACCGTGGAAGCGGCGGAAAACGTCTCTGACGACGCCCTGAAAGCAGCTGTGACCGACGCCGGGTTTGAAGTCGTCGCCATCAACTGAGCGCCGTCTGCGGCGTAGTGCAAAACGTCGCGCTTTCATAACGAAACCTGCCGCCGGATGTGTTCCGGCGGCAGGTTTTATTTTTACGGCTGAAGGGGCGCGGGCGCTTTCAGGCGCGTTCATCATCTATGCCGACCGGGCGGAATGCTTCCCTGGGCCGGGTAAGCGCCTGATCAATATATTCCAGCAGGGCTTCTTTGGCTTCGGGCATGTCGGCGGTAAAGTGGATGAAATCGCTCCAGTGTTCGCTGAGCAGCTGCATGCGTCCCGTGATATGTTCCACCATCAGGCGGAGTTCGCGCAAGATGGCATAGGGATCCATCAGTTCGAAACGTCCTTCAAGGTACTCGTCGCCCAAAGGGGTATCATGCTTGGCCACGAAGGTGCGTATCCGGACACAGGCCGGATTGATGGCGCTGAGCAATTCCGCCGTTTTGACGGCATGCTCGCGGGAAAATTGCTGGCCGCCGATGCCGAGCATCATGGAAACATCCATTTCAATACCGGCGAGGAACAGCTTTTCGCCGAAGCGTTTCAGATCGTCACTGCTACATCCCTTGTTTGTCGCCTGCAAGATCACGTCACTGCCGGATTCCAGCCCGACAAAGACGCGGCGCAACCCCGCCCGGCCCAGAGCGTTCAGTTCTTCCTGCGTTTTCTGGATGCCGAAGCGGGCTGTCGCGTAACAGGCAAAGCGGCCGAGATTGGGAAAGCGGGATTTCGCGTGTTCCATGATGGCGAGCAGGGAATCGCTGCGCAGTGCCAGAGGGTCGCCCCCTTCAAGGTACATGCTGGTGAGTTTGGGGCGGTGGGCTTCTCCAAGCTCTTCGGCATCCTGATCTATGCCGGAAAGTACGTCCGCCAGAGGAACGGGCCGGAAGGGAACTTCCTTGAACAGGTTGCAGAACGTACACCTGTTATGCGGGCAACCATGCATGACGCGGATGATGAAGCTGTCGGCTTCCGTCGGGGGGCGGTAATAGACTTCCTGTTGCTGGCTCATGGGGTATCCGTCCTCCGCGCGCGGAGCAGGGCGCTGCGTCCGGCGTATTGTTTCACCGCTGGAGCATGTACGCTGTCTTCATGGTACAGTCGCTCCCGCAAGAGGGGCGCGGCAGCCCTGCCGTAGCCGCCGCGCCCCGTGGCATATGTCCTGTACCCGGTTTAGCGTATATCAGAGTCTGCCGCAAACTCTCTGGATAACGCCTTCCACAGGCATACGCAGGCCAGGATCATGATCAGCGAGAAGGGGCCCGCCGCCGTGATCGAGGCAATTTGAAGCGCCTTGAGCCCGCCCGTCAGCAGCAGCACAAACGCGAAGGCCGCTTGCAGCACGCCCCATACCACCATGCGGTTTTTGGGCGGGTTGAGGTTCCCTTCCGAAGAATACATGGAAAGCACAAAGGTGGAGGAGTTGGCCGATGTGACGAAGAAGGTGCAGATCAGAAGAAGCATGACCACGGACATGACCTTGCCCAGCGTGATGTGTTCGTACATGACGAACACGCCGGTGGAAATGTCGGCACCCACTTCCTTGACCAGATCGGCTACTCCCGAAAGCTGGATATCAAGGGCCGTCCCGCCGAAGATGGCGAACCAGCAGAAGCTTCCCAGCGCCGGGACCAGCAGCACGCCCGTCACGAACTGACGGATGGTGCGCCCTCTGGAAATACGGGCGATGAAAGACCCCACAAAAGGCGCCCAGGCGATCCACCAGGCCCAGTAGTAGACGGTCCAGTCACCGAGCCAGTCTTTGTAGGCTCCGCCATAGGGCGCGGTATTGAAGCTTTCGTAGACGAAGTTGGAAAGGTAGCCGCCAATGCCCGTAACCAGCGATTCAAAAATCGTCAGGGTAGGGCCGAACAGGAGCAGGGCCCCGGCCAGCAGGCAGACCAGAGCGAGGTTCATGTTGCCCAGAAACTTGATGCCCTTGTGAATGCCGGTTACCGCCGTGAAGGTGTACGCGAAACCCAGCACCACCAGAACGGAAAGCTGGACAGCCACGCTCTGCGGCAGGCCGAACATGAATTTGAGCCCGCTGTTGATCTGGAGTACGGCAAGGCCCAGCGACGTGGCAATACCGGCCACCGTGGCAAATATGGTCAGGATATCCACGGTTCTGCCTATGGGCGTTTTATACCCTTCCATGCCGAGAATGGGCACGAACAGGCTGCTCATCAGGCCCGGCGCACCTTTGCGGAACTGGAAGTACGCAAGGCAGAGGGCGATGACGGAATAGCCCGCCCAGGGGTGCAGACCCCAATGGAAGAAGGAGGCGCGCAGGGCGTCTTCGGCTGCCTGCGCGGAGCCCTGTTCGGCACCGAAGGGAGGCGTTGCGAAATGGTACAGCGGTTCACCCACGCCGTAGAACACCAGCCCCACGCCCATGCCCGCACCGAACAGCATGCCGAACCATGCGATATTGGAAAATTCGGGTGTGGAATCGGCCTCTCCCAGAGTCAGTTTACCGAAACGGCTCGCGGCCAGCACTATGGGAAAGACGACAAAGCAGTTCATGGCCAGCATGTACCACCAGCCGAAATATTTGGAGAGAAACTTGAAAATCGTGTTGGTGGCGGCGGCAAAAGCGTCCGGTGCGAAAAGCCCGATCAGCACCAGCGCCACCATGATGGTCATGGATACATAATAGACAAAATTATCCTGTAAACGTTTGGTCATGGAAACCTCTTTGGGTTTCACCGCAGGGCGGACACGCGATACGGCCGCAGACCCCGGAGGGCCTGTGCGCGACTTGCATACACAGGCCGGGTCGCCGCGCGCCGGAAAATCCCGGCGCGCGCCAGACATATGCCCATTGCCCCAAGGCGATGGGTGCCGCTACTTCTTGACTTCAAACACTGTCTGTTCACTAACCGGGGTTTGCAGGGCCTGTACGGCCACTTCAACCCTGTGCTTGCGCATGGCCCATTCTTCCTCCGGCGATGCCTGGGGGTTGCCGAGAGGGTACGGGACGGAAAACGTGGGGACAATACGGTTGCTGCCCACGGTTTTGGCGATGTTGGTGAGGTTGCACATGACTGTGACAGGAATGCCGCTCCGCTCGATTTCTTTTGCCATCGTTGCACCGCAACGAGTACAGGTTCCTCAGGTGGCTGTGAGGATAACCGCCTGTACGTTTCGGCTGTGCAGTTCCGCGGCTATCTCGCGGCCCATGCGGGCGGCTTCGCCCTGGGTCGTGCCGGTGCCGACGGTGGTGTAGAAATAGTCATCCACATCACCGAGCTTGCCTTCCTTCTGCAGGGCGCGCACCGCGTCCAGCGGCTCGACCACGTTGGGGTTCTTGTCGGCCTGTTCGGGGTCGTACCCGGCGTGGATGGTCTTGAATTCCGGCGCGGGCAGACGGTCCAGTCCGCTGATGTCATACTTGCCCCAGCGGGTCGCGGAGCAGGATTCGATGCGGTCCGGGTTGCCGGAAGGCACGATGCCGCCGGATGTAACCAGAGCCACCTTGACCTTGGTGATATCTTCAACAGCCGCCGCGATGGGAATAAGATCCTGCGCGGGGATGGGAAGTTCCGTGAGGTATTCCTCCCCCGTCAGTTTGGCGAGCAGCATATCCACGGCCCGGTCGCAGGCCATGACGGGTTCCAGACCGATATCTTCAAGAAATACCTCGTGCCGGATATTGCGGGGGAAATAGCCTTCCATGGCGGCGGGCAGCAGACGCTCCCCACGGGCTATCTTGTCCGCGAAGGCGGCCATGGCGGCCATATCCTGACGCATGCCTGTGGCGCGGTTCGCTCCCTTGAAGATGTACATGTCGGTTCTGAACAGTTCCACACCGGGGTTTTCCACGTTCATGGACGTGATGGCGGGAACATTGAATTTTTCCTGCACGGCCTTGCTGATCAGGCCGCAGGCGTTGCCGTAGCGGCCCGCGTTAAAGGCGGGGCCCGCGATAAACATGTCGAATTCCTTGCCTTCCAGCAGGGAGAGGCAGCGTTCAAGAGCCTCTTCCGGGTGGGAGGCCATGAAGTTATCGCCGCAGATCATGGTGTGCGTAATCTGCACATCCTTGGCAAGGGTGTTGAAAATGGCGGCGCTGGCATGCGCTCCGTCACGCAGTTCCGGCTCGAAATCGGCTTTTTCTTCCCCGCCGATCTGACCGAAAAACTGGTTGATATACAAAATGGCTTTTTTCATTCGTCTTTCTCCTGGCGCACCGGTATTCCGATGGACTGGATTACGCGTTATCAGTTCATGCCGTCTCGTTGCAGACAGAGGGACCTGTTCTAATAATCAAAGCAGCGCTTTACCGAAAAGCCGCTGGGATGGTCGGAACAGAAGAAGGCGTTGTTTTCCAGCACGGCGGAACCGTCGGGGTTCACACAGCCTTCCCAGCCGCCGGAAAGTCCGTCGCGGGCCAGCGCTTCCAGTTCGCCCAGCACCACAGGCATGGGCGGCAGCTGGTACATTTCGGATACGTTTCCGGCGGAAACCAGAGCGTTGGCCGCCGGGTCAAGCGCTACCAGAGGCTGGGACTTGCCGTCACGCCCGGTGCATTCGTTGGAAACGCCCACGGTTTTGACCCCGGCCTTTTCCAGTTCCACGATGACCTGAATGTAATCCACGTCCGGGTTGCCGTAGCCTTCTTCGGCTACAATGGCTCCGTCGGCCCCAAGCCCTTTGGCCATCTGCGCCACCATGATGGCGGAACGCACTTTCTGTTCCATGACCACGTTGAGGTTGGACATGATGACGCCCAGAAAGTTCAGGGTCTTGCCGTGGTCGCGCATGAGGCGTTTTATGGTGGGGTTATTGCAGAATTCCCAGGTGCTCATTTTGGAGGAGCAGGGCATGAAGGAACCGGAAACAACCGCTCCGCCCAGCACTTCATTGGGGTGCAGGAAGGTGGGAAGCATGTGGTTGCCGTCCCAGCCGTAAATCAGGGTGTTGTAGCCCATGGCTTCCATCTGCGTTTGCGGCTGCATGACGTACACCACGGACGGAAGCTTCTGGACTGCTTCGGAACGGCGGTTCACCGCATCCAGTTCCCAGCATTCCATTGCTTCGGGGGCGAGTTCTTTCAGGCAGTTGCCGACATATTCAGAAAGACGCATCCCGGCCCAGCGCAGGGCATGGTTGGTTTTCTGCTGTTCATGGCGTTCAAATTCTTCGTCTGTGTCCGCCACGAGAACAAGGTTTTTCATCGAGCCATAGATGGTGTTGCGCTGAAACGGTCCGCCCATGTCCAGAAGGCCGTCCTGAAAGCTGCCCCAATGTTTGCCCACCACTAGCAGTGTGGCGTCGGCAAGCGCATGGATGCGTCCGTGAGCGGCGGATTCCAGAGGCGATGTCACACCGGGGTATACGCCCTTGCCCCCGCTGACCCGGCAACGCATTTCAAAGGCGTCCTTTACGGGCACAAGGCGCACCATATCGCCGGGTTTGACAATATGCAGCTCGCACTCGGTGATGTGCTCGTCTTCCCTGACTTTTGCCAGGGCTTCCTCCTTGTTGATACTCAGTATTCCGCCGGAGAACGCCGTCTCCGGCCCGAACACGATGTCTTTGACGAAGAACCGGCCGATT
>JAJDHY010000057.1 GCA_030266385.1 Desulfovibrio sp. OttesenSCG-928-I05
GACAGTAGCGAAGAAGGCCGGGAGACTCAAGAGGAAGGAGAATATAGTACACATCCCGTATCGTGATGGCGTGTGGATGTCGCATGCAAAGGCCCCGGTATGTGGGGGCATACCGGGGCCTTGTCACAGACGCTGGAGCACGGCAGGACTGCTGTTATGGTACGCGTCAGTCAGAGCAGATACTCTGGCAGAAGCGTATCGCCGCCACTCTGGCGAGGGCGTTTTGCAGATGCCTTGCCTAGACGCGTCGTGAAATCCTGTCCGCTCCAACCAGCACGACCGCTGCTATCGCCAGAAGTGCCGTCAGGAAAAGGAGCACCGTGGTGAAACTGGAGAAGAGCATGAAGTTGACGATCACAGGCAGCAGGACAAAGCCTGTCACCGACGTAAAGGAGAAGCCGACGGAATAATCGTTGAGTACCGGCAGTTCGTAATCCGGGTCACAGATCTTGAGCAGCATGAGACCGGAAAGGAAGACGCCGGTGCAGGTTCCCCAGATGCAGATGGAACGCTCGAAATGACAGTTGTCGAAGAAATAGCGGGAGGCCAGAGTCGCCAGGGTGAAGGTCAGGATGTAGCCGATGATCACGAGGGCGAGAATGGGCACGATGTAATCCATGATTGCGCGTATCGGCATGCTGGCAATGGCGGCGGTGATGGCGAAATCGGAACAGAGCCCCGGAAATATGCCCCTTGGCCTTATTGTCGATGAGGTTGCCGAGGCCGATTTTCTGGATGAGGTAATTGACGCCGAACATGACCACAATGGCATACGCCCAGATGGGAATCTGCTTGAGGCCGGGAATGCCGTACGCTTTCGCGAGGTTCATGATGATATAGGCCAGCCCGCAACCTGTGAGCACGACGGCAAAATGGAAGGCGATGGCATCCACAGAGGAACTGTAGGTCGTTTCCTTGCCCATACTGTTCTGGCGGGCCGGATCCATCTGATACCCCTTGGCAAGATCAAGGGGGATGTCGCCGGGCTTTTTGAGCAGGACGGTTTTCCCGCGCCGCGCCGCGACGTTGATGGCGATAATGCCGAAAACCATACCGCCCACCAGCCCGAAGGTGGCCGTGGTGGTGGTCACGCCCTGGGCCAGTTCCCAGTAGGGAAGATTCAGATCGCGGTAAAAGCTGCCGATAACCCCGGCGGTACCGTGCCCGCCGGAAAAGCCTTGGGAAAGCTCGAAGCCGAAGGGGGCGTAAAGATTAAGCTCCGGCGAAGTGGTCATGAAAAATTCCCGCACGCACCAGCCGATAATTGCCTGAACGGCGAAAATGCCGAAGATGATGGCGAACATTTTGAGAATGTTGGCGGACGTTTTGCCGGCGGAAGTGCCGTTACCGCCAAAACGCATCCCCAGCGGCACGCTGGCCACCACGGGAACAATGAGAATGCCCGGAAGCGCCGCCCAGGTACTGAGCCATTCCTTGGGAAAGGGAATTCCCATGTCACCCCAGATAATGGGGCCAATCAGGAGACCGATGAAACCGCCAATGACGGACGCAGGCAAAAAGAGCCGCTGGAAGGTCGGGATCACTCCTCGCAGTAACGCGCCCAAAAGCAGCAGGGCACTCAGCACGCAAAAACAGTACATAAGCTGTGTAAGCAGAGCGATGGACATGGGTACTCTCCGGCAAAAGGATTTTAAGACTTCTACGGACTTTTTAAGGCGGTATCATGCCGAATGTGTGCTGTCAATAAAGGTAACTTTTATGATATTACCAATAAAATTAAGAAATTAATTGCATGATTTGATTCTGGATAGTTAGAGTTTTGGCGTTTTGAGTCCTTTAAAGTCCTTAAATGATTTATGGTCTTGCCCCTGCTTCGTTAAGACCCGGTAGCCGGAAAAAAAAGTAATTTTTCCGTTTTTTTTCCTCTTGCTTGTTAAAGGCGGAGGCGTAGACTGCGATGATATTTTTTATCCAACACCGGGTGATGGTATGCGCAACGCATTTATTAAACTCCACATTTCCGTGCTCCTTGCGGGGTTTACCGGAATTTTGGGCAAGCTCATTGAACTGGCGGAAGGGCCGCTGGTCTGGTACCGCATCCTGATAACGCTGGTCCTCTTTTTCCTTTATTTGTGGGCCAGAGGAAAGCTGCCCCGGATTCCGTTGCGCGAGGTTGTGAAAATTTGTGGGGTCGGGAGTCTGGTGGCGCTGCACTGGATCTTTTTTTACGGCAGCATCAAGTACGCCAACGTTTCCATCGGGGTGGTATGCTTTGCCACTGTGGGCTTTTTTACCGCGATTCTTGAGCCGTTTTTCAGCCGCACGCGCATTTCCCTGCGTGAGGTCTTGTTCAGTCTGATCACTGTGGCGGGTATCGCGCTTATTTTTCACTTTGACGCGCGTTACCGGACAGGGATTATTCTCGGCCTGCTTTCCGCCGTGCTGGCGACGTTTTTCACCATATCCATCAAACGGGTCGGTGCGCGGCACGCTTCCACCACCATGCTTTTTTACCAGCTTGTCGGCGGACTTATTTTCCTGAGTCTGGCCGCGCCCGCCTACCTGGCGCTTTTCCCCGGCTTGAAACTGGTTCCGGGCGCGTGGGATTTCTTCTACCTTTTCCTGCTTGCGTCAGCGTGCACCATCGGTATGTTCCTGCTTCAGATACAGTCGCTGGAGAAAATCTCCGCGTTCACCGTCAATCTCAGCTTCAATCTGGAACCGGTGTACAGCATCGTACTGGCCATGATCTTTTTTAACGAAGCCAGCGAAGTGAATTTTTCCTTCTTTATCGGGCTGGGCATGATCTGCCTTTCCGTGCTGCTGCAAACCCTGTACGCCATGCGACAGCGGGGGAATTCCCCGTAAGAGGGCATCCGGCCCTGTCGCCTCGCGCTGCGCTTATTCCGATACGACACAACGAAAACGGGAGAAGAGGGTGTTCTCTTCTCCCGTTTTCGTTGTGTCCGGATTTGGTGCCAGAAGCGCGTTCAGGCCGTCATTTTATCAAGATAGGCCATGGATACGCTGAACAGCTCGTCTTGCTGGGGGACCGAATCATAGCCGTGGCCGGCCTCCGGCACGATATGGGTTTTGACGTCTCTGGCGCTTATGGCGGTACGTGACCAGCTCTGTTGGCACGATTGCGGAACGATGGTGCCGTCTTCCCGTTCCCGCCAAACTGGGGTAAGACTCCTGACGCGCGGGAAAGCCCTGCATTCCCCGGCTCCGCCTGCCACGCGGCTGCGGAACCGGGCCGCAACCATCGAGCCTTTATTCGGGGTCCTGCCTGTCCCGGAAGGCAAAAGTCAGTATCAGGAAGTGTAACGGTACCATCATGAGCGGAACGGTTTTTATCAACGGAAATATTTATACCCTGGACCCGGCACGGCCGCACGCGAGCGCTGTCGCGGTAAAGGGCGACAGCATAGTCTATGTGGGGGATGCCCCCGGCGACGCGGCCCGTGCCGCCGGGCCGGACGCCCGGACCATCGATCTGGGCGGCGAGACGCTTATTCCCGGTCTTATTGAAAGCCACATGCATTTTTTGCATGAAGGCCAGATGCTGTCCGAAATGGACATTTACTGGAAATCAAAGGAAGAAATCATAGAGCTCGTGGCGCAGGAAGCCGCGCGGCGTGAACCCGGCGAATGGATTATCGGCCGGGGCTGGAACCATGAAACATGGGATGTACGCGTCTGGCCTTCCAAAGACGAGCTTGACCGCGTCGCGCCGCTGAACCCCGTGGCGCTCAGCCGGGCCGATCACCATTCCATGTGGGTCAATTCCGCTGCGCTCCGTCTGGCCGGGATCGGCCCGGATACGCCGGACCCGCACGGCGGTGAGATTCTCCGGACGGACTCGGGCGAACCCAGCGGCATTCTGGTGGATACCGGTATGTTCGCCGTGTGGAACGCGCTGCCCGTCCCGGATGATGCCGAAACCCGCCGCCTGTACCTGCTGGCGCAGGACGAGCTGTTTGCCTTTGGCATAACCTCTCTGGTCAACGCCAGCCAGACCGTGCGCAACCACGATATTCTTGATGCCGCCTGCGCGGACGGGGATTTGAAAATCCGGGTGTACGACATGCTGGCAACCCATGCTGATCAGGATCAGGCCTGGCTGGAAGCGGGCAGGGGGCCGGAATTCGGCAAGTACGGCGGACGCCTTTCCGCCCGTGCGGTCAAGATCGTGCTGGATGGTTCCCTTGGCTCGCGCAGCGCGTGGATGATGCAGGAATACGCCGACCGTCCCGGCCACCGGGGCAACGAGCGCTTTTCCGACGAGGAGCTGTTCGCCATTGTGATGCGCGCCCGTGAGAACGGGTTTCAGCCCTGCCTGCACGCCATAGGTGACGCGGCGGTGCGGCAGGCCGTGCGCGTTCTGGATGATGTGCTGCGGGCCAGACCTCTGACGGATCACCGCTTCCGCATCGAACATTTCCAGACCGTTGACCCGGCAGACTTGCGCCGGGCCATCGCGCTCGGCATTGTGCCCGCCATGCAGGCCATTCATCTGGCATCCGACTGGAAGATGGCGCAGGTCCGGCTGCATCCCGCAACACTGGCCACCGCGTACATATGGCGGGACGTGCTGGACGCGGGCGGCATCATTGCCGGCGGTTCCGACGCGCCCATGGATCTGGTGAACCCGTATTACGGCATATACGCTTCGGTGACACGCAAGGATCTGAACGGCGAGCCTTCCGGCGGCTGGGTGCCGGAACAGCGCATGACCCGTGAGGAAGCGCTGAAGTCCTACACCCTGTGGGCGGCGTATGCGGAATTCGCGGAAACGCGCCGGGGCAGCATCGAGGTGGGCAAACTGGCCGATCTGACCCTGCTGGACCGGGATATTATGCGTTGCCCGGAAGACGATATCAAGGATACCAAAGCGCTGATGACAGTCGTCGGGGGCGAGGTGGTGTTCGATCGCCGCTAATTCTTCTCCCGCGTGGTGCGCGCGAAAGGCTGCCGCGATGGCGCTAACGACAAAACCCCGGTGTGATCCGGGGTTTTGTTATTGTGTCGCAGTTCTTTTTGTTTATCCGAGCTTGTTCTTGAGCAGCGTCGTCATGATTTTCACACCGATGGGCGTCGCCCCGAGGTTGTATACCACCTTGGGGTTATGGTGCGTTTCGCAATCCGTGCCGATGCCGATCAATGTGGTGCGTTTGCCGCCTTCCACCGCGAACACGTGGAAGTCTTCACTGGCGGGCACTTCCACAACGCCGAGCGCGCTGCCGAGCACGCTGGTGATGGCGTCGGTGGCTTCCTGCAACAGATCCGGGTCAAGCTTCGCCGCCGGGCAGCGGCCCCGGACGTCGATTTCCGCCGTGGCGCCCATGGCTTCCGCGCATTTGGTGATGGCACGGGTGACTTTTTCAAGCTGGTCGTCCATGACTTCGTTCGTCTGCGAGCGCAGGTCAAAGTACATGGTGCCCTTGTCCGGGATGATGTTGGTGGCGCCGGTATCAACATGAATGCCCGTGCATTTGGCGGAATGCGTCACGCGCGGGTCACAGTGGACGATACCCACGGCGTGGGAGATAAGTCCGGCCACTTCCGCCACGTTGATGCCCTGATGGGGCCGTGCGCCGTGGGAGGATTTGCCGCCCAGAGTCACCTTGAGCGGACAGGCCGCGCTGTGGGAAATACCGGCGGCGGCTTCACCGAATTTCGCTTCGGAGCGGGGGCGCAGGTGGAGCGAGTAAAAATCTTCAATATCGTCGAGTTTGCCGCTTTCCAGAAAACGGCGCGCGCCGGAAAGGAGTTCTTCCGCGGGCTGGAACACGAACTTCAGCGTGCCGCGTTTGATACCGCCGTTGGCAGCCAGAGTTTTCGCCGTCCACAGCACGATGGTGCAGTGCGCATCGTGCCCGCAGGCGTGCATGCGGCCCGGATGGGTCGACGCGAAGGGCAGACCGGTTTCTTCCTCAATGGGCAGCGCATCCATGTCGGCCCTGATCCCGACCACGGGGCCGGGTTCCGTTCCGCGCATGGTGGCGATGATGCCGGTGGTGCCTTCGGCCTTTTCTTCAACCTCAAGCCCTGCGGCCCTGAGTTCCTGCGCGATAAAGGCGGAGGTCTTGAATTCCTCGTGCCCCAGCTCCGGAATGGTATGCAGATGCTTGTACGTTTTTATGATGTCGTCTTCATGCTGCTCGATCCACTGCATGTACCCCATGAAATCCTCCTGGTCTGCCGAAAGGTGTTAAAGGGTTGTGCGCTTATGCGGAGCGGGAAAAAACACCATATGCCGCGCTATTCGTCGGGTTTGTCTTCGGACGTTTCGCCATTTTTTTCGTCACTTTTCTCTCCGGGCGAATCCTGCGTTTCGTTTTTCGTGTGCATGCGTTTCCGGATGAAGCCGGTGGCGACCCGTGCTAGGGGCGGGCCGGATATGATGACCAGAAAGAGCCGTGCGGTCTGGATCGCCATAATAAACACCATGTCCGCGCCGCTGGAAACGGCGATGATGGCGACGGCGTCAACACCGCCGGGGCTGGTGGCCAGGTACGCGGTGAGCGGATCTATACCGGCGAAGAGCACCAGCAAGAGCGACACAAGGCCGGACGTGGCGACCATGAAAAAAATGGCCCCGAGAATTTTGGGCAGCGCCCGCCACGCGTACAGAAAGACCGCCCGGTTGAAGCGCAGACCGATGCTCCAGCCGATGAGGGCGAAGCCTATGGTCAGCAGCCAGCCGGGGAGCGCGATGGGAATGATGCCGGTATTGAGCAGTATGGTGCCCACGAACATGGGAATAATGAACGGCCCGGCCTGAAAGCGGGAAACATGCCCCAGCCAGGCGCAGCCCAGGGTAACCAGCAGGGCGTAGCCCGTTCCTTCCCAGTCAACGGGCGGGAACAGATAATCCCAGAAGGATCTGGCCACCGGAGCGCCTTCCGCGCCAAGGAACCCCGCGACCACGGCGGCGAGGATGGAAACCACCATTACGCGCAGATACTGCATGACCGCCACAAGCCGCATATCCGCCCCGTAGGCTTCGCTCATAAGCGTCATGGCCGTGGCCGCGCCGGGGGATGTGCCCCATATGCCCGTGGTGCCGGGAAGATACTGGCGCACGGTGATGAACATGCCCGCCGCGAGCGCGAACAGAAGGGCGGAAAGCACAATCATCAGCGCGAGAAACCAGTTGTCCAGCATACCGTGGAGTACAGGCAGGGAAAAGGACTGGGAAATCATGAGGCCGATCAGACTTTGCCCGAGCAGAAAGAAGGGCGTGGGCACCTGCAGGCCCGCATCGCGCATGGAAAGAAAGCAGCCCGCGATAATGCCGCCCAGCATGGGCGAGGCCGGAAGGTGGAGGAGTTCGAGAATAGCTATGAAGAACAGGGTCAACCCGAGAAGGATGATCCAGTAAAGGCCGTGTCGCCGTTTGAATCCGGCGGAAAAGCTGCTGCGCGTCATAACCGGTCTGCGTGTTTGCCGCGCCTTCGGTCATGCACAACGCGGCTGTTGTTTATCTGGTAAGCGAGCATACGCTCCCGTTTTCGTAATGGCAATCCTTACAGGCGTTTCCGCATGAAATGCCGGAATTTCCCCTGCATATCCCCGTAAAGCGGGCAGGCACCCACGTCGTGTCATGCGTATGAAAAAATCCGGCATAACAAACCGAAATAGTGTTTGAATTCGGCCTGGATTGGGAGCATAGCTGAAAGCGGAACCGTTGCTTGAAACGGTCCGGCAAGAACGTCTCGCCTGTGGGGGAACCATGTCGTTTTTTGTCCTGAAAATTTTCCTGACACCGTTGCTTATCCTCGGCGCGACGCTTGCCGCCAGACGCTGGGGTCCCATTATCGGGGGCGTGATTGTGGGGCTGCCGCTGACTTCGGGGCCGACATCCGTTTTTCTCGCGTTGGAACGGGGGAATGATTTCGCGTCCCTTGCGGCGCACAGTTCCCTGTTCGGTTCGACGGCGGGGCTGTTTTTCTGCATCGCTTACGCGCTGCTCGCTCCCCGCTACCGCTGGCCTGTTACGGTCGCCATTGCGCTCGGCGTCTATTTTGCCGGGGTCACGTTCTTTTCCCTGACGCCCCTGCCGCCGCTGGCTGTGTCCGTCGTTTCGGTGACGGGCGTTGTCGTCATCGGCCTTCTGCTCATCAAACCGGCACGCGGCGAACGCGCGCACCATGCGCCCCCGCCCTGGGATCTGCCGTTCCGGGTGATCATATCAACTCTTATTGTCGTGGTTATTACAGCGGTTTCCAGATTGCTCGGGCCGCAA
This sequence comes from Desulfovibrio sp. OttesenSCG-928-I05, assembly GCA_030266385.1. Taxonomy (GTDB): domain Bacteria; phylum Desulfobacterota; class Desulfovibrionia; order Desulfovibrionales; family Desulfovibrionaceae; genus JAJDHY01. The sequence goes on from JAJDHY010000057.1 coordinate 8,213, forward strand.
CTCAGCGGGATTTTCTCCGCCATGCCGGCCATTGTCTGCGTCATGTCAATTTTTACGCACGAAATTTACGGCCCCAACGCGGTCAAACAGTTCGAGCGCGGCGTGATCGTCGGGACCTTCGGGTACATCGCTTTCTTTCTCATTGTCACGCTGGGCGTTACCCGGTTCAACCTCTTCACCGCGTATGCGCTGGCCGCGCTTGTTTCCTCCGCCATCAATCTGGGTATCTGCACGCTATCCATGCCGCGCCGGAAAAAGAAGCAGCCCGCGTGATACGGGCTGCCGGCGCTTACTTTGTCGTGCCGCGCGGGGGGATGAGGTAGGTGAAGAACGAATCCACCTGCACCGCAGCCGCCAGCCATCCGGCAGCGTAGCTTTTATCCTTGTTCCGCTTGCGGCGCAGGGTGACGCGGTATTCGGCCTGGGTGAAGCTGATATCGCCCAGCGGCGCGGGCTCTTCTTCCTGACTTCCTTGCGTAGCGGGTATGGCAGGCACGATGGCGTCGTGAAATAGCATGGCGCTGACACGCATTTCGTTCGTTCCGGGGGAGAAAACTATCTTCATATGCGAATGCGGGCTTTCCAGCATGAGGCCGGGGCCGCAATCCGCCGTGCAGACGGCTTCCAGCGCCTTCAGTGCGCCCCTGTTGGCCAGCGATGTCAGGGCCATGCGCGTGGAGATGTCGGGAATGCCCGTTATCAGGGCTTCCCGCGCTTCCTTCATATCTTCGGGCGTCATGGAAGGGGATGTGCGCGCATCGGGAATTTCCCAGCCGGGCGGCTCGTCTTCCATCAGGTCTTCCGGTTCGGCCAGCCCCTGATCAATGCGCTGCCGCCGTTCATACATGGCGTGGGCGTATTTTTCGATCTGTTTTTCAAAAAATTCCTGATCCCGCTTTCCGCCCGCGACGGCGTGTTCGCGGTCCGACGCGTTCCGCAGGGTGCCGCTTCCTTCAATGGTCAGCGAATAACGGCGGGCCACGCAATCACGGATACAGTCGGCGTGGATGCCGTCGGTATCAAAACCGTTCACGCCGCCGCGAATGCGCAGCTCCCGTTCGGAGGGGATAGCCGCCAGCACGTCGTTGTACTGCAAGCGCAAAACACCGGCCAGAGCGAAGCGGGGATTTGTCTGCAAAAACATTTTCGCTTCTTCTTCCACCAGCCGCCTGACCGTGACGCCCTTGTAGTAATTGATGTGGCGGCAGACCGCTTCAAAAAGCAGTTCCTGAAAGCGGGTCAGGGTTTTTCCGTACGCTATGGCGGCCATGCCGGACGGCATGCGGGAAGACTTGGCGAAACGGGCGAGTTCCCCGGCGATGCCCTTTTGCAGGGTGAACACGTCGGCGACGGGGGTCATGGCAATGGTTTCAATAAAGGCCAGAAACAGCTTGGGCCGGGCGAACTGCAACAGGCGTCGCACGATGTTCTGGGCGCGGGGCAGTTCGCTATGCCGCGTGCGGGCCGGGAGCAGGGCGATCATGCTTTCTTCCCACACCCGGATAGCGGCGGGAACGGCCACGCGGACGGCGGCAAGGGCTTCCGGCGACAGGCGGGCGTCTGTTCCGGTGAACAGCGCCGGGAATTTGTCCCGCAGTTCGCACACGGCGCGCATCATGGCTTCGCCCTGCATGACGCCTTCCATGACGGCCAGACGCAGGAGCAGGGGCAGTTCGGCAAAACCGACGGTCTGCATGGTGGCCTGCGGCATTTCCCCGCTAAATG
>JAJDHY010000059.1 GCA_030266385.1 Desulfovibrio sp. OttesenSCG-928-I05
CGGCCCGCTCGTCCCGCATTTTCGACCTCGTCCTTGTCGACTGGAAAATGCCGGAAATGGACGGGGTGGAAACCATGCGCCACATTATGGAACGCCTGGACACCATGACCCCGCCCCTCGTCATCATGACAACAGCCTTTGACCGCCAGGAACTTACCGCCCAGATGCGAAAAACGGGCGTACCGCAGGACAAAACCACCGTGCTCGTCAAACCCGTGACCCAGTCGGGGCTGTACAACGCCATTGTCGAAGTGTTCGGCGGCGTCGCGGCCCTGGGCAAAGGACCGGGCGGACAGGATGATATGTATGATATCGTCAAGGGCTGCATCGGCGCGCGGATTCTGCTGGTGGAAGACAATGAACTGAACCAGATAGTCGCCAATGAACTGCTCACCCAGCGCGGCTTCCGGGTAACGATTGCGGAAAACGGCCTCCGCGCTCTGGAAATGCTGGATGCCCAGCCTTTCGACATCGTGCTCATGGATATCCAGATGCCGGAAATGGACGGGCTGACCGCCACCCGGCATATCCGCCAGCAAGCGCGCTTCGCGAACCTTCCCGTTATTGCCATGACGGCTCACGCCATGGTCGGCGACCGGGAAAAGAGTCTGACGGCAGGCATGAACGCCCACATCACCAAACCTATCGACCCCAAGGAACTGTTTTCAACCATCGCGGAATGGTACGCAAGCCCGAAGCGGGATGATGCGGGAATGCCCAATGAGCTGGCCCTTCCTCCCGTCCGGACCGCGTCGCTGATCATCCCCGGTTTTGATACGGAAACAGGGCTTATCCGGGTGGCCGGCAATGCCGGGTTGTACAAACGGATTTTACTGAAAGCTCTGGATGAAATCCCCCGCCACGCGACCAGCATCGGCAAGGCCCTTTCCGTCGGCGAACTGCCGGAAGCCCAACGTGCCGCGCATACGCTGAAAGGATTGCTCGGCAACCTGGGCGCAATCAAAGGGCCGGAAGAAGCGGCGGCACTGGAAGACGCGATTGAGGCGAAAAACGGTTCGGCCGATATCGCCATGCATGCGGACCGGCTGCTCAGCATCCTGAAAGAACTCATACGCGGTCTTGAACAGTTTGCGGAAGCGAACGGCGACTATGCAGCCCCCCCGATGGATGCCGACGCCGCGCAGCCGCTCCACGCCGTGCTGAATGAACTGTCCGAACAGGTAAGGGCGCGTAAGCCGCTGGTATGCAAGCAGCTTCTTTCCGAAGCCCGCGCGCTTTCCTGGCCCGCATCCTGTCTGGAGCAGCTCCGGGAACTTGAACGGCTGACCGCCATGTACAAATTCCCGGAAGCCCAGGAAGCCATTGAGGCCCTGCGCGCCCTGCTGCCTCCCGGCACGACCCCGCAGGAATAGCCGGCACGGCTCCCCGAACGCCACAGCGCCCCGCATCCGGATGATGGATGCGGGGCGCTTGCATTATTGATAAAACCGGTACGGAAAAACCTATCCGCGCGGCGGCTGGCAATATTCTACGGCATCACAGAACGGCTGGGCAGCAATACTATGCCGAGGGAAGGCAGCACCGAACCAAGTACCATAGTGCGAAAATACGTCACCCCCCGTGAAAAGTTCCCGAAAGCCGCCTCCCGTCCATCAAGCGCGGCTTTTTGCTCCGCGTATTCCGGAATTGTCTCACCGGGGAAAAGCTCTTCATACAGCTGGCTCCAGAATTGCGCCCGGCAGGTTCCGGAGAACTCCCGTACGGAAAGAAGTTCGCAGAGCGGTTCGCGAAGATTGACAAAAGCCGTCATGTTACCGCTCGAACGCCAGAGCACTTTAAAGCGGCACAGTGCTTCATGCAGGGCGTGGCAGGCCTGAAGGTACAGATCCGTATTATCCCGCACCATATCGTCCCCGCGCATGACGCAACGCCAGCGCACGTACGGCAAATCCGGCAGCATTCCCGCATCGTCATGGCCGTTTCCGGTCGGGCCGGACGCGTCTTTCGGCGCGGCAGGAAAAAACAGGGAAGCAATACCGCTGCGCACTTTGCCGCATTCTTCTTTTCCGGCCCCCGCGCACACGCCATCCGTCCGGATACTTTCCTTGGCTATGGCGTTCCAGGGGCCCCGCATGCCGGAAAAGCCCCAATGCGCGTAGGAATCCATCAAAGCATGCGCGGCAATACCCATCAATTCCGGCAGATAGGTGGTGTTGCGGCAGGCGAACACCTCTTCCAGCATACGCTGGATCCCCCGGCCCCCGCGCCGGGCGACAAGTTTTTCCTCCACGCTGTCGCCTTCGCCGCCCGGCAGAAAATGGAAAGGAATTTCCGTAAAAATATTGTCAAAAATACGCGGATCCTCGGTATCCTGCCGCATGGCGGAAGGAAAAACGCAGATATCGCCGTCATCCCCCCGCAACCAGCAGGGATCAACAAAATCATCCGTGTACTGTGACGCAGAAGCCACCCGGAGGGCTATATCCTTTGATAGTCCCACACTGCGCGAAAGCAGATACGTGGCGTAATAATGCATATCCAAATCCATTGCGCACTCCAGCAACGGTCTTAGAGTAAATAGCTGTTACGACGCCCTTCTGCACGTAACAACGAAACGTGGTTTCGCCTGCGTTGCCGGGACGGGCGACAATACTTGCCGTCAGAGCATGTAAATGTTTTCACAGGGTACATGCTCCAGTATAAAAAATACGATAGATACATATCGTGTCTCATATAGAACAGGTTGCGTCAATACAGTCTGCGCCTTTTACCGCCCGTCCGGGCTCTTTGCGCCGGAAAAACTCCGCGCAGCCCTCCCTCTTCCGCTTGCGGGGCAAGCGAAATCACGCTAGTGTCCCTTCCCGGGCGCGATGCAGCGCCCGTAACCCCAAAAGCGCAGAAATATGACAAACGAACACGATACCAAAAACGGCAATACGACCCCGCGTCCCGAACGCGATACGGACCGTAACGACACCACGCGTCACACTGACCGGGAAGACAGGCCCGCCCGGCATGACAGACCGGACAGGGACGGCGCACGGCGGACCGACGCCGCACACCGTCGCCCGGCGTTCAGAGAGGACAGGGAAGGCAGACCCTCCCGCCGTGGCCCCAGAGAGGGACGGGACGGGGATGGTACCGGGCCGGTCCAGATGCTCATGGAACTGGATCAGGACATCATGAAACTCCTGGTCCGCCGGGCCAAGCTGGTAAGCCGCCTGCGCGGCGGGCGCGATCACGCGTCCTCTCCAGCCGCCATCAAGGCGGAAAAGGAAGTACGCGCATCCTGGGAAAAGAACGCGGTGCGTTTCAGCCGGGACAGCAAGTTCACACGCCAGCTCTTCGCGCTGCTGCAAGATCTGAAAGTCAGCACACGCGAAGAATCGGAAACTCTGAGCGGGTTCACCCTTGCCCCGCCCCGCAAACCCGTAACAATAGCCCTGCCCGGACCGGGAGATATGCGTTCCACCCGCCTTGCCGCAGCCCTCGCGGCGGGACTGGGCAAAGGCGCCAGCTTTCGCGGCGTTGTGCTGAACAACGCGCTGCTGGAATTTGTCAAAGCGCTGAACCTGGCGGGCGCATCCTTTGCCTGGACCGGCACCTGGCCGGACGAAACCCGGCTGCACCACAATGCGTGGTCCGGCCCGGATGCAGATCTCCGTGCAGACGCCCCGCAATCGGGGTTCCATAACGATGACACCCCGCTCTTCTTTGGCGATAAGGTGCTCTATGCCGGAGAAGACCGCCTTTCGTTTTACCTTCTCCTCTTTCTGGCAGCGGGCGGCGTCGGCAAGACCCGCTTCACCGGAGGCGGACCGCTGAAAATGGCAGATTTCTCCCCGCTACGCCGTTTTCTCCCGCATCTTGGCGCGCGCCTTGCCCACACCATGCCCGGAGGCAAAGGCTTGCCCGCCTCCCTTGAATCGTCCGGGGTCATACCCGCCACGCTCGAAATTCCCGACGATCTGGATGAAGAAGCCATCCTCGCCCTGCTCTGTGCGGCTCCCGCCTGGGGCGGCACGGTTCGCCTCAATACGTCCCGCATCCCCGGCTCTGTGCTTGACGCAGTCCTTGGACGCGTCGCCCCGCTTTTCCGCGACTTCGGCGTGAGGACGAGCAGCGACGGTGCCATTTTCTCGCTGACTCCGCCCGCGTACGGGAGTGATGATGAAACGGCGGTGCCCGAATACAGACCGGTTCTGGACGCCGAAATCAGCGCATATCTGCTCGCGCTTCCGGCCTTTGCCGGGGGCGTCTGCCGTCTCGACGGCACGTGGCCTGCGCTCTTCCCCGCCGGACATGTGCTTGACCTCTTGCGCAGCGCGGGACTGGAAGCATCCACCACGGATGGTGCCGTCAGCGTGACAGCGGCTCCTGCCTCCGCGACGCCGCATGTGCTGCTGGAAGGCCCCCTTTCTCCCGCGCTGACGCCGCTGCGTCATGCCCTGGCGGCACTCGCGGCTGTCAGATCCCCGGAAAAGACCGGGTTCATCGCGCCCGCCACGGAAACCGATGAAACCCGCGCCATAGCGGAAAGCTTTTACGCGGCGCTGGGACTTTCTCTGGAAGAGGACGGCACGCTTTCCCCTCTGCCGGAAGACGAAGAAACGCCGCCCGTATGGACAAGTCCGAACACGTGGTGGACATTCGCCTTCGCGCTGACGGCCTATTGCCGCGCCCGTTTGCGTATTTCCAACCCTGGTCTGGCCACGGATATCGTGCCCGGATTCTGGAATCTGTATAACGCGCTGCCCAATCCCGTTTCCGGCGGACAGCCGCAAAAAACTGAGGCCCCCACGCCGCAGCGTCGGCGTATCCGCACATCCTCGCACCTTGAGGAAGGAGAAGCGTCATGACCAGACACGCGCTTGTCAACAGCGATATCGCCGCCCAGATCAACAGCGGCTCATGGATCCGCCGTATGTTCGAAGCGGGCGGCGTGCTCAAGCAGCAGTACGGCGAAGATGCCGTCTGCGATTTCAGCATAGGCAACCCCGATCTGCCCGCGCCGGGCACCGTCAAAACAGCCCTCATGGCCGTTGTGGGCAAGGCGGAGGAGCCTTTTACCTTCGGGTACATGCCCAACGCCGGGTTCCCGTGGGCCAGGGCAAAAGTGGCGGAACACCTCAGCCGGGAACAAGGCGTCTCCCTTGCCGGGGATGATATCCTCCTGACCTGCGGCGCGGCCGGTGCCCTGAACGTGCTGATGCACACAGTGCTGGAGCCCGGCGACGAAGTGGCCGCCATCGCACCCTTTTTTGTGGAATATGGCGGCTACGCCAGAAACCACGGCGGCACCCTTACGGTCATTCCCTCAAAGCCCGAAACCTTTGAGCTGGATTTTGACGCGCTGGAAAAAGGGATCGGCAAGAAAACCCGCATCCTCATCATCAACTCCCCCAACAACCCCACGGGGCAGATTTATTCCGAGGCGCACGTCCGTGAACTGGCCGCGCTGCTCGCCCGCAAAAGCGCGGAAAACGGCCGCCCCATATACCTCGCCGCTGACGAGCCGTACCGCTTTCTTGCCTTTGACGGCGCGACGGTTCCGGCGCTTCTGCCCCTCTACCCCTATACCGTCATCATCAATTCGTTCTCCAAGAACCTTTCCCTGCCCGGCGAACGCATCGGTTATCTGGCGCTGAACCCTGATCTGGAAGGCAAAGAAGAGCTCATGGCGGGGCTTGTCCTTTCCAACCGCGTGCTGGGCTTCGTCAACCCTCCGGTGCTCGGCCAGTATATCATGGCCGGAGCGCTCGGTTCCCAGGTCGATTTCAACATTTACGCAGCTCGCCGCACGGCCATGGCCGAAGTGCTCCGCGACGCGGGCTATGAATTTTTCATGCCGCGCGGCGCGTTCTACTTCTTCCCCAAAGCGCCCGGCGGCGATGATGTGGCCTTTGTGAACCGCCTGCTGGAAGAACGTATTCTCGCGGTGCCCGGTTCCGGGTTCTTCGGGCCGGGGCATTTCCGCCTCGCTTTCTGCGTGAACGAAGAAGTCATCCGCCGCGCCGCGCCGGGTCTGAAACGCGCGCGGGATGCGTTCAAATAACGAGAGAAAAATCCTTGCCGGAGTCCGGGTAACAACCTGAATTTCGGCAAGGAAGTGACTCACACTCTTTTGGGAGCCGTTCCTACATAAGAGAGGCATAGTCGGGATAAAACCCGCCTATGCCTCTCTGTGTCTGTTGTATTCATATGCCGCCCCATACCGACACGTCTCCTCACGCAGTCCAGAACCCCGTCACTTTTCCCAAATCCAGGCCGGAACATAACGCCAGGCATGGCGGAGCTTCGCGTCCTGTTCCAGGGCGTCGGGCTCAAGCTGAAAGAGGAGTTTCCAGAAGGCGTCGCTATGATCCATGTGCCGCAAGTGGCAAAGCTCATGCAGTAAAATATGGCGGCATTGCGCAAAGGGCAAAAAAACAAGGCTGAGATTGAGGTTCAGCCCGCCCCGGCAGGTGCAGCTTCCCCACCGGCTTTTCTGGAGCCGCACTGTGTAGGAGCTGGGTATAAGCCCGCTTTCGCGGCTGCACTGCGAAAGCCAGGCCCCGAGGAAACGCCGGGCGTAGCTGCGGACAAGGTTGCGGGCAAAGGCGGAACGCCGCTCCTGATTGCCGCCGGGCAAGGTGAACACGGGCAGCGTATAGGGCTGACTGACCGTCGCCAGAAGCCGGGCCGGGTAACAGGGAGATTCCTTAGTGAAATCCGGCAGGGGGATACGTTCAACGGATGCGGACCGGGTCCCTTCAAAAGTCAGGGGCACACGAAGCAGACCGCCGTGCAGGGAAAGCATTGTGATGGAAGAAAGGTCGGCGGCATTCCCGGTTCCGACCAGAGAGGCCGTACCATCCGGGCTGCCGGGCAAAGCGGGGGAAGCTGGAGCAACCGGGCCGAACACGCGTGCCAGCGCACGCAGTACCCATTCCTTGTGGTTTTCAAGAACCGCTTCGACATTCAGGGATTTCATTCCCTGCGGAATGACGATTTCCAACCCGGTACCGGGCTGGACCCGCAAGCGGGCGTGACGGGCTTTGGCGCTCCGCCGCACCGTATACGATGGAGGCCAGACCTCAGGGGATGGCGATGGATTTCTGTCGCTCACAAACTGTCAGATTCCGGGAGGCGTCGGGTCACAGGGGGCAATATCGTCGCCGCATTGCCCGAGGTTAAACAGATTCAATTCCGGCGGCAGTCCATGAGAAACATCGCTTGCGCCGGAACCGACACCCGGACGCGAATCGGAAGCACCAGATGCGGACGAGCCTGAAATCGAAGCGGCTCCGGCTGTGCCATACCCTTGCGGCATACCGTTAATCATCAGAAGGGGGAGCTTGTTGAAACCGAGTCCGAGCACAGTCCCCTTGTTGCGCAAAAGGCGCAGACGCAGCAGAAGGTACGCGTCGGGTGTCACGGCCACGGGATCGGCATAGGCGGCGGCCAGCGCTTCAGTTATACTTTTCCCATCCTGCACGGCGGCCTGCATATTGATGATGGCCTGATAATCGTCGTCGTTTTCCGCCACCGGAATAAAGGCGGCCTGCCCCGCAAACACGGTTATAGCTTCCCTGCAAGCCGGGCAGGAGGGGGAGAAATAAACCCGTCTGTCAGCGTCGGCGGGGCCGGTGAGCACCCAGTCACCCAGTTGTTCGGTGGCAGCGGCTCCCAAGTTGGCGATAAAAAGCGCTCCCCAGAGGAGGAACAGAATGGAGGGCCGGGGTGACGCCGCGACCTGATAACGGGCAGCCGCCGGGCGGCGCAGACAGAGGTATATAACAGCAAAAAAGAATGCCGCGCCCAGACAGGTCAGGCACGGAGCGGTGAAAAACATGACGACGAGCAAAACGCAGTCGGCCGCCAGACACAACCCGGCAAAAATCAGCGCGGGCGCGTGGTAGCGGCTGAGGCACAGCAGCGCAAGCGCGATAAACGCGGCAGTCCCGATCCACCAGAAAGAAATTCCGGCCACCGCTACGTCACGGAACAAATAACAGCCGCTGCTCGGGCAGGGCAACGATTCTTGCAAAGGGCTGGCCAGAACCGCGCAGTACGCGGCCCCGAGCAGTGCCAGAATAAAAGATCCCCAGGAAGGCGAACTGTGCTGCTGCGAGATGGCCATGACTACTCCGAAGGAAAAAATACGCGCGGCTTCCCGGTTGGCGGCGTGGTCCTCCCGGAACCAGCGCGCCGTGCCCGGCATCAGGCTGTGTTTATACTCGCTTGAGCCGGAGAGGTAAAGTCCGGGTTTGACAAAGCTTCCTTCTCCGTGGCAGCAACAATGATGCTCCGGCCGCCAGGCCGGGCACGACACGTTCAACGCGCTGCGAGGTCTGTCATGCGTATTGTTGTCGCCCCGGATTCTTTCAAAGGCAGCCTCAGCGCCCCCGACGCCGCCGAGGCCATGGCGCGCGGCATTGCCCGCGTGTTCCCGGAAGCGTGTATAGAGCGCATCCCCATTGCCGACGGCGGCGAAGGCACAGTCGAAGCGCTTGTCGCCGGGGGCAAGGGCGTCTTGCGTCACAGCCGGGTTCATGATCCGCTGGGGAGAGACGTGGACGCCTGCTGGGGGCTTGTTGACAACGGCAACACAGCGGTTATCGAAATGGCCGCCGCATCGGGGCTGCCCCTGCTCGCCCCCGAAGAACTGGACCCTCGGCGCGCCTCCACCGCCGGTACCGGTGAGCTGGTGCGTGAGGCGCTGGAAGCGGGAGCGTCGCGCATCATCCTCGGCATAGGCGGCAGCGCCACCAACGACGGCGGCGCGGGATTCGCCCAGGCCCTTGGCGCGCGCTTTCTTGACGCGAAAGGACGAGCAATTCCTCCCGGCGGGGCGGGGTTGCGTGAACTGGAACACATTGACCTTTCCGGCCTTGTCCCCCGATTGCAAGAAGTCAGCATACAGGTCGCCTGCGATGTGGATAATCCCCTGCTCGGCCCGCGTGGCGCATCAGCCGTCTACGGCCCGCAAAAGGGCGCGGACGCCGCCATGGTTGAGGAACTGGATGCGCATCTGGCCCGTTTCGCGGAAATCGCCGTCCGCTCGACCGGCAAGCATGATGTCCCGCACATTCCCGGGGCCGGAGCCGCGGGCGGTTTGGGGGCCGGGCTACTGTTTTTCACCGGGGCAACGCTCCGTCCCGGCGTGGAACTGGTGCTGGAAGTCAGCCGCTTTGCCGAACGGGCCAGGGGGGCGGATCTTGTTTTTACGGGTGAAGGCAAAACGGATTTTCAGACAGCCTACGGGAAAGCGCCTGTGGGCGTAGCCAAAGCGGCCAAGGCGGGCGGGGTGCGTACCGTGGTTTGCCTTTCCGGCGGGCTGGGCGAAGGAGCCGAGGCCGTGCTGCGCGAAGGAATTGACGCTCTCGCCTCCATCACGCCCGGCCCCATGAGCCTTGACGACTGCATGCGAAATGGAGCGGCGCTTCTGGAAGAGGCGGCATTTCGCTCGTGTCTCTTGCTGGCGTCCGGCAGAAGGCTGCCCTAAGCTCGCGGCACGGTATGCGCTTCCGGGCTGCGCCCGGAAGCGCATACAAAAAGGCGGCCCCGCACATGCGCGGGGCCGCCTTGTGCAATTTCCGGCACGCGGGATTACATCGCTGCAAACCCTGCGATAACTTCGGCGGGATGGGGAAGCGGATCATCCAGCTTGACGCCGCACTGTTGCTCCGTCAGCCAGGCAATGGTGCCTGTGATGCCGTCAAGAAACGTGGCCAGTGTTTCCGGAAAATCCGACATGACCACCGGAGCGTTGACGGAACATTGCAGAACGCCCGCCCCCGGCGGAAGCGTCAACTGCATGCCGTGCATGCTGATGTCGGTCAGCATAACCGGAACAGGAGTGCCGGCACTGACCACA
>JAJDHY010000006.1 GCA_030266385.1 Desulfovibrio sp. OttesenSCG-928-I05
ACGTCAATGGAATCACCCGCTACGTGCTCTGTGACCCGGAAAAGGATTCTCTGGCCGACGCATTGCGGCGCATGGGCCTGACCGGCACGAAAGTTGGCTGCGGAACGGGGCAGTGCGGCGCGTGCACGGTTATTCTTGAAGGCAGGGTCACCCGGGCCTGCAATCGGAAAATGAAGCGCGTCCCCGACGGCGCGGCAGTCGAAACCATTGAAGGACTCGGCACTGCGGAGAACCCGCATCCGCTGCAACAGGCGTTTCTGACGTATGCCGCTGTGCAGTGCGGTTTTTGTTCGCCGGGTTTCATCATGTCGGCAAAAGGTCTGCTGGATGCAAACCCTTCCCCCACACGGCAGGAAGTGCGGGACTGGTTCACGAAAAACAACAATATCTGCCGCTGCACCGGGTACAAGCCCATAGTCGATGCCGTTATGGCCGCCGCCGAAGTACTGCGCGGTGAAAAGACCATGGCCGACATCACGTTTACAACGCCCGATGACGGCCATATCTACGGCACGCATGTCCCCAAGCCCGATGGGTTGGGGAGCGTTCTGGGACAACGTGATTATGGGGCCGATATTTCGCTGAAAATGAGCGGCTCGATGCTGCACCTTGCCCCGGTTCTCGGACGCGCCCACCACGCCGCCATCGAATCTGTGGATATCACGGAAGCCGTGCGTATGCCGGGTGTGGTCAGTGTCATCACGGCCCGGGACATTCCCGGAACCAACCGCTTGCTGGCCGTGCAGGGCGGGGTTCGCAGCTACAACCCCGAAGGGCTTGAGCGTCCTATTATTTGCGAAGACAAGGTATTCCGCTACGGCGACGTGGTGGCCGTGGTCGCCGCCCGTTCGCGGGAAGAAGCCCGCTCCGCCGCTGCGAAAGTCACTGTAAAGCTCGCGCCCCTGCCCGAAATTATGAGCTTCATGGATGCCGCCGCTCCCGGAGCGCAGCAAATCCACGCGGGGTTACCCAACATTTATCAGGAACAGCCCGTTCTGAAAGGCGATGACCCCCGTCCGCTTATGAAAAAGGCAGCCGCCATGGTTGAAGGCAGTTTCTATTCGACACGGGAACCGCACCTCACCATCGAGCCGGACGTCGTTCAGGCCTACCTTGAAGAAGACGGCGGCATCTGCATCCAGTGCAAATCCCAATGGTTATACGGTGTGAAGCCTGCGCTCTCCCTCGCCTTCAACCTGCCGCCCGAAAAAATACATATCATCAGCAACCCCGTGGGCGGCAGCTTCGGCTATTCCATGTCCACGGCCAACTACGCGCTGGCCGCAGCCTGCGCCATGGTGCTGGGTCAGCCCGTCTCACTGGTGCTGAGTTACGAAGAACACCAGCACATGACGGGCAAACGCTCTCCGGTCAATTCCACCATGCGTCTGGCCTGTGACGGGGACGGCAAGTTTGTGGCCATGGACTACAGGGCGGGCATCGACCACGGAGCCTACAGTGAAATGGCCGGAGCGCTGTGCAGCAAGGTGGCGCGTTTCTTCGGTGCGCCCTACGCCATTCCCAACATACGCGGGCTGACCCAGACCGCCTTTACGAACAACAACTTCGGTATCGCGTACCGCGCCTTCGGTTCCCCCCAGGCGTACCTTGCCAGTGAACAGATTGTGGACATGCTGGCCCGGAAAATCGGCATTGACCCGTTCGAACTCCGCTACAGGAACGTTGCCCGCCCCGGCGATACGAGCACCACATCCGTGCCGTACTGGGTGTATCCTCTGGAAGGGATGATGGATGCGTTCCGGCCGCATTACGAAGCGGCGGTCAAGCGCGCCAAAGAAGAAAGCACCCCGGAACTGCGCCGTGGCGTCGGGTTCGCCTGTGGCGGCTACCATGTCGGCAAAACCAAGGATCACGCGGAAGTCGATCTGGAACTGAACGCCGACGGCACGGTAACCGTGTACAACACCTGGGCGGACGTGGGTCAGGGGGCCGACGTCGGTACGCTGGTGCACACGCATGAAGCGCTGTTCCCCTTGGGCCTCTCCCCGGACCAGATCCGCATGGTTCGTAACGATACGGCGCTGTGCCCCGATACGGGATCGGCTTCGGGATCGCGCTCCCACCACTGCGCCGGACGGGCCACGCTGGATGCCGCGCGGCAGCTGATGGACGCCATGCGTAAGCCCGACGGCAGTTACCGCAGCTGGCAGGAAATGCAGGATGAAAAAATCCCCACCCGCTATACCGGCAGCTATACTGAAGATCTTCCCGACATGGACCCGGATACCGGACACGGCTACGGCGCGCTGAACCAGAACTTCGTGCTGTTCATGGCGGAAGTGGAAGTTGCCGCCGCCACGGGCAAAACCACGGTGAAGCACCTGACGGCCATGGGCGATTTCGGCCCCATCGGCAGCTATCAGGGCGTGCTCGGCCAGCTCTGGGGCAGCCTTTCGCATTCCGTGGGCTACGCATTGAGCGAGAATTATGACGATATGAAAAAGCACGCGACCCTTTTGGGAGCAGGCGTGCCCAGATGCAACGACGTCCCGGACGACATACGGGCGTTCTTTGTCGAAACGCCGCGTGAAAACGGTCCCCACGGCTCGACCGGCTGTTCTGAAGGCTGCCAGAGCGCCGGACACGCCGCCATCCTGAACGCCATCACCGATGCCACCGGAGCGCGCATCTTCACCCTGCCCGCCACTCCGGAAAAGGTGAAGGCCGCGATGGAGGCCGTGGAACAGGGCAAACCGTGCGTACAAACGCCGTGGGATTTCGGGAATGCGTTGTACGAACGCCTGGAGTATCTGGCCGCCAATCCTGTGAAGCAGAAGGCGTAAATCCGGCCGACGTCAATATGCCTGTGCCCGCGCCGTTTTCACGGCACGGGCACAGGCATTTCCGGGCAACCGGACAAAAGTGCGTTTCCGCGAACGCTCATTTTCCAGTCCCGGATCCGGAAAACTGTTCCGCGAGAAACGTTGCATAATTATCGGTCATGCCCGTTATAAAATCTATGACCCGCAGATAGCCCGTGTAAAGATCGTCACTTTCCGCCGGCCTGTTGACTCCCATCAAATCCAGCGCCCGCTCGTCCTTGTAGGAGAGATTTTCCCCATTCTCCTTTATTTTCCCATAGCATGCGGGGATAAAGACGTTCAGTAACGTCCTGTACATGCTGTATGTTCCTATCTCCAGCGCGATTTTCTGCGGCTCGTTTTTAATCTTCCCGTTAAACACATTCTTTGCGTTTTCCATGTATTGAACGGCCCGCTCATGACACAGCGCAATGAGCGATTTTTCAGCAGAGCCCGTCAGTATTGCGTCGTAATTATCATCAAAGGCCTGTGCAGCCGCCTGAATCAACGTGCCGACAACCATGGTCCGCAGCATGGAAGCGCGCCGCCGGTCGGAATCCAGCGCCTCGAATTTGGCAGGATCCAGTTTCATATCACCATGCAGCGGTGCGGTGACATCGAGCATATCCTTGAAGGACAGGATTTTCAGTTCGCGCGCATCTTCAATATCAACAATTCTGTAACATATATCGTCAGCCGCTTCCGTTATGTAGGACAGCGGATGCCGGGCGTAGCCGCTTCCGTTCCGCAACCCGAGTTCGTCAAAAACCAGCGTGAAAATATTTTTCTCAGACTGATAGTAATTGAATTTCTTTTTTCCGCGCCCGTTCGCCTCATAGGCCGACACCGGATACTTTACCAGCGCCCCGAGCGTTGCGCTTGTCAAACGCAGCCCGCCTTTATCCTTGTTGTTCTCCAGCGCGTTGACCACCCGGAACCCCTGCGCGTTCCCGTCAAACAACCTGAAATCCGCCTGACAGACATCAGGAATATCTTTTATGTAGCGATGGTTGGCGGGATCATGAAACCAGTCCTGAATGGCGGATTCCCCGGCGTGCCCGAACGGAGGGTTGCCGATATCATGGGCCTGACAGGCGGCCTGAACGATATGCCCCAGATGATCAGGAGAAAATATATCAGGCAGATGCCCTTTTTCCTTGATGCGCCAACCGACGGCAACAGCAATGGAACGCGCCACAGAGGCGACTTCCATTGAATGCGTCAGCCGGTTGTGAATATGATCATTCCGGCTGAGGGGATGCACTTGCGTTTTTTTGCTCAAGCGTCTGAACGAACTGGAAAATGTTATCCTGTCCTGATCGATGACAAACGGGTTTCTGGCAGGCTCGAAAACCTCATCGGCAAGGCTCTCCCCGTTGGGTCGCCGGAAGCTCAACAATTTTTCCCATCTTTCTTTCATAACATCCCTCACGCAACGCGTCACCAAAGGGGCGGCGCGATCATATTCCGCTATAAGGGCACCAGCGCCGGACGGCACATTGCCCGCCTTCCGCTATACTCGCGGACGCGCACGGCATCAAGCCCGCCGCCGCACCGTGATGCGCAGCGAATTCCCGCTCAGACCGCCAGTTCCCGCAACACCGAACCCGTCCAGTCCAGCAGCAGGCGGAACAGCGTATCCGGGTCGTTCTGTTTATATTCTTCATAGCGGGCGGCATCCATGCCGCAACGCAAGAGTTCCGCCTCATCGCCCGCAAGAAGGGGGAGCAGATCGCGCTTTGACGTCGCATAGACCCCGCTGCGCAGATACGTAACAAGCTGCATCGCGAAGAAAAAGCTCTTGTACAGCCCTTTCAGGTCATCCGCCCGCGTCGCCGGATCTCCGGACAGATAGAGGTACACGGTATAGTGATACAGGCCGGAGACGGCGGCTCTGGCCCCTGCCACAGTATCCTCGCGGGTTACCCCCGGCAACAGCGGCGCCAGTTCACCGTAGTAAGCGTCCGTATCCTGCGCGAACTGAAAAAGCTCAAAGGCGGGCCAGGCGAGGAGTTCCTCCCGCCCGCAGGTGAACCCTCCGGCTTTCTCGCCTTCCGGGAGCTGACGCAATACGGCGCGATAGGCGTTCAGATCATCCACGTCGAGGCGATCCAGAACGGTCAGGATATCAATATCGCTGTCTTCCCGCGCTTCACCCCGGCGGTGACTTCCCTGCAAGCCGACGAACAGCAGACGCGGCCCGAACTGTTCCCGCAAAAGCGCAACGGCTTCCTGCATCCAGGATTGTACGGTAATCATGGTTCCCTCACATGTGATACAAGGCATGCCAAACGAAAAAGGGCCTGTAACGCATTGCAGCCATGCGGCGGCACTCCCTCTGCGCAAAGGCACGCGGAGCGCCGTACATCACGACGCTCCGCGTGTTTTCCGGCCCGTCAGCAGGCCGTGTATCGTGTCCGGCGATCAGACGCTACTTTTTTTCACCGTAGGATTTGAGTATGCGCAGCATCACACCGGCCGATTCCTGCATATCCTGCAGGCTGACAAATTCGTACGGTCCGTGGGCGTTATAGAAACCGGCAAAGATGTTGGGCGTGGGCAGGCCGCGCTGCGAAAGCTGGGAACCATCCGTGCCGCCGCGCATGGGGAGCATCACCAGCGGAAGCCCTGCGTCGAGGATGGCCTGTTTGGCGGTTTCCACAATGTGCATCTTGCCTTTCAGGCCTTCCGCCATATTGCGGTACTGTTCGGTCATCACCAGCGTGAAATGCGGTTCGTCCGCCGTGGGGTATTTCGCGTTCATGCGGTCCACCAGATCACGCACCAGCTGTTTGCGGGCTTCAAACTTGTCCGCATCGTGGTCGCGGATGATCATGGTAATGCGGGTTTCGCCTACCGCGCCCTTGAAGTTGTTCACGTGGAAAAAGCCCTCGTAGCCTTCGGTCTGGTCGGGGCGTTCCGTATGGGGCAGCGCATCCACAAAATCAAGCCCCAGCAGGATGGCGTTAATCATGCGGTCCTTCGAAGAACCGGGGTGGACGGAAACGCCGCGCACGATCACTTCGGCCTTGGCGGCGTTAAAGGTTTCGTACACCAGAGAGGCATACTCAAGGCTGTCCATGGTGTAGGCGAAATCCGCCCCGAACGCTTCCAGATCAAGCAGCGCACAGCCGTGGGAAATCTCTTCATCCGGGCAGAAGCAGACCTTGACCGGGCCGTGCGGAATTTCCGGGTTCTTGATGAGCGTTTCCAGCACATCCATGATAATGGCGAGGGCCGATTTGTTGTCACCGCCAAGAAGCGTGGTGCCGTCGGTCACCACAAGGGTATGCCCCTTTTTATCTTTCAGGAGCGGGAAGGCGTCCGGGCCGAGAATCATGCCGGGGGAAAGCTCGATATCCCCGCCGTCATAGTTTTCAACGACTCTGGGCTTGACGTTGTCGCCCGGAGCGTCCAGAGCCGTATCCAGGTGAGCCAGCAGACCGATGGAAGGCGCGTCCGCTCTGGCCGTGGCGCTGGCGGGCAGGCTGGCGGTGACGTAGGCGTGTTCATCCCAGCGCACATCGTCAAGGCCGAGTTCTTCCAGTTCTTTCGCCATGAGTTTGGCCAGTTCCAACTGTCCGGGGGTGCTGGGAACAACGCCGGTGCTGGGGTCGGCCTGCGTGCCGACGGCTACATAACGCAGAAATCTATCAAGCATTGTACGGTTCATGATGCCTCCAGATATATAACGGAAAGAGAAGCTCTCTCTATAAGCCCATGCACAAAGAGGAGCAAGATATTCAGCCCGCTTTCCGTGAAAATACCTTCGTGCGGGGAAATATTCCGCTCCCGCGCCGGAGCCTTGCCTTGTCACCGCGCGCGACTCTGTGCATACTGGCGGGCACGGGGCGCGGCACAGATGCGGGCCAGATGCGGACCAGACACAACAGGCCGGACAAAGCACACGGCAGAGAGGTTCACGGATATGAGCACATGCTTTGTAACAGCAATTCATGAGGCAACGGCACAGGGCACGCCGCTGGTTCTCGTGAATGTTATCGGCCAGGAGGGGTCCACCCCCAGAGGCGCGGGCGCACGCATGCTCGTTTTTCCCGACGCTTCCATAAAAGGAACGGTGGGCGGCGGCGGCGTGGAAGCCGAAGCAATCACCGCCGCGCTGGAGCTGCTGCGAGCCCATGAAAGAGGCGAAAGCGGCGAAACGACGGATGCCGTCATGCATTTTTCCCTCTCCGGCACAACAGATATGGACATGCTGTGCGGCGGTTCCCTCACGTTGCTTTTTGAACTGATACTCCCGGCTTCCGAAAAATCAGCCTGTTTCGCGCACGCCGCCCGGCTGGCCGGAACAGGACGCCCCGCCGCCCGGCTTACCCGCATCCTGCCGTGCGAAGATACACAAGAAAAACGTGAATCGTGCCATACCCGCAGCACCATGTTTTTTTGCGATGGCAGCGACGCCGGAATAATCGAGCCGGAAACACCGCACGCCCCCCCGGCGCTTCAATCAGCCGCCGCGAAAGCCATTGCGGCACGAAGCCTCCCCTTTATGTTCGAAGCTGACGGTGTACGCTGGTTTGTGGAGCCTCTTGTACCCCGCCCCCGCGCCTATATTTTCGGAGCCGGACACGTTTCCGTGGACACGGCGGCACTGGCGGCACGGATCGGATTCCGGACCGTGGTCGTTGACGACCGCCCGGAATTCGCGACCCCGGCCCGCTTTCCTGACGCCAGAACAGTTGTTCTGCCCTCTCTCGCCGAAGCAGCCGTCATGGAATTTTTCACGACGGAAAGACCGGGACCGGACGACGCCGTTATCATCATCACGCGGGGCCACGCCTTTGACCGGGATGTGCTGGCCGCGACGCTGGCGGGTTGTCCTGCCGGTTCTGCCAACTCTGATGGCCCCGGCTATATCGGCATGATCGGCAGCCGGAGCAAACGGGAAAGCACCTACGCTGTCCTGCGGGACCGGGGCATATCCCCTACGGTGCTCGCCGCCGTTCATTCGCCCATAGGGCTTGATATCGGCGCACAGACGCCGGAAGAAATAGCAGTCAGCATTGTGGCGGAACTCATCGCATGGCGACGGGGAAAGCTGCGGTGAGCGCGGCAACTGCAAAACCGGAAGACGCGGCAGGCCTTATTCTGGCCGGGGGCTACTCGCGCCGCATGGGCGGCAGCCCGAAAGCCCTGTCCATGCTTGGCGGCAAAACCCTGCTGGAACGGCTGGTTACCAGCTTCCGCGAAGCGGGTGTTTCCACCATAACCGTGGTGACGGGGCATGAATCCCCCCGCCTTGAAAGCGCGTGTCAGGCTCTGGGGGTACAGAGCGTCCTGAACCCGGACGTTGCCCGTGGCATGTTTTCTTCCGTGCAGACCGGGTTACGCGCCCTTGTATCCGGCAGGGCGCACGCCGCCCTGATTACGCCTGTGGATGCCGCCCTGATTACGCCTGTGGATGCCGCCCTGGTGCTGCCCCGGACCATCCGCGCCCTGACGGAACAATGGGCGGCGGAACGGGCGGACCACTCCCCCGCGCGGGTGCGCATACCGTCCTTTCTGGGCAAGGGCGGGCATCCGCTCTTACTGCCCGCGCATCACTGGCCCGCCGTGCTGGCGCAGGCGGACAGCGCGGCCAATGAAGGACTGCGCGGCTGGTTGCGACGGCTCTCGCCCCCGGAAGTTCTGCGCATCCCCCTGCCGGATGAAGGGCTGCTCTGCGATCTCGATACCCCGGACGATCTACGGCAGGCCGAAGCCTTCCTTGACGCGACATGCCAGCGCAGCGCCCCCACCCTGCGTGAAGCATGGCAGATGCTGCTTCTGGCGCAGTTGCCGGAGGAGCTGCTGGCGCATTCCCTGCTGGTCGCCCGGAGTGCGCACCGCTTATGGCACAGCCTTGCGGTACGTCCTTCCCGGCTACCGCAGACCATCGCCCTGTGCGGCGGCCTGCTGCACGATATCGCCCGTTTGCACCCCGGGCACGCCCACAAGGGCGGCGCACTGCTCCGCGAACTCGGCTGGGATGATACGGCCCTTCTTGTAGAGAGCCATATGGATTTTCCGCCCGGCTATTTTCAGGCGCTCACGGGCCGCGCCCCCGCCTCCCTTGCCAGCCCGGCCAGCCCGGCAGAAGACAGCGCCCCACCACAAACGGCCCTTGCCGCCGCCTGCGTCTACCTTGCGGATAAATACGCCGCCGGAGCCGCGTTTATCCCGCCCCACGCCCGCTTTGCCGCCACACGCAAACGCTGGCGCGACGATCCGGCGGCCCTCGCAGCCATCACTGCGCGGGAAAACAGTGCCCGGATGCTGGAAGATCATCTTGCCGCCCTGCTCGGCCGCTCCCCGGAAGAGGCGATGCAAACGCCGAGCGGCGACGCGGCGGAACGGCAGCTCATGGAGTATGCCGCTCCGCGCTCCTGAGTATCTGGTCCAAAACTTGCTGCATCATCGTTGTGGCACACATAGTTGTGCCATCCATGCGCCTTACGGCACATATAATGACACAACACCCAAAAAGTGACACACTACAATCGCACCCGAAGCATTCCATGCTGACACACTTTTCGGAATGTGGCACATAATTGCAACAAGGAATGAGTCATGAGTTTCAAACGCTGTTCATTATGCGTCAATGGGATCAACCGTCACGTCCTGTGCGACCCTGAAAAGGATTCTCTGGCCGACGCGCTGCGGCGCATGGGCCTGACCGGCACGAAAGTCGGCTGCGGGACGGGGCAGTGCGGCGCGTGCACCGTCATTCTCGACGGCAAGGTCACGCGGGCCTGTAACCGGAAAATGAAACGCGTTCCCGACGGCGCGCTGGTCGAAACCATTGAAGGACTCGGCACTGCGGAAAATCCCCATCCGCTGCAACAGGCGTTTCTGACCTACGCGGCTGTGCAGTGCGGTTTCTGCTCGCCCGGTTTCATCATGTCGGCCAAAGGTCTGCTGGATGAAAACCCAGCCCCCACACGGCAGGAAGTCCGCGACTGGTTCACGAAAAACAACAATATCTGCCGCTGTACCGGGTACAAGCCCATTGTTGATGCCGTCATGGCCGCCGCCGAAGTGCTGCGCGGCGAAAAAACCATGGACGACATCACGTTCGAAATTCCCGATGACGGCCATATTTACGGCACGCATGTCCCCAAGCCGGACGGTCTGGGCAGCGTTCTGGGGCAGCGCGATTACGGGGCCGATATCTCGCTGAAAATGAGCGATGCGATGCTGCACCTTGCTCCGGTTCTCGCACGGGCGCACCATGCAACCATTGATTCCGTAGATATCAGCGACGCCGTGCGCATGCCGGGCGTTGTCAGTGTCATCACAGCCCGCGACATTCCCGGAACCAACCGCCTCTTCGCCGCGCAGGGCGGGGTACGCACGTACAACCCGGAAGGTCTTGAGCGCCCCATTATCTGTGAGGACAAAGTGTTCCGCTACGGCGACGTGGTGGCCGTGGTCGCGGCCCGTACGCGGGAAGAAGCCCGCGCCGCCGCCGCAAAGGTCGCTGTCCGCCTCACGCCGCTCCCGGAATACCTGACCTTCATGGATGCAGCCGCCGCCGGAGCGCAGCAGATTCACGCGGGCATTCCCAACGTGTATCAGGAACAGCCTGTCCTGAAAGGGGAAGACCCCCGTCCGGTCATGGAAAAAGCCGCCGCCATGGTCGAAGGCAGCTTCTATTCGACGCGGGAACCGCACCTGACCATCGAACCGGACGTCGTTCAGGCCTACCTCGAAGAAGACGGCGGCATCTGCATCCAGTGCAAATCCCAGTGGCTGTACGGCGTGAAGCCCGTCCTGTCACAAGCCTTCAATATGCCACCCGAGAAAATACATATTATCAGCAACCCCGTGGGCGGCAGTTTCGGCTATTCCATGTCCGTCGCCAACTACGCGCTGGCAGCGGCCTGTGCCATGGTGCTGGAACAGCCCGTCTCAATGGTGCTGAGTTACGAAGAACACCAGCACATGACGGGCAAACGCTCCCCGGTCAATTCCACCATGCGCCTTGCCTGTGACAGCGACGGCAAGTTTGTGGCCATGGATTACATGGCGGGCATAGACCACGGCGCGTACAGCGAAATGGCCGGGGCCCTGTGCAGCAAGGTGGCCCGCTTTTTCGGCGTGCCCTACTCCATCCCCAACATTCGCGGTTTGACCCGGACCGTCTTTACAAATAACAACTTCGGCATCGCGTACCGGGCTTTCGGTTCCCCTCAGGCGTACCTTGCCAGTGAACAGATTGTGGATATACTGGCCCGGAAAATCGGCATGGATCCCTTTGAGCTTCGCTACAAGAACGTTGCCCGCCCCGGCGATACGAGCACCACATCCGTACCCTACTGGCTCTATCCGCTGGAAGGAATGATGGATGCGTTCCGGCCCCATTACGAAGCGGCGGTCAAACGCGCCAAAGCGGAAGATACCCCCGAACTGCGCCGGGGCGTCGGCTTTGCCTGCGGGGGCTACCATGTCGGAAAAACAAAGGATCACGCGGAAGTCGATCTGGAACTGAACCCCGACGGCACGGTGACCGTGTACAACACCTGGGCCGACGTGGGCCAGGGGGCCGACGTCGGCACGCTGGTGCATACGCATGAAGCGCTGTTCCCCTTAGGGTTACGCCCGGACCAGATCCGCATGGTGCGTAACGATACGGCGCTCTGTCCCGATACGGGATCGGCTTCGGGATCGCGCTCCCACCACTGCGCCGGACGGGCCACGCTGGATGCCGCGCGGCAGCTGATGGACGCCATGCGCAAGGAAGACGGCAGCTACCGCAACTGGCAGGAAATGCAGGATGCGAACCTTCCCACCCGCTATCACGGCACCTATCATGAAGACCTGCCCGATCTGGACCCGGATACCGGACACGGATACGGGGCTATCAACCAGAACTTCGTGCTGTTCATGGCGGAAGTGGAAGTCGCTGTCGCCACGGGCAAGACCACGGTAAAACACCTGACCGCCATGGGCGATTTCGGCCCCATCGGCAGCTATCAGGGGGTGCTCGGCCAGCTCTGGGGCAGCCTCTCGCATTCCGTGGGCTACGCTTTGAGCGAAAATTACGACGATATGAAAAAGCACGCGACCCTTCTGGGCGCGGGCGTTCCCCGCTGCAACGACGTGCCGGACGACATGCGGGCCTTCTTTGTTGAAACCCCGCGCGAAAACGGCCCGCACGGCTCGACCGGCTGTTCCGAAGGATGCCAGAGCGCCGGGCATGCCGCCATTCTCAACGCCATACACGACGCGACGGGGGTACGCATCTACACCCTGCCCGCCACGCCGGAAAAGGTAAAAGCCGCGCTGGAAGCCCAGAAGCAGGGCCCCCCTCTGGAACAAGCCCCCTGGGATTTCGGATGCGATCTGTATGAACGTCTGGAATACCTTGCGGCGCACCCTGTGAAACGCGCGTAGGCCCGGCGGCATATACCGGAAGACGTAAAAACGGCCCGGAGAACCTGTGTTCTCCGGGCCGTTTCTTTGTGCCGGGTGGGCACGTTCTTTCGCTCGTGCCCGTTATCGTCGTGCCGATCGGGTGAAACGGCACAGCCTTCATTTACTGGAAAAAGGATTTGATCCCGGTGAAAATAACCTGCGCGGCAATCCCGGCCAGCAGCAGGCCCGTCAGTTTGGAAAGCACCGCGATACCCGTCTTGCCCAGCGCGTTGCCGATCGCGGTGGCAAAATACAGTGTCGCGTAAATGCCGAGCGAAGCGAAAAGCAGCGCCAGAAGGCCAAGGGCCATATGCATGGGGCTGGCTGCGGACGCGCCGAGCACCATGAGCGTCCCTATCGAGGCGGGACCCATGCAGAGCGGAATAGCCAGCGGCACCACGCTGATATCATCGTCCGCCGAAAAGGTCGGTTTTTCCGGGCTTTCATTCATCAGGGAAACGGCGGAAAGGAAGAGCAGCGTTCCCGAACCGATTCTGAACGCATCCAGCGTAAAGCCGAAGACGGCGAATATCCTGTCGCCCATAAAATAGAGGATACAGCCGATAATAAAAACGGACAGCGCCGTCTTGCGGGCAGTGGCCCGCTTGCGGGCGGTATCATACGATTTTGAAGCGCTCAGAAAGGCCGAGAGTACGGCCGGAGGCGTCAACAGCGCGAACAGTTTGACGGCTTCACTGAAAAGCTTCATCACATATTCCAACTCAATCACGGCGAAAAACTCCCTGAAATGCTGCGCAGGGTTTTGCCCGATAACAAGGCGGGTACCCTGACGGTAAAAAGTATCGCCCGCTTCACTGGCGCGGGCGATACCGTATCGCTGGTGCGCGTCAAAGGGGCGTTATACTGTGCGTGTGCGTCAAAACGCTCTTCACGCCGGTTGCAGGCGTAAAGAGCGCACTTATGCTCCTGGGCGGACGGATTGTAAAGCCGGATTCTATCCCTTGTGCCGCTACCGTATAAAACTATATCCCGAAAAGCCGCTGTCAAATAACAGCCCGCTTCCCCCAAAGAGAAACGGGCTGTTACAGACTGATAACAAAACCCGGAAAGCGGGACGCGTTATCCGCGCACGCCGGCCCGGTCTTCGGGCCGGACCACGATGGTTTCCAGCCCCTTGCCCTTCACGAACGCTTCACCGTCTTTCGTGGTGATAATCTTGCCGCCCTTGCCGAAGACAGCGCCCTTGTACAGGCAGAGTTTGCCGTCCACAAAGGTCATTTCCGCTTCGCGGCGCCGCGTGTTGATAACCGTGATGTCGGCATCCTTGCCTTCCGCCAGAACGCCCTTGTTGACAAGGCCCATCATTCTGGACGGTGTGTAGCTCGTTTTCTGCACGAACTCTTTCCACGAAAGCCCGCCGAGTTCGATAATCGCAAGACCGAGGGGAATGGTGACGTTCCGGGGAATGCCGCCGCCGTCCGTGCAGATGCCGTCCACCACGAAGCTGCCGTCTTCGCGCTTGGCGCAGGCAAGGCGGACGCGGGGTTCAACCTGATTGATGGCGAAGCTCACGGTCGTGTTGGTGTTCCGGCTTTTCCAGTAATCAACGCCTTCCTTGCCGACAAGCAACAGGGTTTCACCTCCGTAGGGGTAGTTGATCTGCGCCCACCCGGCGGCAATGGCTTCTTCCATACCCTTCGCATCCGCGCTGAAACCGCCGGTAATCAGGCAGCGTTTGGTGACGTTGCTGCCGGGCACGCCGTCCACAATTTCGGCGCTCGTGCCGTTGAGCGGGGAAAGGTACGATTCGGAAACAATATTGGGGTTGTCGATCAGGGTTTGCACCGCGAGTTCCGTCTCTTCCATGTGCGGTTTGATGGTGCCGCGGCAATACGCGTTGATATGCGCGAGGTGCAGGGGCAGCCCGTCCGCGATCTGTACCGCTTCCAGGAATCCTTCAATATTGGAACCCTTGTTCGTCGTTCCGGCGTGGAACGCGATATAGGCGTTACGCTTCGCGGCCATCTTGATGCAGCGCCCGGTGGCTTCCGGGGTCAGCGGATAGTGCCCGCCAAGCATTTTCACGCCGATGGAACCCTGTTTCAGCACTTTATCCAGCAGCGCATCGATTTCCGCATCCGCAGGTTCGGTGCAGGATATGGTATGGCCGGGGCGGACGTATTCGATGGTGGCGATATTGATTCCCACGCCGTGGCTGAGCACCAGATCAAACACGCTTTCGCCGGGACCGGACATATCAAGGGCTGTGGTCACGCCCGCCTTGGCCATCATCTTGTGGCCGATGCCGCCGCCAAGCCAGGCGGATACGTGCACGTGCGGGTCGATCATGCCGGGCATTACAACCATCCCGGTAAGGTCGTGCAATTCCGCCGCGTC
This sequence comes from Desulfovibrio sp. OttesenSCG-928-I05, assembly GCA_030266385.1. GTDB lineage: Bacteria > Desulfobacterota > Desulfovibrionia > Desulfovibrionales > Desulfovibrionaceae > JAJDHY01. Next base: position 14,598 of record JAJDHY010000006.1, read on the forward strand.
GCCCGCGTCTATCGCCGGTTCCATTCTGGCGATTTTGCCGTCCTTGATCGCAATATCCATCTCCCGGGCGGTATCCGTTTTGTAGTCGATTACCATACCGTTCTTCAGTAACACGTCGTATTTCATCATCGTCTCCTGGCGAGGTTGCGGGATATATCCGGAATGCCGGACAAGGAAACAAAGGCCGGATCCATACGCGGCCCACTCCCGGAGTCGCGTCCGGCGAAAAGGCCATGCCCGACACTAATAGCATTAGCCGTTGCGGTAAAGAGGGGGGCGCGAGTAAACTGTGTGCAGAAAAAAGAAAATTCTTGCCGTGGACAAGGCTCCGGTGGATTGCGTATACAGAGTCTTTGAAAATACGCGTGCTGTCATCCGGGGAAGGCGCGTCGCGCCCCCCGTTCATCGTTCCCACAAAAGGACAGGTATCCAATGGAAACAAGGACGTCAAAAAAGACCGGCGAAAAAATATCCCTGCTCGGCTTCGGCTGCATGCGCCTGCCGCTCACCAGCGAAAACACGCAGGATATCGATACGAAACTCGCGGATGAAATGGTCGATCTGGCCATGGCGAACGGGGTTAACTACTTTGATACGGCCTATGTGTACCACGGCAAGGAATCAGAAAGTTTTATCGGCAACGCCCTCGCCCGCTACCCCCGCGAGAAATTCAACCTCGCCACAAAGCTCACCACCAAGGCGCTGGTCACGGACGACGACGTGGACAGAATTTTCAACGAGCAGCTGGCCAAATGCAAGGTGGAATATTTTGACTATTACCTCATCCACAACGTTTCCCGGCCCAGACTGGACGCTGTGCAAAAATTCAGGCTCATCGAACGGCTGCATGAAAAAAAGCGTCAGGGGCTGATTCGCAATCTGGGCTTTTCTTACCATGACAACACGTCGTTTCTCCCGGAATTCGTCGGCATGTACGACTGGGATTTCGCCCAGATCCAGCTCAACTATCTGGACTGGGAAACCCAGGACGCGGCAGGGCTCTACACCATTCTGACGGACGCGGGCATTCCGGTTATCGTCATGGAACCGGTGCGCGGCGGCGCTCTGGCTACCCTGAGTGAAAGCGCCATACGCATCCTGAAGGACGCGAACCCGGCTGTCAGCCCGGCATCCTGGGCCATGCGCTTCGCGGCGTCGCTCCCGAACGTGCTGACGGTTCTCAGCGGCATGTCCACCATGGAACAGGTGCAGGATAATATCGCGACCATGCGTTCCTTCACCCCGCTCAGCGAGGCGGAACATGAAACCATCGCAAAAGCGCTTGTCGCGTACCGCCAGTCCGGCGCAATTCCCTGCACCGCCTGCGGTTACTGCATGGATTGTCCGTCCGGCGTGGATATCCCCCGCAGTTTCGCCGCGTACAACACATACCGCGCGACCAGGAACGACATGACCTTTCAGTTGCACCTCGCCGTTCTCGGCGAAGCCAGACAGCCCAAACACTGTACCAGCTGCGGCCTCTGCCTGCCGCAGTGCCCGCAACAGCTTGATATTCCCGGACTCATGCAGGAAATTACCAAGGCGGCGGAATCGCTTGCATAGTGTGAACAGATTCCTGTGCGCGGGGGCGGTTTCCGCCCCGGACGGGAGAAGGGCGCACGCCCCCTTTTGGGAAAAAGGCGGAAACTTTCACCCAAAGATTCTACGCCCCTTCCCCCGAAGCGCTGAATGGCGTATAGGATAGATATGGCTGCGCGCATCATCCCTGTTTTTCGACGCGCTGCGCTCACCAGCAACCAGGCATCGCCTGCTGTACGAGGATACCATGAAAAAAATCCCTTTTGCCCTTCTTGCCCTCGCGCTTCTGGCCGTCAGCGCCTGCGGGGCTTCCCGTCAGAGCACGCCGATGATTGAAGTATCCGATCTCCTTCATCACCGCTTTATCATTGAAAGCGTGAACGGCGTTCCCTTTACCAGCGAATTCCGCACCCCGGCCATCGAGTTCAACGAAGGTATGCTGCTGACCGGGCAGATCTGCAACAACTTCCGGGGTAAGGGAGTGCTCAAGGATGGCGTGCTGACCATGGATCAGGCCGCCGCCACCATGATGCTCTGCCCCGACCCGGCCCTGAACGACCTTGAACGCAGCCTCTTCAAAATGCTGCACGAAGGCGTGAACATTCAGCGCGAAGGCGAAAAGCTGACGCTTCAGCGTGACGACAAGACTCTGGTCTTCACGCTCCGCGATTACGTCAGCTGATCCGTAAAACGATCTCGTGAGCAGGGGGGAGTTCTCTCTCCCCTGCTCTCTTTTTGACGCACGGGTACGGAACGCCAGCGTCCGCACCACGTGCTGCGGACCACGGATACAGCCCGCGAAAACGACCGGCATCCTGTCTTCACAAGGAAAAGCCCTATGGCTGCACATGAGGAATATCTGACCCCGGCCGGGTATGGGGAGGCCGAGCTGGTTGAAAAGCGCTCCCGTTTCATCGGACGGGTCTGGGCCGTGGCGGACGAGGCGGAAGCCGCAGCCCGTGTGGCCGAAATGCGCCAGCAACACCGGGATGCCACCCACAACGTCTTTGCTTACATAATCCGGCACGGCCAGACGCGGTACAGCGACGACGGCGAACCGCAAGGCACCTCTGGCATGCCCACCCTGAACGTCTTCCAGAGTGAAAACATCACAAACGTCTGCTGTGTGGTAACGCGCTATTACGGCGGCACCCTGCTGGGTGCGGGCGGGCTGGTACGTGCGTATTCCAGAACCGCCAAACTGGCGCTGGATGCGGCGGGCGTCGCCATCATGCGCCAGTGGGATCTCGTGCTGCTGACCTGTGCGTACAGTTACTACGACAAGCTTAAAGCAATAATCCCTGACTATGACGGGAATATGCAGCATTCGGATTTCGGCGCGGATATCACGCTGGAACTGCTGCTGCCGGTCGCCAGAACGGACGATTTCATCCGGGCCGCGCGCGACATGAGCGCCGGGGATATTCAGGCCGCTGTCATGGATACAGTATTTCGCGGCGCACGCATCCGCTAGGCACACTATGGCCCTTTTGCCCCCTGCCTGCGTCAGCAAGGCTTTGAACCGAAGTCATGTACCATCAGAGTACACTCCTTCGGTTCAAAGCCTTGCTTCCTTGGCAGGGAACAAAATTGCCATAGTGTGAACACGTCCGAAGAAAGAACCAAGCACAACAGGCACGGCGCGAAGAAAGCATCTCCCCGCCGGAAATCCGGAGTACTTCCTCCGCCCGCTCCTCAGACAGTCAGCGCATCGTCCAGAAGCCGGGATCCGTCATCCTGTTCACCGATCAAATGCAGTTGCCGCTCGACATATTTCCGGCAGAAAGCATCCGTCGCCACCTGTGGAGTTGATACCAGCCGCGCAAAAAGGGCTTCCGCCTTATCAAAGAAACCGAGTCGACGGTAGAGTTCCCCTGTGACCATGCAATCACGGACAAAGCGATCCCGGCGTTCGCCGCCTGCCGCCGAGGAAGCCATGCGTTCGCGAAAGGCTTTCAGCGCCATCCCCGCGAAAAACGTATAGTTGTGCTGCGATGCCTGCCAGGTGGTTTGCAAAAGGATATCCGCCCGTTCGCGCAGCGGTACGCCCAGTTCTTTTTCCATCCGGTCGATACGCCAGTACTGCGGGCTGGATCCGCGCAGGGTCTGGTACTGCCACGAAGCGATAAACGGGCGTAGCGTCTCCACTTCTTCCCAGCTGAATTCCCGGTGCAGGATAAAGCCGTCCTTCGGGCATTCGGGCCAGTCACGCGGGGAAGCGACAGCCCCGGCCAGCTGAAAATCCAGCCACATGCCGCAGGAACTGCCGGAAGCCGGTGCTTCCTGAAAAAACCGTTCGCCGCAAAGCGGGCATTCGTGTTCTTCGCGCCGGATCATCGCGACCCCCGCCCTGCGAGGCGCAAAGACAAAGACGGCGACGGGAAGAACCTACCACATCCATTCCATAGCGCTACTTCGTTCATTCCTTTATCCTCATCGTGACTGCCCGGCAGACCGGGCGGGGCGCATGACATCATGCCTGCACCGCTTCCCAGGAAAGGCCGAATTTGGCCAGATACTTGCGCAATCTGTCGGCATCATTGACGTTCTTTTTGGCTTGGCGAGAATTGGCAAAAAGCACCCTTCCGGCTTCGGAAAGCGAGCGGGCGCGGCGGCATTCCCTGATCACACAGGCCAGCTGTGACGCGTCGAAGAGATCAAGATTCTCGCGTTCATCCCCCAGCACTTCGCCGAGCAGCGTCGCGTCGTCCGGCGCGTTGTCCGGCGTGCCGCCACCCAGCGCCTGCCAGCCGTCTTCCAGCCGTTCCCATTCTTCACGCACAAGATCCGTTGTGATGCGCCCGTCGCCCGCCAGAGTGCACAAGCGCATGGTAACAGCGGAAAGATCGCGAAAATTCCCGCGCCAGGACGCGCTGGAACCTGTCGCCAGCCCAAGAAAAAGCTCCCGCGCTTCACGGTTGAAACGGGGGCGGCGGCCTGTTTTCCCGGCAAAGTGTTCCAGTTCGTACTCAAGGTTCGGCTCGATATCCTCGGGACGTTCGGCAAGGCCCGGCATCCGGAAACGCCAGAGGTTGATGCGGGCCAGCAGGTCTTCACGAAAACGCCCCGCCGCCACCAGCTTTTCCAGCGGGCGGTTCGTGCCGCAGATAAGCTGGAAATCACTGTGAACCTCGTCATCCGACCCGAGGGGATAAAAGCGTTTTTCCTCGATGGCCCGGAGCAGCATGGCCTGCTCGTCCGCGCCGAGCTCACCCACTTCATCCAGAAACAATACCCCTCCGTCCGCCTGGCGCAGCAGGCCCGTGCGGTCGGCTGCCGCGCCGGTGAACGCGCCTTTGCGATGCCCGAAAAGCGCGGACATGGCGGCATCCCCGCGCAGGGTGGCGCAGTTCACTTCCACAAAGGGGCCGGAAACAAGGCGGCGGCGCGCGCGCAGTTCATACACAAGCCGCGCCATGCGCGATTTGCCCGCGCCGGTCGGCCCGGTCAGAAGAATGGGTTCCGCCGATTCCGCCCCCACGCGCTCGATGCGTTCGATCATGGCGTTGAACGCCGCGTTACGCGTCGCAATGCCCGACTTGAGAAAGTTCAGGTCGCCTTCAGCCTGACGGCGGTAACGCTCGGCAATCCTGTCGTAGCGGGAAAGATCCAGATCGATGATGCCATAGATACCGGCCGGATCACGGTCACGCACCCGCGACGGACCTGTCTGCAGGAGCTTTGCAGGAATGTGGCGGGATTCGGCGAGCAGAAACAGGCAGATCTGGATGACGTGGGTGCCGGTGGTGATGTGGACGAGGTATTCTTCGTTTTCCGGATCAAAGGGATAGTCGCGGGCGAAGTCGTACAGCGCCGCATACACTTCTTCAAAATCCCAGGGGTCTTTCAGTTCAAAGAGGTGACGGCGCACGTCCGTTTCCGGCGAAACCTTCGCGAGGTCTTCCGTCACGGCAGCGGCGAGCGACGCATGCGCCCTGCCGTGCAGGAGCTCCATGCGGTCAATACGCAGATCGTCGTGCTGCCCGAGGGCCACAGTGGGCCGCCAGCGGTCCCAGCGCTGCGGGGAGAACCCTCTATCAAGGGTCGTTCCCAGCATGCCGATGACAACGGTTTTGAGCGCCATGTACTACCTATCGCAATTTCTACATTATTAGAAAATTTTCTAACATTATTAGTAAACGAAAAGCAATCAAAATAAAAATATAATTTATTTCAATATATTATAGAAAATAAAGATTGGCACACCCTGTGCTATATGCAATACAGCATCACACAGCCCCTCATACATATTTCAGTGCCCCGCAGGCATCAGGCGGCCTGCGGGGCGGGGGTGGAAATTCTTGGGAGGTTTTTATGGCAACGCCCGCATACATCGCAATTGACGGCAGCATGGGCGAAGGCGGCGGGCAGGTACTGCGTGCGTCCCTTGCGTTATCCATGGCGCTGGGGGAGCCCTTCCGCATGACGAAAATACGCGCGAACCGCCCCAAGCCCGGATTGAAGCGCCAGCACCTTACCTGTGTCAAAGCGGCACAGACCGTATGCGGCGCGGAAGTTTCAGGCGACGCCATCAATTCCACGGAACTTGTGTTCGCCCCCGGCCCCTTGTGCCCCGGCGAGTATCACTTTGACGTGGGCAGCGGCGGCAGCGTTACGTTAGTGCTACAGGCCCTGATCCCCGCGCTGATGACAGCGCAAAGCCCGTCCCGCATCACTGTCACCGGCGGCACCCATGTGCCCTACGCGCCGGCCTTTGAATTCATGCGCGATACGCTGTTCCCCCTGCTGGAACGCATGGGGCCGCGTCTGGAAGCCTCGATGGAACGCCCCGGTTTCATGCAGGTCGGCGGCGGCCGGGTCAGCGTGACGATCACCCCGACGGGCCGCCTCGCCCCGCTTCATGCCGAAACACCGGGAGCTTTCGCAGGAGCCGAAGCCCTTATTTACTGCCACGGGATTCCGGCAGATATCGCCCGGCGGGAGGAAGAAACGCTTCTCGCATGCGGCGGGCCAGAACTGGGCTTAGGCGCGGAACATATCAGGTGGCTGGATGGCAAAGAGAAGCTCCCCCCAGAAGGGCCGGGCAATGCCGTCCTCTTGCAGATCCGCCACGAAAAGGGCGTTACTGTCTTCGGGGAAACAGGCTGGCGCGGCCGGGCGGCGGAAGCCGTTGCCCGGCAGACCGCAAAACGTGCGCTGGCGTTCATGCGTTCCGGCGTGGCCGTGGAGCGCCATCTGGCCGATCAGATCATCGTGCCCATGGCGCTGGGAGCAGGCGGGAGCTTCCTTACGGAAAAACTCACCCCCCATGCCCGGACCTGTCTGGATATCGTGCAGCTTTTTACGGATCGACCCGTCATGGTGGGCACGGTGGGCACGGCAAGCAAGGAAGGCGGCAAGGCCATCAGGGTAACCATTGAATAATCACCCGCCGTCACAAGGCGGACACCGTATTCCGGCGGCGCGGCATACAGCCGCGCGCCATCAGAGGTAGGATATGATTTCTGCAACCGAATTGAACCAGTTGGGGATTCCCCACGACGCCCGCCTGATGCCTCTGGCACTACGGCATGTCAACGTCGCCCTCTCCCAAGGGGCCGACGACGCGGCCATGCGGGAAAATCTGCGCGTTCTCGCCCGGACCCCGTCCGCTTTCTTTACCGATGCCACGCTTGGCGAACTGGCGATGCTTCTGGCCGCCCTCTACCCGGACGGTTCCGGCTATACGCCGCGCGAAACGCCCGCCCCCTGGCGACAGTGGGGGGATATCCACATGGAAGACTCCGCCATCCGGCAAATGGAAAACGCCTGCGCCCTGCCCATTGCCGTGCGCGGCGCCCTCATGCCGGACGCGCATACGGGCTACGGCCTGCCCATCGGGGGCGTGCTGGCGGTAAAAGACGCCGTCATCCCCTATGCCGTCGGGGTGGATATTGCCTGCCGCATGCGGCTCAGCGTGCTGGATATGCCCGTGTCCGCGCTGGAGCACAACCGGGACGCGCTTATCAGCGCCATCGAAACGGAAACCCGTTTCGGGGTTGGAGCCGCCTTTGACGGCGCATCCCGCAGGCAGCACGCGGTCATGGATGAAGACTGGTCCGGCTGCCGCGTGACGCAGACGCTCAAGGACAAGGCGTGGAAGCAGCTTGGCTCCAGCGGCGGTGGCAACCATTTTGTGGAATTCGGCGAACTGCATCTGCATTCCCCAGTTCTCGGCTTGACTCCCGGCGTGTACCTCGCCCTGCTCAGCCATTCCGGCAGCCGGGGAACCGGCGAAGCCGTGGCGACCCATTACAGCAAACGGGCCATGGAACTGCGCCCGCAGTTGCCGCAAGAACTCCGGCATCTGGCATGGCTGGATATGGCAAGCGAAGACGGGCGGGAATACTGGTACGCCATGCAGTTGATGGGGCGTTATGCCGCCGCCAACCACGAGCTGATTCACCGGCACGTGCTGGCGCAGCTCGGCGCGGAAGCCATCGCCCATGTGGAGAACCACCACAACTTCGCCTGGGAAGAAGAGCACGACGGCGAAACCGTCATCGTCCACCGCAAGGGCGCGACCCCGGCGGGAAAGGGAGTTCTTGGCATCGTGCCTGGCTCCATGGGCGCTCCCGGATTCGTGGTTCAGGGCAAGGGGAATGGCGCATCCCTCGCCTCCTGCTCCCACGGCGCGGGGCGGGTCATGAGCCGCTCCGCCGCCTTCAAGACTCTGGACCGGGCGGCGGTGGAAGCCTGCCTGAAAGAGCGCGGCGTTCAGTTGCTCTCCGGCGGACTGGATGAGGCCCCCATGGCCTACAAGGATATTCATGAGGTCATGGCCGCCCAGTCGGATCTGGTGGATATTCTGGCCCGCTTCGAGCCCCGCCTTGTTAAAATGGCTCCAGGAACGGGCGGACGGCGCATGTGGAAGAAAAAGCGCGGAAAGTAATGACCGGGGAACGCTCCGGATAGAAAAACGTGCCGGGGGCGAACTGCCTCCGGCACGTATCAAGATCAAAAAGGGGGGAGGCAGCGATTACAGTCGCCAGAGCCTCCTCTCTTTTTCAGAGGCACAGCGCCCTATATTCCGGTCGAAAGAAACGAGCCGAACTGGGCGATATCCATATTCCCGCCGGAGAGGACGATACCCACGCGTTTTCCGGCGATATCCACCCGCTTGTTGAACACCGCCGCCGCCGCGAGGCAGCCGGTCGGTTCCACCACCATTTTCATGCGTTCGGCGAAAAAGCGCATGGTCTGGATCAGCTCGGCATCCGTGGCCGTCAGGATATCCGTTACCGTCTCCTGAATGATCGGGAACGTGAGCTTGCCCAGAAACTGGGTTTGTGCGCCGTCGGCAATGGTTTTCGGCGTATCAATCTTTACGATGCTGCCCGTGCGGAAACTCCGCTGCCCGTCGTTTCCGGCTTCCGGCTCAACCCCGTACACGCGGCACGACGGAGCCAGCGCCTTGGCGGCCACGGCGCATCCCGAAAGCAGCCCGCCCCCGCCAAGAGGAGTGAGCACCAGATCCATGGGACCGGCATCTTCTATAAGCTCCAGAACCGCCGTGCCCTGCCCGGCCATGACATGCGCATGATCATAGGGCGGGATAAGGGTCAGCCCGCGTTCTTCAGCCAGCTTTCTGCTGATAACTTCCCGGTCTTCGCTGTAGCGGTCATAGGTGACGACTTCCGCCCCGTAGCCTCTGGTGGCAGCCACTTTGGCAGCGGGCGCATCCTGCGGCATGATGATGACGGCGGGCATACCCAGAATCTTCGCGGAAAGCGCGACGGCCTGCGCGTGGTTGCCGGAAGAAAAGGCCACTACCCCATTTTTTTTCTGTTCCGGCGTAAGTTGGGCCAGCGAGTTGTACCCGCCCCGGAATTTGAACGCGCCCATGCGCTGAAAGTTCTCACATTTAAAAAACAGCTTCGCGCCGGTCAGTTCATCCGCCGTGGTGGACGTCAGAACGGGCGTGCGGTGCGCGGCGGGAGCGATACGCTCCTGGGCTTTTTTCACATCATCAAAAGAAATGGCCAGGGCTGTCATTATAAAGCTCCTTTACGGTACGCGCGGCACTGCGCGGCAAGGGGTCAAGAGGTGCAACAATACTCTGCATCTAGCGCCTCCGGCGGCAAAAGGCAACCAGCGCACAGTATGAACAGGTTCTAGTGCGCCGCCGGGTTTTCAACCTGAGGCCACGACCGGGCAAAACGCTGGACGGCAGCATTGACCAAGCGTTTCATGGAGCTTTCGCAACGATACCCCCCGTTAAGAAAAGGTGTCAGATAACGCGGTTCGCCTTCCCGCTCCACCCAGCCGGGGTTTATTCCCCTACGCCGCAAGGCATCCCGCAGCGAGGGCGTTAGCTTCCCCCGTTTGCGGCAAGTGCTGAGAACTGAACGGGAAACATGAAGCGTCCGGGCAAGTTCCGCTAAATTCCCGCAATGGAGTACTATTTTCAGACGTTCAACCAGAACGTCGCCATCTGTGTCATAGTGCATGCTTTCTCCTTCCGGACGCGCGATGTCCGGAAGGAGAAAGTAGTGCATGGTTCTTCTCTTTCAAGGGCTTTTAGAAAGACAGCGTTGTCTGGATGCGCGACGCAGCCATGACACGGTCCACAAGCGGAATTTTTGCCCTCCCTCAAAAGCCGATGAGACGCCACTCTGAACTCGCGTATGTTTTTGAAACAATTGCGCATAGAACTTTTCACGGTCTATGCGCAGGACGGAAGGCGTTGAATACCGCAATGGACGTGAATGCCTGCTATAAGAGGGGTTGAGAAACGACACATTTTTTCGCGGAACCCATGATTTTTTTACTTGCCTGGAAATCCAAAGCGAGCTATACAGCCTGTCTCGCTGGGGATGTAGCTCAACTGGGAGAGCGCAGCGTTCGCAACGCTGAGGTCGTCGGTTCAATCCCGATCATCTCCACCAGAATTTCTTCTCAAGAAGTCCCGCACGGTTTATACAGACCGTGCGGGACTTTGCTTTTGTGCAATCCACATTTTTCCCGATATCACCCCCGCACCACAGAAAGGGGAATCGCGCTTGTGTGGACGTATAGCGGGCTGTATAGTCAATTGGCACTGCCCCATAAAGGATACCCCATGAAAGACGACATCGCCATTTTCGAGGAAAAGCATATCCGCCGCGCATATGATGAAAAGGCCGAGATCTGGTTCTTTTCCGTGGTGGATATTATCCAGGTGCTGACTGACCAGCCGGATCACGCCCGCGCCCGAAATTACTGGAAGGTGCTAAAGAATCGCCTGAAAAAAGAAGGTAGCGAGGTGGTTACAAAATGTAACCGACTGAAGTTAACGGCCCAGGATGGCAAGAAATACCTTACCGACGTAGCCAACGCCGAAACCCTTCTGCGTCTCGTGCAGTCCGTGCCAAGCCCCAAGGCCGAACCGATCAAACTCTGGCTGGCAAAGGTGGGGTATGAGCGGATCAAGGAAATGGCGGACCCGGAAATTGCCCTGAACCGTTCACGGGCACTCTGGCAGCAGCACGGACGCTCGCAGAAGTGGATAGAACAGCGGATGCTGGGGCAGGAAACCCGGAACAAGCTCACCGACTACTGGAAAAATCACGAGGTCAAGGAGGGGCGGGAATACGCCATTCTGACCAACATTATTCATCAGGAATGGTCGGGCGTCAGCGTCAAGCAGCATAAAGGCCTCAAGGGGCTGGAAACGCAAAACCTGCGCGATCACATGAGCGAGGCGGAACTGATCTTTACGGCGCTGGCGGAACTTTCCACCAGACAGATCGCAGAAAGCATGAACGCGACAGGCCTTCAGGAAAATGCGGTCGCCGGGAAAACCGGCGGTGGCATCGCCCGGCAAGCCCGTGAACAACTGGAAGAAAAGACAGGGCACACGGTTGTCACGGGGAACAGTAATATGCTCCCTCCGGCTGATGAAGAGTAGTTTCGCCCAATAACGTACCGTTAAAATTTGGGGGTACTTTTGGGGGTATGTGATCGATAGAACATCAGAAAACAGTAATAACATACTACTATTACGCGTGCATATCGGTTGAGATCATCACCAGAATTTCTTCTCAAGAAGTCCCGCACGGTTTATACAGACCGTGCGGGACTTTGCTTTTGTGCCCTTCGTATTAATATGATAAATTTTTGAGCCTGCTCCGTCAGAAGGGCACATCGTCCATCCCGCTTGATTCTGATGGAAAAATATCATCATTGAGATCCATAGACATGCTCCTTTCAGGCATTGCTATGGACGTACCTTGTTGTTTGTATTGGTATTGTGTACTTTGCTGGGTTTTACGGTCAAGAAACTGAATACGACGTGCTTTAATCTCTGTCGTGTAATGGTCTTGGCCGTGTTTGTCCTGCCATTTACGGGTTTGAAGGCTCCCTTCGACAAAGACGAGACTACCCTTATGCAGATATGTCTGGCAATTTTCAGCCTGGCGCTGAAATACAACCACAGTATGCCATTCTGCGCGGTCAACCTTGTTTCCGTCACGGTCTGTATAAGATTCATCCGTGGCTATACGAAGATTGGTTATGGGGCTACCGTTAGAGGCGTAGCGTAGCTCAGGGGCTTTGCCGAGTCTGCCGATAAGCATTACTTTGTTCATGTTTTTACGGAAGGGTCTGTAAAGAAATTAGTAAAAAAAATCTTGATTTGCTGATGTGCGTCGATTGCTATTGCAGGTTCAGTCCCTGCTGCTCCCTGAGCAGGTCAAGTTTTCGCAAATCACTCTCTGCCACCGATACGCGTTGTTCATGATACGGTTGTTTTTTATGACAACTTGCACATAGTGCGATCAGGTTTTTTTCTCTGTTGTCGCCCTTATCTCTGTTTATGTGGTGCGTATGCAGGAGATATGGCTCGCTGCTCAGGTCAACACCGCACTCTTCACATGTATAAAGATGCTTTTCCCTGTATTCTCTTGAAATATTGCTCCAGTCAGGCGTATACCCGTCAGAATAATTGGCATCCTGCAATGGAGTTCTGGCTGTAATTTTTTCAAGCTCCAAGCGCGTTGACGCCTGACCTTGCGATAAAATAACCAAATAGTCTTCGTTATATATCTGCAATACAAAAGATTCAGAATTTTTTATGCGTCTATATTGATTTTATTTAGCTTTAAACTTCTCTATTAATTCACCAATTTCACCAGTTGCGCTTGGTTTTTTATACATATCAGGATGATATAAGTGCAAATTTTGTATTTGAAAAAACCAATTCATCACATCACGGGCATCATTATATGCAATATTGTTTAATTGCATATCGCTGTCATTAGAAATCATTAATTGATCAACTGCGTCCAATATGATTTTTATTTTTTTTATTCTATCTCTTTGAATCTGATGAGAGCGTATTGAAGCCCAAATTATAAATACTATTATTATAACCAAAACACCAAGCAAGTTTCCCATATCAACGACTCCACTCCCAAGGATTCAATAGATCAGGTTATTTTTTTGGGTTGACAAAGAAGCATGTGTCCTTAAAGCCGTAAACACTATCAGAATAAGCATCTACGGCCTCAAATGAAAATTTGCCGTCACTGAATTCACCTAAATATACGTCTTCTAAATCTTCCCAACTTTTTGAATTTTCTCCAAATTGGTAATGGAATTTATTGCCTTCTTTGCCGTTAAAATAAAAGATTCCAGACATGTTAGCTTTAGCATATCTTGTGATTAACACATCGTTATTAACAGATACAGCCAATGCAAAAGGAGAACCGTATTTTTATGATTCATCTAACTTATACGTCTGAACAACACATGAAGTTTCATACGCATAAACGACAGCGCAAGATATAAATAGGAAAGTTACTGCAAAAATAAAGGCGGCAAGCCTGATTGTCGCAATTCTCCCCTAGTTTGCTTCTCATTGCGATTGGTAATTGCCGTTATAGTTATATATTCTGTTATAGTAGTCAGGATCATAGTTAGGGGTGGAATCGATCCTGTTATAGCTGGGAGAATAATAATTTGAGTTATAGCTGGGATGCCCCTGCATGTAATCGTCGCGTACAGTTTTATCTCTCGTCGATGAGCCACTCGATTCGCTCGGATACGATTGAAAGTAATTGGGGCCGCTATCGTAGCTTTGTAAACTGTTTGCCGCGCTTCTGTATTGATCTGCTCTCGCATTATACATGCTACCAACTGAATTACCGGCATCTCCCAATGCCTGAAAAAGCGCACCCCATTCTCCAGCCGTCATGCCGCAACCGCTTGTCATGGATACGGTTATCAGGGCCACTACAATACAAACAGCACGCACACTTTTCATGAGAGAAGCCTCCCGGCGTTACGATGATATGCTCAGGTACAAAAAGATGTATCCCAAACCAAGCGCAGCGGGGTCGCTTGGGAAGCGACAAATGATCGTATCAGGGGCGGGTGGCTGGCGTCAGCCCAGGGGCGTTTGTTTGTAGGCGAAAAGTACGCTGTTAATTTCGAATATGTCGTATTTGCCGTGCGAGATAAAAAATTCAATAATTACATCGGACAAGATGCTACGAGACAAAGCGAATCCTGCCTGTTCAAGAAGGGCATTGGTTTCATCAAGGGAAAGCTCCAGGGCCAGAGCCAAAGCGATTACGGTTTTTTTGCTGGGTATGTAGTTATGCTGGCTGCGGATTTTTGAAAACAGTTTGCGGTCAATCTGCGCTCGTTTATAAACTTCCACACTGTCTTTTCCCTTCGCACTAATGAGTTTCATGAGCGCTGTAGAAAAAGATTGCTCAATGACGAACTCACGAAACTCCTCCTCCGCTTTCCGATTTTCTTCCTCAAGCGCCTCCACCCATTCGGGCGGGGGTGGGTCTGAATAGAAAACTACTTTTTTCTGGAATTGTGGCGTGTAGTTGCGTTCACCAGTCCCTTTCTGTTCATCCTCCTCTGCGTAAAATTTGTCGCTAAATGCTCTAACCCTGCCGAAGAATCCTTTATATCTTGGATTGCAGCGGAATTCATAGTGGGCATCAAGAAAGGCCTCAACCGCAGTCAAAAGTTCTTGCGGGAGGAGATTAGCAAATTCTTTGGGTGTAGGCGCGGGCAATGACATACGGAATCCTTCTTCCTCGCGTGTCCTGTTTGGCTGATTCTGTAAAAAAGGCGACTCGTAAGTGCTCTTCGCCTCTTGAGTTTAATGACCCATTTGATAATCGACTAGATATCCAATGGACAGGTAGCCTGTCGACAACGCCCTGTAGACCTGCCCCTACCCCGAAACATCCGCGAGCACTACCCTCATCCGGTCCGTATACCCGTGTGCGACGGAGAGTTCCTGCCGCCAGGACTGAGCCAGCGCGCGCTTTTCTTCAGGATTTTTCCTGAAATACTCCGCCAGAACCGGGATATCTTCCGGTTTTGAAAAGGTGATGGGCCTTGTCAGCGCATCAGGGAAGAGCTCAAGACCGGGCGTCGCATCAGTCAGCAAAAAACCGCCCGCTGTCCACACGTCAAAATGACGCTGGGTCAAGCCGCGCGGCAAAAGGAAACTCGTCATATTCAGCGAGAATTCGGCAGCCCGATAAATGCGCGGCAGAACGCCATAATAATCCACCGGAGGCCGCAGATCACGCCGCACGGCACTCCCCTCTCCCACACACGCATCCGCGCCCACACCCGAAGCCAGAGCCGTGCGCCATCCCTCGTCGCCAAAAATCGTCATCTCCTCCACCGGCACGGCGGCAAGACAGGCCGTGCGCCAGGCCGCGGAACTTTCCTCCGCCCCCAGCGATATGCGCCGGGCAGTTCCGCCCGGCCACAAAGGCTGCGTATCCAGATGCATCGTCCGCGCCCACCAGTCAAAATCCGGGCGCTCTCCCGTCCGCATCAGCGCACGGGCATCATCCAGTAGTGCCTCATCCACCCGCAGACCGACAAAAAAGCGCTCTTTGTCCGGGAAAGCGGAACGCCCCACAAAAACAAAGGGGGCCAACGGCGCGCACGGTCCGCCGGGCGCATCCGCCGGGGTGTGAAAAGCGGGGTTCGCCGCAAGAGGCAGATGACGTACATGCACAGCCCCGGCATCACGCAATGGCGCGACAAAGGCATCGTCCGTCACGAAAAGTCGTGTCTTTTTCCAGAAATCAGAACGCAGCCCGGAAAGCTGGTTCCACGGATTATCCACCAGCCAGACGGCGACGGGAACGCCGGCCCGCTCAAACGCGGCAAACTGCTCCCCTTCCCTGTCCAACCCATGAAAGTTGACGGTAAAAAAAAGATCCGGGTGCGCGTCCATCCCCGAACGGTCCGGCGGCAGGGCGAAAAGGCGGGCAATGTTCCGCCCGGAAAAAAATGCGGAGTCCTTCACCGTCACGCGCAGACCGAGCGCCGTCAGCGCCTCCGCCGCCTCACGTGCGACGAGCCGCCCGGCGTAATCCGGCGTCAGAACCGTCTGTATCCGCATACTGCTCCCCCGTCCGCCGCCCGCGCGGCGAGTCTTGGCCTTGTCCGGATTTTACTATATAGAGGATTCCGGGAGCCATTGTTCCATATGAAAACTTACAGGGATCACTACTTTCTCAAAGCCAAGCGGGAAAATTATCCGGCCCGCTCCATCTACAAGCTCAGAGAAATCCATAACCGCTTCGGCATTTTCAAGCCCGGCATGAAAGTGCTCGATCTTGGCGCGGCTCCGGGGTCCTGGTCCCTCGGCGCGGCGGAATATGTCGGGCCGTCCGGCTTTGTGCTCGGCGCGGATATTCAGGATACCGGCACGGCCTTCCCCTCCAACATCACCTTCATGAAGGAAGATGTGTTCAACCGCAGCGCGGCCTTTGAGGCGGCCCTTGCGGAACACGCGCCCTTTGACGTGGTCATGTCCGACATGGCCCCCAATACAACAGGGCACCGGGGAACCGACCAGGCCAGAAGCGCCGCGCTGTATGAAGAAGCCCTTGCCGTCGCCCGCCTCTACCTGATAAAGGGCGGAAGTTTCGTGGTCAAGCTGTTCATGGGGCCAGATATGCACCCCTTTACCAAGGAACTGCGCAGCTCGTTCGACAAGGCAAAAACCTTCAAGCCCAAGAGCTCGCGCTCCGAAAGTATGGAAATTTTCTACGTCGCCCAAGGCTACAGAGGCCTTCCCCCCCACGACCCCGGAGGGGATGACGCGCAGTAGGACGCCCGGCGGCCACAGGGAGAAAGGCCCGCGCCTCTCCCCGTTCATCCCGGCAGAAACGCCTGCTCCGGCTCCTCACGACAGGAGCAACAGGGGCGGCAGGATAAGCACCGGGAACGCCGCATATGCCGGGTCGACTGTTTCATATATTTTTGTAAGCAGGACTTCGGTCACTCCATAAAAAATTCTGAATACGGGCCAGCAGGGCGGGAAGAGAAAACAGTTGCTGCACGCGCTGTTTCCCTTTCGCCCGGTTCGCCGTGACAAGGAGCTACCCATGGCGGGACATAGTAAATGGAAAAACATCCAGCATCGTAAAGGACGGCAGGACGCCAAACGCGGCAAGGCCTTCACCAAGGCGGCCAAGGAAATCATCATCGCGGCACGCAGCGGGGGGGACCCCGGCTACAACCCGCGCCTGCGCACTGCCATCGCGGCCGCCAAGGCCGTGAGCCTGCCCAAGGACAAAATTGACGCGGCCATCCGCAAGGGAACCGGCGAAGACGCAGGCGGCGATTTCGTTGAAGTCATGTACGAAGGCTACGGCCCCGGCGGCATCGCGCTGATGGTCGAAACCGCCACGGACAACAGGAACCGCACCGTCGCGGAAGTACGCCACATCTTCTCCAAGGGCGGCGGCAACATGGGCGAATCCGGCAGCGTCGCCTACATGTTCGAGCGCAAAGGGCTTTTCGTGTTCGAAAAGGAAAAGTACAGCGAAGACCAGCTCATGG
Organism: Desulfovibrio sp. OttesenSCG-928-I05; assembly: GCA_030266385.1. GTDB lineage: Bacteria > Desulfobacterota > Desulfovibrionia > Desulfovibrionales > Desulfovibrionaceae > JAJDHY01. The sequence continues at coordinate 31,956 of JAJDHY010000006.1, forward strand.
AAATAGGCCTTGAAGCCGGAGCCGAAGATATCATCGATGAAGGTGATACCTGGGAAGTGCACAGCGCCCCCGGCGATTTCGACGCCCTGCGCCAAGCCTTTGAAGACGCGGGCATAGAATCCGTTGAAGCGGAAATGTCCATGCTGCCCCAGAACTACATCACCATTGACGATGTGGCCGTGGCCCGCAAGCTCATGAACCTCGTTGATAACCTTGAAGATAACGAAGACGTGCAGAACGTGTTCGGCAACTTTGATATCAGCGACGAAATCATGGCGGAACTGGACGCGTGAAAGTAATCGGCATAGACCCCGGCTCCCGCTGCATGGGCTGGGGTCTTGTCTCCGAAGTTTCCGGCGTGCTCTCCCTTGTGGATTGCGGCGTGGTGCGAACCGGCAACGGCAGCTTTGAAGAACGCCTCGGGATCATTTTCCTGAAACTCGCCGAAGTTCTCGCGAAGCACGAGCCTGAGGAAGCCGCCGTGGAAAACGTTTTCACGGATAAAAACATCCTTTCGGCCCTGAAACTCGGGCAGGCACGCGGAGCCGCCATTGCGGCCTGCGCCTCGCGCGGGGTTGTGGTCACCGGGTATGAGCCGACGCTGGTCAAGAAAACCCTTGTCGGCACGGGCCGGGCGGAAAAATCCCAGGTATCCTTCATGGTCGGGCGGCTCCTCGGCGTCAAGCCGGACTGGCCTCTCGATACCGGCGATGCCCTTGCCTGCGCCATCTGCCACCTCAACATGCGCCGTATGCGAAAGC
>JAJDHY010000060.1 GCA_030266385.1 Desulfovibrio sp. OttesenSCG-928-I05
GGTCAAGCCGGGGGGTATCGCCATGGGCGCAGATGAGCCGCAGCCCTTCTTTCAGCGAGGCTTTGCCCTTGATGGCCGCGAAAATCGTTTTCCCTTGCAGGGTTCTGAACATTTTCTGGCCTTTGCCGTTTTCCTTGAACCCGGCGGCCTGAAGGCGCTCACGCACGTAGTCCACGGTTTCGCGTTCGGTTTTGCAGCGGGTCAAAAAATCAATATAGCGTTTTGCCAGCGCTTCGGCGGCCTTCTGGTGGGCCGGGCTGCCGTAAACATCCCAGCAACTGCGGGGCGTGAAAGAGTAATCGTTCATATATTTCTCCATTTGAATACAGACTGTTGTGAACGCTGTTCTGTACCTCAAGCCTCTCCCGTACACAAGCATCCGTGCTTGACAAAGGTGGGGGAAAGCGGGTCAAGATGTGGGTTCAGTCACGGGCCGGACAGCTGAAAAGAGACCGCCCCCCGAAGAATCGCTCCCCGTTACCGGGACAAGGAGAACCACATGCAAACCATCATGCGTGAGACCGAAAAATTGCTGGAGACCCTCGGCTATGTGGAAGAACCCATGGGACTTTTTTTCACGGATCAACAACCCGAAGGCGGCTACCACCCCAAGGAAAACACCCCCCTGACCCGTGAACGGGAAGAAGCCGGGCAGATCGATTTTGCGGGCATGCGGGACAAGTGGTCCTGCATTCTCGGGCATATCCGGCTTGCCCGGAAAAAACGGGATACGGCCTGGTTCGCGGCGGATCATTACGGCTGCATGGGCGGATCCTTTTTTGCCGGCTTCACCAACCCGGCGCTGGAACGCAACGCCTATTTTGTTTCCACCGGAATCCCCGGCAGCGGACAGCGGGGAGAACGCTACATGCCTTCCCCGGAAGCCATGCACGTATTCCTTGCGGATTGCGATGCCGGTCCTGCCCCGGCTAAATATTGCGTGGTGAAACCCCTTTCCCTCTTTACGGAAGGGGAAGAACCGCTGGTTATTCTCTTTTTCGCCCGGCCCGAAGCGCTTTTCGGGCTGACCGCGCTGCTCTGGTTCACTACGGGCAAGACGGATAGCATCGCCTTTCCCTTTGGGGCGGGCTGCACCAACATCATCAGCTGGCCCCTGCGCTTCATGCGTGATGGCGAGGATAAGGCAGTTCTCGGCGCGGCGGACCTTTCCTGCCGCAAATTCATGCAGCCCGATGAAATGAGTCTGGCTATCCCTCTGGACCTTTACCGCCGCATGCTGGCCGCTGTGCCCGAATCCGCCCTGCCCGACAAAAGCTGGGACGAAGTACGTAAAAAAGCCGCCCGCAGCGCCGCCGTGTGGGGAAAAACAGAAAAATAGTTTTTGAGGCTCCCTAGAAAAGACGCCCTTTGCATGGGGTAAAAAACAGACAGCAAAACCACGCGGTTAGCATAACGGAAACGATCACACAGTATGTCCAGTAGTTACGATATCATCATAGCCGGAGCCGGGGCGTCGGGATTGTTCTGCGCCATGACGGCGGCCCGGTCCGGCAAGCGTGTGCTTATTCTGGAAAAGCAGAAAGAACCCGCCCGGAAACTGCGTATGGCGGGCGGCGGCAAAGCCAATTTCGGCAACCGGGAAGTACGCGTCGCCGATTACACGGGCGATAATCCCGCGTTCGCGGGCCCCGCCCTGAAAGCCTTCCCGGCGGGACGCTTTGCCGCCCTGCTTGCAGAGCATGACATCCCGGTGGAAGAACGCGAATACGGGCAGCTCTTCTGCCGCCGCAGCGCCGCTGATATTATCGACCTGCTCCGGGGGGAGTGCGAGATCTCCGGCTGTCGCCTTGTCCGGGAAAGCCCCGTGGATTCTGCTGAAAAGAGCGGAGGAGAAGACGGCGGATTCCGCGTTTTCTCCTCCGGGCGGGAATACCACTGCACGCGGCTTGTGCTGGCTTCGGGCAGTCCGGCCTGGCCCCTGTCCGGTGCGGATGATTCCGGTTTGCGTCTGGCACGGCAGCTCGGCCACCGCATCATACCGCCCCGGCCTGTACTGACACCGCTGATTCTGCCGGAAAATTCCCCCCTGACGGAACTTGCGGGCGTCTCGGCCCCGGTCCGCATCAGCTGCGATGTGCCGGATTCTCCATCGTTCGCCTACCCCCTGCTTTTTACCCACAAGGGCATCAGCGGCCCGGCGGCGTTGCAGATATCCTGCTACTGGCGGAAGGGTTCTCGCCTCTCCATCGACTTTCTTCCGGAAGAAAACATCACGGCGCTGCTTGATGCGAAAGAATCCGGGAAAATGACGCCCAAGGGCCTGCTATCCCGCCTGATGCCCGAACGTCTGGCCACGGCGCTGCTCCTGTCCCTGCCGCAACCGGCAAGCGCCACGCGCAAATGCGCTGAGCTTTCCCGCGCCCAGCGCGCCGCCATCCATGCCGCTATCCATGCATACGGCGTTACGCCGCTCCGCTCGGCAGGAATGGCCCGGGCCGAAGCCTGCGCGGGCGGCGTGGACACAACAGAAATTGCGCCCAAAAGCATGGAAAGCCGCCTTGTGCCCGGCCTGTTTTTCTGCGGGGAAATAGTGGATATCGCAGGTAGACTGGGCGGCTACAACCTGCACTGGGCCTGGGCAAGCGCGTATACCGCCGGACTCGCGCTCGGGAAATAAGGGAGCTTCCCTCAAGGCCGAATGTCTCCCCGACCGCGCAACGCGCATCATTCGTTTCTATAAAGAATACGCCGCCCGGTCTGTGCCGGACGGCGTATAGAGTACCCACGATGCGCCGTTTTTCACGGTCCGCAAAAAGAAGGCGCTCTTACTGGTTGTTGCCGTGAATGCCGCCGAGCACGCCACCAAGCGCGCCGCCTATGACGGCCCCGACACCCCAGCTGCCGCCGGAGAGCGCGCCGATTCCGGCCCCGACACCGGCTCCCATGGCCCCGCCCGACAAAGCGCCCTGCTGCTGTTGGCTCATATTGGTGCATCCGGCGAAAGAGCCGAGAAGCGCACACGAAAGAACAAAAACCATTGCACGAGTTTTCATGGTATCCTCCTGCCCGGACCCGATGCGGTCAAAGGGTCAGCCGGGCACGTCATTATTTTTGCGAAACGTTGGACGCGGCCTTGCCGATCTTGGGCTGCACAAAGGTAAACCACAGGTAATCCACCACCAGCCGGTTCATGTCGGCCCCGCTGCTGTGGACATATTCGTTCACAGCGGCATCCATCTGACGGATGCTCACGTTGGATAAGCCCTTGGCCCAGCTGCCGATCAGGCTCTGTTTTATAGGCAGGGGGGTATCCCCTTGCCAGCCGCGCTCGAGTTCCAGCAGGGTGGAAAAACCGGCCAGAAAACTGTAGCGCTCGTCAATCGTGGAATTTTTCCAGTCCCGCATGGTCACAGTAGGAGTTTGCGGTCCGGTGATCTGTTCGGCCTTGTCGGATACGGACTGTGCCGCAAGGGAAAAGGCCGGCACCATAAAGACCGCGAGCATGGCGGCGCAGATCAGGATACCAAGACGTTTACGCGGGGTCATCGATTTCACGGTTCTGCTCCTTGTTGTAAAAATTTTTCTCTGACATACCATCAAGAGTAATACGTAATTTCGCTTTTGCCAACGAAGAAAGGAAGATTTGTGATACGGGACGCGCCCGCTCCATCCTGTATGTGATAAAGAAATACCCTGTCACGGCACTGCCCACAGTCTGTGCATAATGGCGGACAATGCCCATATTTCAGCCAGGTTCCTTTGTGTTGCCATTTCAAAATCCCTATGGTTTAACGAGGGCATGGGCAAAATAGAACCGCGTTCCATGCGCGCACTACGGGTGCAAAGCACCGGAGAAGCACTGGCCTCTTTCTTGCTAAAAGAGGACCGGGAAGCCCTCGTGCGTCTGGCAGCCATGTGGGAATGCTGGAGCATGGTCATGGGGCCGGAACTGGCTTCGCTGGCCATCCCACTGGGCCACCGCAGGACGACACTCATCGTCGGCGGGGAAGACGCCATGGCCGTACAGGAACTCGCCATGCAGAAAAGCGAGATTCTGGAACGCGTCAATATCTTCATGGACGGACAGTTTTTTACCAAGGTTCAGGTGGAACAGACCATGGGCCGTCTGGGTCTGGACAGGCCACGTCCTGTCGTCTCCCTCAAGATGCCCCCACCGCCGCTTCCCCGGCCGGCCAATCTGGGACGCCTCGTCGGCGTACTGGACCCGCAAAGCGCCGTCGGCCAGTGCTATATGGCATATCTGGCCTATTTCGACCGTCAGGATACACGACACGGCGCGGTGCACGCGCCGGAAGCATTCCACAAAGGATAAGCATATGCGCAGTACCACGTCATTCAAAGCCGTAGTGTACCTTTTTACGCTTCTGGCGCTGTCGTTCGCGCCCATTTCGCAGCCCGGAACCATGCTCTCCGGCCCGGTTGAAGCGCTGGCTGCGCCCGCCGATACGGTTCCGGCCCCGAAAGCGCGTTCCTATTTCACGCGGATGCCTCAATACAAAGGCATGTACCAGTTCGATTTCAACCAGGCCATGATTAACCCGGAAACGGTTGCCATCGGCACATCCCTGCCGCTTGACGAACTGCCCATCTACTTTGACCCGCCCTTTGCCGGGGAAGGCAAATGGGTAAGTGACCGGCAACTGACCATTACCAGTTACGACAGCCTGCCGCAGGCCACCCCCCTCAAAATTCTGGTCCGTCCCGGTTCCGTCAGTGCGGACGGACGCGAGTACAGCCAGCGTTTTTCGGCGTACACGCCCTATCCCTTTGTCACGCGCGGGCTCAGCCAGCTCCGCTACGCCAAGGATGGTACGGTAACGCTTTCCTACAACCTTTCCTGCAATACGGATCTCGCCAAGCTCAAGGCGGCGCTCCGCATCCGCACCAAGTTCGGCAAAGAAGACATCCCCTTTGAAATCCGGCAGGACGACGGCAAAAACGCGGGCAGGGGCAAGGATTTTCTCATAGATATCAAGCCCGAAACGCTTGAACGCCTTTTTGTCAGCCTCCCGGCCGATTTCACCAGTGAAGAAGGTCCGCAGGGTATCGGCGCGCGGGATACGGAATACACAAAAGACGGCTTCGTCACCCGTGAAGTGGACGTCACATCCATGTTCCTGGTGAATACGGTCCGGGCCGGGCAGACCAGCTCTCCGCCGTGGGAACGCTATATCCGCGTGGAAACCACCAACGACGCGGATATGGATCTGGTGAAAAAGTTCATCACCATCACCCCGGAAATGGATTTCACCATTGAACCGCGTTCCGGCGGCTTCACCATTGCGGGCGACTTCATCACCCGGCCCAGAGTGCAGATCGTTTTCAAAAAAGGCATGCCGGGGCTGCTCGGTTACCTGACGGAAGATTTCAAGGCCACCGTGCAGTTTGACGATTTTTCGCCGCGCCTCTCCCTTGATACGCAAGGCGTCGTCCTTTCCCCGGAACGGGCCATGCGCGTGCCGCTTTCTTCCATGAACGTGGAACGAATCCAGGCAACGCTCTGGCAGGTTCCCGAAAACAATATCCCGCTCATGGCCATGGGCTTTTTCAACTCGTGGCAGAAGCACCTTTCCCGCAAAGTCGCGGTGCGGCAGGGAAATATCGGCGCGGTCCGCAACCGCCAATCCGACAGCAGCCTTGATCTTACCCAGATCGCCGGACAGGCCAAGGGCGTATTTCTGCTGACGGTATCCGACGCCAGCGATCCTTCCAAAACGCGCAGCGACGAACCCTCCACGCCGTACTACTATGACGAATACGACGAGCACGACGATTATTACGATTATGATTACGATCTGCCCGTCAGCGAACGGCTGGTCGTTATTTCCGACATAGGCCTGATGGCCCGCACCATGTCCCGCAGCATCACGGTATGGGCCAACTCCATCGCCACTACCGCCCCCCTGCGTGATGCCAGAGTCCGCGTCTACGCCGCCAACAACATCCTGCTGGCCGAAGGCCGCACCGACAAGGACGGACTGTGGACCCACAGCCGGGACGAGGATTGGGATTCCCGACTGCGCCCGGCCATTATCGTGGTTTCCACCAACGCGGACAATCCCGGCGTGGCCAAGGGCACGGAAACCGCCCCCGGCGCGGAAATCAAGGATATAAGCTTCCTCAAGCTCGATGCCGATCTTTCCGCTGACGACGCCTTTGATACGGGCGGCCGCCAGTACCTCTCGCAGGGCTATGAAGCGTTCTGCTTCACGCCGCGCGGCGTGTTCCGGCCCGGCGAAACCGTTAATTTCAAAGTCATGGTGCGCGACGCCATGCTGAACGCGCCCAAACCCTTCCCCGTGGCCTGGAAGGTGACATCCTCCACCGGGCGCACCGTGGGACAGGGCACAAGCCTGCTTTCTCCCGAAGGGGGAGCCGCCTTCACACTGCAACTGGTTCCTTCCTCCCCCACGGGCAAGTATTCCATGACCGTCACCCTGCCCGGTCAGGGCAAACGGGTTCTGGGTTCCTGCTCCTTCTCGGTGGAAGATTTCCAGCCGCCGCGCATTGAAGTGGCGCTTGCCTCCGACCAGCCCTTCATTATCGGCAACGATAGCGCTACTGTCAGCATTGACGCCAAATACCTGTTCGGCACGCCGGTCGCGAACGCGCCGTGGGAAGCGGACCTCTACGCCTCCCCCCTGACGTTCCGTCCCGACGGCTGGCGGGCGTTCAGCTTCCCGGTGACGGCTCCTTCCAGAACGGAACTGGGGAACGATTCCGGTGAACTGGACGAACGCGGCACGGGCGAAAGCTCCTTCACCATGCAGGATGCCGGTACGGCGGCCATGAACCTGACCGCGTCCGTGCGCGTGCGCGAAGACGGCGGCCGCTGGGTGGCGCGTAATATCACCGTCCCCTGGTTCGCGAAAAACGTGATGCTTGGTTTTGAAGTGCCGTCCCAGGAAGCGTCCGCCGGAACGCCCCACGCCGTGCGCGTGGCGGCCGTCACCCCGGAGGGCAAGGCTTCAGACGCGAAGGAACTCAAGGTTATCGCGGAAGTTGTACAGTACTACTATGTCCGTTCCGACCGGGGCTACACCCAGTCCAGCAAGTATACGGAAGTTGCGTCCTCCGTCGTCGCCCTGAAGGACGGCGTCGGCGTCTTCAATTTCACACCACCCCAGCGCGGCAATTACCGCCTGCGGGTGGAATCCGCCGATTATGACGCTTCCGCCACAACATGGCTGGGCGTATGGACGGGACTGGCCGGTTCCGGCGACGGCGGTTCCCCGCTGGTTGACCGGGTTATGCTGTCCTGGGAAGAAAAGGGCTACCATGTGGGTGAAAAGGCCCGGCTGAAAATCCGCGCTCCCTTTACCGGCAAACTCCTGCTGGTGCTGGAAAGCGACCGGGAAATCTACCGTCAGGTCTACATGCTGGATACGCCCGAAAAAACCGTGGAAGTCCCGGTTCTGGCATCCATGGCCCCCAACGCCTACGCTTCCGCCTGGGTGATCCGGCCTGTCGAGGCCGGGGAAACATGGGGCGCGCACCGCGCGTTCGGCATTGCGCCGCTCATGGTCAGCCACGCCAATTCCAAACTGACCGTCGCCATTGACGCGCCGGAAGCCGTCTTGCCCAAGGGGCAGCTCCCGGTCACCGTGAGCCTGAAAAACGCCAGGGGTGAAGCGGTCAAGGGCGAAGTAACGCTGGCGTTTGTGGATGAAGGTCTGCTCGCCCTTACCAGCTTCAAGACCCCGGATCCCTTCGGGTTCTTCACGGCCAAGCGGGCGCTGATGAGTTTCGCGTACGATCTGTATGACGCGCTCATGCCGCTGACCTCCCGCGCAGCCATCGCGCTGGAAGCGGGCGGCGACGGCGGGGGTGACGGTTCCCTCCTCTCCCCCCTCTCCCGCAAGCTGGAACTGCTCTCCATCTTTGTTGCGACTCTGGAAACCGACGAAAACGGCATGGTAACGACCACCCTTGATCTGCCCGAGTACAGCGGCAAGGGCCGCCTCATGGCCATTGCCAGCGCCGGGTCATCCGTGGGCAGCACAATGGAATCCGTGCGCGTGGCCCGGGAAATCACCGTGGAAGCCACCACCCCGCGCATGGTCGCGCCGGGGGACCGTTTTGACGTGCCCATATTCGCCTTTGCATCCGACCCGGCCCCCAGAAAGGCCAGCGTGGAAATCATCACCGAAGGCCCCCTTGCCATCGACGGTGATAGCGTGTTCCCCATCAGCCTTGATGCCGGAACGCCCAAGGCCTCCATTCCCCTGAAGGTTATCGCGCAGGATGCGTCCGGCATGGCCGCGCTGCGTATTGTCACCACCATTGAGGGGGCAACGCAGCCTCCCTTTGAACAGCGTCTGGAAATTCCGGTGCGCCCGCCCTTCCCGCGTCAGACGCGGACCGGCAACGGCCTTGTGCGCGGCGGAGAAAAGGCGACCATCGATGTGGGCGGCGGGTTTTACCCCGGCACCCAGCAGGTGGAGCTTTCCTTTGCGGACAGCCCCAGCGTGAGCCTGTTCAAGGCGCTGGGGTACTTGCGCAGTTATCCCTACGGCTGCCTTGAGCAGACCGTATCTTCCACCTGGCCGTATCTTGCGGCGCCTTCGCTGCTGCGGAGTATTGACCCGGAAATCGCGGACAATTCCGAGTACCGTCAGGCTCTTGATTACGCCATCCGCCGCATTCTCTCCATGCAGCGCGGCGACGGCGGCTTCAACACCTGGCCCGGCAGAACCCGTGGTTCCGCCTACGGCTGGGGTTCCGCCTATGCGGCGCATTTCCTGACCGAAGCGAAATCCACCGGGCTGGTGCCCGAAGACGCCCTCAAGGCGGCTATCGGCTGGTTGCGCGCCTATCTGGCTTCCCCCCTGCCCTACGACGGCGAGTGGGAAATCCGCGACATGCTCTCCACCAAGGCGTACATCGCCTATGTGCTGACCCTGAACGGCGACGCGCCGCTGGGCTGGATGCAGTTCCTCAAGGACCAGGGATCGTTCCTCAGCGATTCCGCCCGCATATTCCTGGCCGGAGCCTACGCTCTGGCTACGGGCAAGGCCGACGCCCTGCGCGAATACGGCGTCCTGCCCCTCAAGGGGAGCGGCCCCTATGGCTGGAGCATGGAATCCCGCGCCCGGAACGAAGCGCTGCGGCTGCTGATGTGGGTCGGGGTTGATCCCTTTGCGGGAGAAACCGCCACACTGGCCGCCCGCGTCATCAAGGACGGCAACGACGGGTATTGGTACAACACGCAGGAAAACGGCATGGCCGTTCTGGCTCTCGGCCGTTTCACCGAAAAGACGGCCGGCCCGAACAAGGAATTCAGCGCCACGCTGACGCCCAGGGCTGCCGACGGCAAAACCTATGAGCCCATCGCAACCTTTAAGAACGGCGAAACCCCTGTTTTCACACGTAACCAGCTTGTGCCTGCCGAACCGGCCGCGCCCGCGCCGGTGGAACTGGCTGTTACGGGCGGCGGCACATCCTATTACAGCTGGACGAGTTCCGGCGTGCCCATGGAAGCGCAGCCCGCGGTCTTTGAAGGCATCACCATGGCCCGCCGCTGGGAACTCACATCCCCCGACGGTAGCGTCAGCGTTATCGACTTCAACGATTACGACGGCAAGAACGGCCAGCGGACCGGGGAAGCCCCCATATCCATCCCCCTTGGCACGCAGGTAACCGTCACCCTCTACCTCAAGCCGGA
>JAJDHY010000061.1 GCA_030266385.1 Desulfovibrio sp. OttesenSCG-928-I05
CGTCGCCCTGTGCTTTGCTCCGGCCATTGTGCTGGCCGTGGTTTTCGGTCTTATGCCGCCCATGTCCGCCATTGCGGGAGGTTTTGTCGCCATTGCCAGCGCCGTGGGCGTCATCTGGTTTGTGGAACCCATTTCCTATTTCCCCATCGTTGGTGTGGCCGGAACGTATATGGCCTTTATTTCCGGCAACATCGGCAACCTGCGCATTCCCTGCGCCATGATCGCGCAGAAAGTGGCGGGCGTGGAACCGGGCACGGATGAAGGTTCCATCGTCGCGACGCTGGGCATGGCCGTTTCCATCGTCGTCAACGTCGCCATTCTCACCGCCGGGATAATTGCCGGGGCCCAGGTGCTCCAGCAGTTGCCCCCTTCGGTTATCAAGGCGCTGCAACTCCTGCTGCCCGCCCTCTTCGGCGCGATATTCATGCAGTTTGCCATGGCCAAACTCAAGCTTGCCCCCATTGTGCTCGCCATCTGCCTTCTCCTTGCAATCGGCGTGAAAAAGGGCATCGTGCCGGGCTTCGCCTCGACCCTCGCCGCGGTCTTCCTGAGCATCGCCATCGCGGTTTTCCTGTACAAGAAGAAAATCCTCAAATAAGGGAGCGCACCCATGAGCAAACAGAGCATTCTCGACTGGATAGACGCCAACCACGGCGCGTTTGATGAACTGGCTCTCACACACTGGAACAACCCGGAAATCGCCTTTGAGGAAAAAGAATCCGCCCGCTTGCAGATGGAGTTTATGAAAGCGCGCGGCTTCACCATCAGCCAGAAGGAAGGCATGCCCACGGCCTTTATGGCCGAATGGGGGTCCGGTTCCCCTGTTATCGGGATCCTGGGCGAATATGACGCGCTGGCCGGGCTTTCCCAGAAAGTATCCGCCGTCAAGGAGCCGGTCAGCGAAGGCGCGGCCGGGCATGCGTGCGGGCACAATCTGCTCGGCGTCAGCGGCATGCTGGCCGCCTGCGCCGCCAAGGCGGCCTTTGAGACGGAAGGAAAACAGGGCACGATACGCTACTACGGCTGCCCGGCTGAAGAGCAGCTCACCGGCAAGGCCGTCATGGCCAAACTGGGATATTTTGACGGGACCGATCTTTCCCTGACCTGGCACCCCGGCGATTTCAGCTTCGCGACCGCCTGCACCATGACCGCCCTCTTTTCCGCCAAGTTCAAGTTCACGGGCCGGGCCGCCCACGCGGGCGCTTCACCGGAAGCGGGCCGCAGCGCGCTGGATGCCGTTGAAATCATGAACATCGGGGCCAACTATCTGCGCGAACATATGGTGGATCAGAACAGACTGCATTACGTTATCACCAACGGCGGCATGGCCCCCAACATCGTGCCCGCCGAAGCGGAAGTCTGGTATTTCGCCCGCGCCCCGCATAGTGAAGAACTGCGTTCGCTCTGGCAGCGCCTGAACAAGGTCGCCAAAGGCGCGGCCACCATGACCGAAACGGAAGTGACAGCCGAACTGCTGGGCGGCTGCTACAATACCCTGCCCAACAAGGTGCTGAACGGTGTGCTTGAAGAAAACCTCATCAACTTCGCCGGGCCTATCCCCTATGACGACAAGGATATGGTCTTTGCCCGCGAAATTCAGGCCACCTTGCCCGAAGCCCAGGTCACGGCGGCGCTTTCCAAACCGGTGACCATTGACGAAAAAGACCGGGTACTTGCCGCCACCCCGCTGCCCTGCTGGGACGAAGGCCGCTTTATGATGGGTTCCAGCGATGTGGGTGACGTAGCCAACATGATGCCCACCTCCTTTATCTGGGGCGCGACCTGGCCTGTCGGCGTCGCGCACCACAGCTGGCAGGCCGTGGCCTGCGCGGGCAGCCCCATCGGTCTGAAAGGCCAGACCCAGGCCGCCAAGGCCATGGCGGGCGCCATGTATGATCTGGCGGAGGATGCATCCCTCGTCGAGGCGGCGAAAAAGGAATTCACCACCCGCCGGGGCGGCAAGGCGTACTGCCCCATTGAGCAGCTTCTGGATTAACAACGGATAGCACCGTTCCGGCATCCATGCCGACCAACGCTCCGGCCTTGCACAACACGGCAAGGCCGGAGCGGCCGGGGCCGGACTCCGCCAGGTTTGCGGCTTACTCCATCCCGGTTCACACAGCACAGCATCGCATAACGGTGCAGCAAAACAGCTGACGAAACACAGGGACGGCAATGTCCATGCGATGGTACCGTCAAAAAAATAAGGCAGCCTAACGGATTGATTTTGTTTTCCTCTATCTTTTTTTGCCCTGTATCCCCATCCCGGTTGACCTGTGTTTCAAGTGAGGGTACTTTACTTTCACCAACGCAGGGAGTTATACTATGCGGTTTCTCGTTGTAGATGATGACTTTCAGACCCGTACGCTTGTCCTCCGACATCTCTATCCGTATGGATTCGTTGATGTCGCGACGGACGGCGAAGAAGCGATCGCGGCCTTCCATCAGGCCCTGAAAGACAAGCAACCATATGATCTGATCACCATGGATATTCTCATGCCCAATACTGACGGGCAGCAAGCGCTGCGCGAAATTCGGGACATCGAGAAAGAGTGGGAAATCCCCGAAGAAAAAGCGGTAAAGGTCATCATGATTTCCGGATTGGACAACAATAAGGAAGTGCATGACGCGTTTTTTCTGGGCAGCGCCACCAGCTATATCGTCAAACCCATTGATAAACGGATACTGCTGGAAGAAATCGAATCACTCGGCGTTCCCCTGATTGAAAAAGAGGCGATGTCCGCTGTATAAGCACCCGCATCGGAATAACCATAAACGCCCGTCAGTTTCCGCTGGCGGGCGTTTATGGTTATTTGCCGTTCCGCCCGCTGTGTATTGACAGCGGATTTCCTTCAGGCATACGCTTCAGGCGATATAACGATCCCCGGCGGCATATTGACCGGACACAGCGAGGTTTCCGTATGAAAGATATCGGCGTCATAGGCTGCGGCACCATCGGCAAAGCGATCTGTCAGGCTGTCGCCTCCGGTCAAACCGGGGGGCGGCTGGCCGCTGTCGCGGACAAGACCCCGGAAATCGCCGCAGCCGCCATGCGCGAAGCGGGCATCGATGTTCCGGCATATACGGTGGAAGAACTGATGGATCGCTGCGATCTGGTCGTGGAAGCCGCCAGCAAGGCCGCCGCAGGCCCCATACTGGATATGGCGCTGGCCAGGGGCCGCGACACCATGCTGCTGAGCGCGGGAGCGTTGCTGGATGAATATGAAACGCTGCGCGAAAAAGCCCGCGCGGCAGGCTGCGTCATTTACGTGCCTTCCGGCGCGCTGGCCGGACTGGATGGCGTCAAGGGCGCTCTCAGCGGAGAGATCAGTTCCGTCACACTCACAACCACCAAGCCGCCCAAGGGATTGCAGGGCATTGCGTACCTTGAGCAACGCGGCATCGATGTCATGGCGCTCACCGAAGCGGCGGAAGTATTTTCCGGCACGGCGCGGGAAGCTGTTCCGCTTTTTCCCGCCAACATCAACGTGGCGGCAGCCCTGAGCATGGCCGGAACCGGCCCGGACACAACGTTCGTGCGCATCATTGCCGACCCGGCCTGCACACGCAACACCCACGAAGTGCGCGTCGAAGGCTCGTTCGGGGTACTGACGACGCGGGCCGAAAACCTGCCCGCCGCCTTCAACCCCAAAACCAGCGCCATGGCGGCGTATTCGGCCATCGCGCTGCTCCGCTCCATAACATCATCCCTGCGCATCGGCAGCTGAGGACGATAGCATGAACAGCATCACGAACCATCCCGTGCTCATTACCGGCATCATCGCGGCCCTGATCAGTCTGCTCCTGAACCTGTATTCCTTCAAGAGCACCCGCGCCTACATCAAGGCCCGGATGGAAGCCCAGAAAAGCGGCGGGCCGCTCCCTCCGCCCGAGCCGAAAATGAAATTTTACTATATCGGGACCGGCTTTTCCCTTATCGCCGTCGCCTGCCTCGGGTACATGGCCCTGAACGGCTGGCCGTCGTAGGGAAGTCGCCCGTCCCGCAGCCCGCGCAGAAGCCGTTCTGCCGGAGGGGCATACCGCCCCTGCCCGTTCAGATCCGTTTCACCGCGTAGGCATGCGGGTTGAAGGCGGCGGCGGATTCCTCACCGGCGGCGCGGCGGCGCACTTCTTCCAGACAGAGCAGGAACACCGCGTCCGTAGCCTCGAAAGTGTTGGAGCCCACATGCGGCGCGACAATGACGTTGGGCAGTTTCAGCAGCGGGCTGTCGCCGGGCAGCGGTTCCACCGTGTAGACATCCAGCGCGGCCCCGCCGATCTGCCCCTGCGTCAGGGCGGCGATCAGGGCGGGTTCATCCACAACGTTCCCCCGCGCCACATTGATAAGCCCGGCGCTCGGCTTCATTAATTCGAATTCCCGCTCGCCGAGCAGCACGCCGCCCCCGCCGGGAAGGCACAGGCACACGTAATCGGCCCTGCGGAGCATTTCATCCAGCGGCAGAATAACGCAGCCAAGTTCCCTGGCCCGTTCCGGCTTCGGGGTACGCACGGTCGCGATAACATCCATACCCACGGCCTTGCCCAGTTTCGCGAGCTGCGTGCCGATAGCGCCAAGCCCCACAATACCAAGCGTTTTTCCCGCTATTTCCGTCCCGCGCAAGCCCTGCCAGATTCCCCCGTGCATGGCCTCGTGCATTTGCGGAATATGCCTGGCCAGCGCGAAAAGAAGCGCCAGCGCGAATTCCGCGACGCTCCGGGAATTTGTGTTCAGCGCCCTGGTCACGATAATGCCGTGATCCGTCGCCGCCGGAACGTCAATATGATCCGTCCCGACACCGAACATACTGACAAGTTTGAGCTTTTTCGCTTTTTCCAGAAATTCGCGCGTTATGGGAGTGGTATCGGTAATAAGATACTCAATGTTTTCAGCGGCATCCAGAAGCGCCTTGACCCGCACATCCTTGGCGAAACGAAACCCTTCTTCCGTTGCGGGCAGCAGGTTGACGCCTTTCCAGCCCCGTTCGGCCATCAGGGCGCGGCCTCTGCCATAGCCTCTCGCGGCCTGGGGACTCAGGGAAGAAAAGGGGGCGCTGGCCGCCCCGAACAGATTCATGGTACTGTGAATGGTAGTCATGATATTTTTACGCCTGGGTTACGGGGATACGCCGGGGGCCTTCACGGTGAACAAAAGGCAGGATGATATGCAGCACGCCATTGCGGAGTGACGCGCTGATGCCGTTTTTTTCAATCCGGTCACCAAGTTCCATACGCGCGTCGTACACGGTATCGTCAAATTCCAGCGCGTGAACCCGCCCGCAGGGAAGTTGACCGAAACCGGATGCCGCATGCAGATGGAGCGTGCCGTCCTCTATTTCCAGATGGACGTTCTCCTCGCTGACACCGGGCAGATTACAGAAAATATAGATACCGTCTTCGCGTTCCACCACGTCGGATTCGGGTTTGGTCACCACTTTGCCGACGCAGGATTCACCGCCCGCGAAAATGTCCCGCCGGCTAGTCATGGCACGGCTCCGTATCGGCCGCGTACAGCACCCGGATAGAACGGCGGCGGCAGGAAACATCCTTCGGCAGTGTCACGCTGAGCACACCGTTGTGCAGCACCGCTTCAAGCGGCCCTTCACTGATGGCCGAGGGCAGGGGAATGACGCGGTGAAAATCCCCCACATAGCGCTCATGCCGGTGATAGTGCCCCTTGACCGCCGGGAGGGTTCCGCGCAGGATCAGGTTGTTATCCACAATTTCCAGAGAAAGCGCGGACAGGGACGCCCCCGGAAGCAGCGCGCGCAAATGGATGGAATCCGCATCCTCGCAGAGCTGCATCGGCGGGAACGCTTCCCCTGCCATACGTTCAGCCGAATAGGCGGCAAAACGTCCGCTGGGTGCGGATTCATTGGTAAAACTTTCGAAAAGAGACGTCAGATCAAAAAACGCCCTGAAATGCTGTGACATGCGACCCTCTGCATCACCGGCGGGACGTGAACGACCGCCCCTTTATACTGAATCTGGCGCGGGCAGGCGCGAGCCTGTGGCTTCCCGCTTTCCATTGCGCCATTCCAGCAGGGGAATAGCTTCCTCCCCCAGCATGACGGGGATACCTTCCCGGATGGGATACACCTTGGCGCATGCGGGGCAGGTCAGCCCTTCGCCGCCTTCGGCCCGGTCAAGCCCGCCCCGACAGGCAGGGCAGACAAGAATACGCAAAAGATCATTTTCCAAAGCCATGTTTTCCCACCACCGGTAAATGTGCTGTCATCACGCGGAAACAATTCTCCAGCATGATCTCCGGGAATATAGCGCCAAGCAGCGCCCTGCACAAGTATCTGATTTTGGCCTTGCCGGAGAGAGGCGGCGGCACGGTTCCGCCTGCGGTCCCCTGCCCGGAAAGGGCGTATACATAGCGCCCGGAGTGACGAAGGGGTGTTGACTCGCACCCCGGGGGAACCTATGACAACCTATGGCCCTTCGCGTTGATCTGCATACTCACTCCTGCGCTTCCGACGGCACGGACAGCCCCGGCGAGCTTGTCCGGCTTGCCGCTGCAACCGGTCTTGCCGCCGTGGCCCTGACCGACCACGATACGCTGGGCGGACTGGATGAAGCGACCGAAGCGGGAAAACACTACGGCGTTGAGCTTATCCGGGGTTGTGAAGTCGCCTCGGACAGCCCGTATGGCGAAGTGCATATCGTCGGGCTCTGGATTCCCGAAAAAGCCCCCGCCCTTGAAGCGGCCCTCCGGGAGATACGGGATGGCCGTGCTTCCCGGAACGAGCGCATGGTGCAAAAGCTTCAGGAGCACGGTATCGGCATCAGTATGGATGATGTGCAGCGCGAAGCCGGGGGCGAAACCATAGCCCGGCCCCACATAGCCCGCGCGCTTGTCGCCGGGGGCTATGTCAAAAACGTGCAGACGGCCTTTGCCACCCTTATCGGGGAAGGCTGCCCCATGTATGTGGGGCGGGAAATTCCCACTCCCTCACGGGCGCTTGCCATGCTCCGGGATGAAGGCGCCGTCACGGTGCTCGCCCACCCCATGCTCATCAAGGCCCCGCCGGAATGGCTGGACGGATTGGTCCGGAACCTCGCGGCGGAAGGGCTGAACGCGCTGGAAGCCTGGCACAGCGAACATGACACCGCCGCCACCCGGACCGTGGTGACGCTGGCGGACCGGCACGGCCTTGCCCTCAGCGGCGGCTCGGATTATCACGGCTGGGTGAAGCCAACCATCAAGATCGGCACGGGCAAGGGTTCGCTCCGCATACCCTACTCTGTCATGGAACGGTTGCACGCACTGCGTCGCGAACCGGCGCATGCATTCGGGGCATCTCATTCCGGGTAACCCACCCCCGTTCGTATCTGCCTTACCGCAGCCACATGACCCTGCCGCCTCAAAAATGACTGTATTTGTACGACAGGTCGAATAGTTCTTCCATTTAGCGCAAAGTGTTTTTATAAAAGCTTCCGGCAGCCAAAGGGGTATGACTCTTTGGAAAATCGCCAGAATTTTTTAAAGGAGACCCAAATGCCCACTCGTAAAGAACTTGCCAATGCCGTCCGCGTCCTCAGCATGGACGCCGTTGAAAAGGCCAATTCCGGCCACCCCGGCGCGCCCATGGGCATGGCCGACATGGCTGAAGCGCTGTGGAACGGTTTTATGCGCCACAATCCCGCCAATCCCGACTGGGCGAACAGGGACCGGTTCATCCTTTCCAACGGGCATGCGGTCGCGATGCTTTACAGTGTGTTGCACCTGAACGGCTATGATCTTCCCATGAGCGAGCTGGAGCGATTCCGTCAACTGGGTTCCAGAACGCCCGGCCACCCCGAATTCGGCATCACCCCCGGCGTGGAAGCCACCGGCGGCCCGCTGGGCCAGGGCATTGCCATGGCTGTGGGGCTGGCGTTGGCCGAACGCGCGCTGGCGGCAGAGTTCAACCGGGACAATTTCCCCATCGTTGACCACTATACCTATGTGTTCCTTGGCGAAGGCTGCCTGATGGAAGGCGTTTCCGGCGAAGCCTCCTCGCTGGCCGGAACGCTGGGACTTGGCAAGCTCATCTGTCTTTTTGACAAGAACGGCATTTCCATTGACGGCAAGGTCGAGGGCTGGTTCACCGAAGATGTGGCCATGCGCTACAAATCGTACGGCTGGCATGTGATCGACAATGTTGACGGGCATGACGCCACGGCCCTGCGCCGCGCCATTTCCCGCGCCCGCAAGATCACGGACAAGCCGAGCCTTATCATCTGTAAAACCGAAATGGCCCATATGGCTCCCACCAAGGCCGGTTCGGAAAGCGCCCACGGCTCCCCCCTCGGTGCGGAAGAAATCGCCGGAGCCAAGAAGGCCATGGGCTGGGATGCCCCCGCCTTTACCGTGCCCGGAGACATCAAGAAGGGCTGGGATGCCCGCCGCAGAGGCAAAGCCGCCGAAAAGCAATGGAACGAGCTGTTCGCGGCCTATGCGACGGCGTACCCCAAGGAAGCCGCCGAATTTTCCCGCCGCATGAAGGGCGAACTGCCTTCCGGCTGGGAACAGGCCGCGCAGGCCTTTATCGCGGAGACCCAGAAGTCCGACAAGGCCGTGGCCACCCGCGCCGCTTCCAAGAGCGCCCTGAACGCCTATGTGCCCGGCAGGCTCCCCGAAGTGATGGGCGGCGCGGCCGACCTTACCCCTTCGGTCAACACCCGTTTTGAGGGTTCGAAGATTCTCGGCAAGGATGATTATTCCGGCCGTTACATCACCTACGGCGTACGGGAATTCGCCATGGGCTGCATCATGAACGGCCTTGCCCTGCACGGCGGGTTCATGCCGTACGCGGGCACGTTCCTGGTATTTTCCGATTACGCACGCGGTGCGATACGTCTTTCCTGCCTTATGAAGCAGCGTGTAGTCTGGGTTCTCACCCACGATTCCATCGGTGTCGGCGAAGACGGCCCCACCCACCAGCCCGTGGAACAGGTACCTTCCCTGCGTCTTATTCCCGGCAACCATGTGTGGCGTCCCTGCGACGCGGCAGAAACCGCCGTGGCCTGGAAAAGCGCCATCATGCGCCAGGACGGCCCTTCCTGCCTTGCTCTTTCCCGCCAGAACC
Source organism: Desulfovibrio sp. OttesenSCG-928-I05 (assembly GCA_030266385.1). Classification (GTDB taxonomy): domain Bacteria; phylum Desulfobacterota; class Desulfovibrionia; order Desulfovibrionales; family Desulfovibrionaceae; genus JAJDHY01. The sequence goes on from JAJDHY010000061.1 coordinate 9,075, forward strand.
TCGCCCCCATGCAGCGTGACGCCGCGCAACTTGCGGCCATAGAAAAGGGCGGCTACGTGCTGCGCGATTCCAAGGGTGCGCCCGAGGCCATCATCATCGCCACCGGTTCTGAAGTGGCCCTTGCCGTTCAGGCAGCCGAGCAGCTGGAAGCGTCCGGCAAGCGTGTACGTGTTGTTTCCATGCCCTGCGCCGAACTCTTCGACACCCAGAGCACTGACTGGAAAGAATCCGTCCTGCCCTCTTCCGTCACCGCCCGCGTGGCCGTAGAAGCCGCCGCCGCCGACTGGTGGGGCAAGTACACCGGCTTTTCCGGAAAGGTTGTCGGCATGCGTTCCTTTGGCGAAAGCGCCCCCGCAGGCCAACTGTTCAAGCACTTTGAAATCACCACCGACGCCGTCATCGCCGCCGTGGAAGAGCTTCTCTAATAAAAGCCCCCATACAACCCGAGGGGAGAAAGGCTTCAGCCTTTCTCCCCTCGCTCTTTATCCGGCAGATCCCAACAAATCCCCAGTTCTCGCCTCCCACTCCAGCGCCCACACACCGCGAACGGAGTGAGCCCCCCA
>JAJDHY010000062.1 GCA_030266385.1 Desulfovibrio sp. OttesenSCG-928-I05
CATGCGGCCATGGCGCTGGATAAGGCGGGCTACGAGGTTGTGATTTTTGACAACCTTTCCACGGGGCATGAGGAATTCATGCATTTCGGGAAAGGTGTTGTCGGCGATCTGGCGGACAAGAACGCTTTGACGGACCTTTTTGATCGACATGACTTTGCCGCTGTCATGCATTTTGCGGCCCATGCGTATGTGGGGGAATCGGTATTTGAACCGGCAAAGTATTATCGCAACAATGTCGTCAATACGCTGAATTTGCTGGAAGTGATGAAGGCGCACGACGTCGGTTGCTTTATTTTTTCATCGACCTGCGCCACTTACGGAGATCCGGTTCAGCTGCCGATTACGGAAACGCATCCCCAGAACCCGGTCAACCCTTACGGGCGAACCAAACTGGCGGTGGAATGGATGTTGCGGGATTTTGACCGGGCTTACGGAATGAAATACTGCGCCCTGCGCTACTTCAATGCCGCCGGGGCCGCGCCGCAGGAAATGAACGCCGGGATAGGCGAAATCCATACCCCGGAAACGCACCTGATTCCACTGGTGCTACAGGCGGCGCTGGATCCGGGAAAAACGGTGAAGGTGTTCGGGACGGATTATGATACCCGCGACGGCAGCTGCATCCGGGATTACGTGCATGTCTGCGATCTGGCGGACGCGCATATTCTGAGTATGGAACGGCTTTTCGCGGGTGAAGCAAGCACGGTGTATAATCTGGGCAATGGCGACGGTTATTCTGTGAAGGAAGTCATCGACTGCGCCGCAAAGGTGACGGGACGCGACATTGCCGTCCAGGCAAGCCCGCGCCGCGAAGGCGACCCGGCGACTCTGGTAGGCAACGCGGAAAAAGCAAGGCACGAACTCGGCTGGAAGCAGAATTTCAGCAGTCTGGACGCGATTATCGGCACGGCCTGGGACTGGGAGCAATCGTTGGGTTAAACCGCGCGGACGTGCATGGGCCGCAAACGCGCGTTACGCAGTAACGCTGCCGCCAGTTTCCCCTATCTTTCCACGATAGCCGGGAGTCTTTGCTTTTCCTCCCCCTTGGCGTATAGCTTCCGCTGTGCATAAATCCGCCTACCCACAAAAAGAATTCTCACCCGAGGAACTGGAAACGCTCCGCGCAAAGCGGCGCGTCAGGCGTATTATATCTATCCTGGTGCTCTGCGCGCTGCTTGTCATCGCCGCCATGGCCGGTCTTTTCGCCGGAAGCTATGCCCTCTCCCTTGCCGACATTCAGGCCGTTTTCGCCAAACGCTTGTTCGGAAGCGCCAGCGTAGACGTCCCGAAAGTCGCGGAAGTCGTCATCTGGCAAATACGTATGCCGCGCCTTATCCTCGCGGCCGTCTCCGGCATGGCGCTGGCTGTGGCCGGGGTCGCCTATCAGGGCTGTTTCCGCAACCCGCTGGTGGAACCTTTTATCCTCGGCGCATCGTCAGGGGCCGCCTGCGGCGCGGCACTGTCCATGCTTTTCCCGCTGCTTTTTGCGCAAACACAGCTTACCGCCTTCGCCTTCGCCCTCGGGGGCGTCGCGCTCAGTTCATGGCTCGCCCGGAGCCGGGGGCACACGCCGCCGGTATCCCTTGTCCTCTCCGGCATCATTGTCGGCGCGCTTTTCATGGCCGCCGTGGGGATCATGAAGTACCTCGCCAACGATGCGGAACTGCGTGAAATAACCTTCTGGATGCTGGGCGGTTTCCATCACGCCGGCTGGTCCGACGCCTTTGCCGTTTCCGCGCTGACCTTCCCTTCCGCCCTCGTTATCTGGGCGCTTGCCTGGAAACTGAACCTGCTCGCGCTGGGGGATGACGAATCCCGCTCCCTTGGCGTGAACCCGTCACAGCTCCGGCGTATACTGCTCTTTTTCGCCACTCTGGCCGCCGCCTCCTGCGTGGCCTCCGCCGGTATCATCGCCTGGGTCGGCCTCATGGCCCCGCACGCGGCCCGGTTGCTTTTCGGGGCCGATCACCGCTGGCTTGTGCCCGCTTCCGGCCTTCTGGGCGCGACATACCTGCTGTTCTGCGATTACCTTGCCCGTACTCTCACCGGTGCGGAAATTCCCATCGGCATCCTTTCGGCCACCGTTGGCGCGCCGTTCCTGCTCTGGCTCATCCGGGTCAAAGGAAGGGAACTCTATGTCGAATAACCCAACCGCCGCCCTTGAACTGTCCGGTCTTTCATTCACCTACCCCTGCGGACGGCAAATTCTGGAAGACGTATCCTTCACCGTCCAGCCCGGTACCGTATGCGGTCTTTTCGGTCCCAACGGTTCCGGCAAAAGCACCCTTTTCAGATGCTGTCTCGGTCTTCTTTCCGGAGCCGCCGGGTCCATCCGCATCAACGGTGAAGACGCCCGCACCTTTGAGGCCAAGGAACTCGCCCGCCGCGTCGCCTACGTGCCCCAGGAATCACAGATCCGATTCCCCTTTCTCGTCCGCGAACTCGTCGCCATGGGCCGCACCCCCCATCTGCGCGGCATCTTCGGCCCGTCACGTGCCGACCACCGGATCATCACCGAAGCCATGGAAAAGGCCGGGGTAGCCGCCTTTGCCGAAACCCCCTGTACCGAACTTTCCGGCGGTCAACGCCAGCTCGTCGCGCTGGCAAAAGCCCTCGCCCAGGACGCGCGGATCATGCTGCTGGATGAACCGGCCTCGGCCCTCGATTTCAGCAACCAGATCCTCATCTGGCAAACCCTGCGGTCCATCGCCGCCAAAGGCGTGGCGGTACTGGTCTGCACCCACGATCCCAACCATATCCTCTGGTTCTGCGATCAGGTCGCCGTGCTGCACAAAGGCCGTCTCCTCGCAACCGGCCCCTGCGCCGAAACCCTGACCCCCGAACTCCTCCACACCCTCTACGACGTCCCCCTCGAAATCAGCCGCCCCAACGGATTCACCATGATCCACCCGGCAGAGCTGTAGAGAGATGCCTCCGGCGGCCAAGGGGCTCCGCGCTCCGCTCTCTTTATCCGTACGGCTCGAAGACTCGCCTACGGCTAAAGGTCCCCTTGGAACCCCCGGCAGGGGGTGACCCCCTGCACCCCGACAGGTAAGGGGAGGGGAACTACACAGCCACGCCTCCCAGCCACGAACACAAAAAAGTCCTTCTCGAACAGCACGTTCAAGAAGGACTTTTTTTGTTCCTACCTACCCCCAAACCAAAAAGGTTTGGAGAGGAAGAGGGGGGTCCGGGGGGAGAAGGGGAACCTTTCCTAAAAAGGTTCCCCTTCTCCCCCCGGCCGCCGGAGGCATTCCCTTCCCCCTTTTCTCTCTACCTGCCCTGGCGTTCGCGGATCAGGTTGCGGGCGCGGAGGGCGAGTTCGGGGAGTCCGGGCTTGGATATCTGATCGTCGGCTCCTGCCTGTACGCCCTTGGCGCGGACCACCTCGGAGATGAGGGAGGAGAAGAGGATCACGGGGATATTTTTGTACGCGGGTTCGTCCTTGATCCGTTTGGTCAGGGTATGCCCGTCCATTTCGGGCATTTCGATATCGGAGACGACCAGGTTTATGTATTCGGACGGATCGGTCCCGGCTTCCAGGGCCTTGCTGCGGACCTTTTCGAGTTCTTCCCAAGCTTCCCGACCGCATGCGGTTCTGATGACGGTAAACCCGGCTTTTTCCAGCACCTTGGCGATGGTGGCCCGGATGGCCCCGGAATCGTCGGCCAAAAGAATGGTGCAACCTGCGCCGTTGACGGCTTCGTTGTGCACATCCACCTGTTCGGCGTGGGAATCCAGACTGAGGGCGGGATTCATGGACCCGATAACCTGTTCCATATCCAGCAGGAACACGATGCGGTTATCCAGACGCACCACACCGGTGATGCAATCATGGCTGAAATTCTGCAGATGTTTCCCCGGCGGTTCGACCTGGGTCCAGGTCATGCGATGGATACGGGTAACCCCGGAAACCAGAAAAGCCGTGGTGATACCGCTGAATTCCGTGACGATAACTTTCCAGTTATCGGTGACGGTGGTTTTCTTGCCGAGCCAGACGGAAAGATCCACAAGCGGGAGCACTTTACCGCGCAGGTTAAAGGTACCGAGGGCGGCGGGATGGTGTTTCCCCGGCACCCCGGTCACGGCGGGACGGCGGATGATACTGAGAACCTTGGCCACGTTCATGCCGTAGTAGCTGGTATAGGTAGACCCGTCCTCCAGCTCTTCGTCGATGAAAAACACGATGATTTCCAACTCGTTGGAAGCGGCATCAAGCAATATGTTATCTTGTGACATAGGCCCTCCCGGCCCGCACGGCCAGCTAGCACGGCCGAGAATGACAGAATTATATATAATATAAGCTGCTTGCCAAATCTTTTCAAGTCTTGGATGCGGAAAGCAAGAATATCAGGTGCGGCGCACGGTTACCGGAATTTCTGCCGTCCGGGGAAAAAGGACGGCGGGGCAACATGTTCAGAGGGTAGAGGAAGGACATATATCACACATTTCGCAGACCGGACAGGCCGGTTTTCGGGCATCGCACACATCCCGGCCAAACCAGACCATGCGGTGGTTGACGTTCCCCCATTCTTCACGGGGGAAAAGGGCCATAAGATCTTTTTCCGCCCGGACGGGATCCTTGAAACGGGTGAATCCCATGCGTAACGCGATGCGGCCGACGTGCGTATCCACAGCCAACCCTTCGTTGATGCCGAAAGCGCCCCACAGGACCACGTTGGCAGTTTTGCGGGCCACGCCGCCCAGAGTGATCAGATCGTCCATGGTTCGGGGCACTTCGCCCCCGTAGACGTCCGTAACACGCCGCGCGGCGGCGATGAGATTTTTCGCCTTGTTGTGGTAGAAACCGGTGGAACGGATGCAGGCTTCCAGCTCTTCAATGGGCGCTTCGGCCAGTTCGGCGGGACCGGGCCAGCGCGCGAAAAGCGCGGGCGTCACCATGTTGACGCGCTTATCCGTGCACTGGGCGGCCAGCACGGTGGCGACCAGCAGTTCCCAGGCGGACTGCGCGTTCAGATGGGTTGCCGGATGCGGATAGCGCACGCCCAGCCGTTCAAGGAAAAGTGCCGCCCGTTCGTGTCGTTTCATTGGATTTGCCCCTGTCTGTATTTTCCGGTATGCCTGTGACGGCAAGGTAAACATCGCCGTCAGGCGTTGCCGCCGTAAATGATGATTATAGTATAGATGAAATCAAAATAAAATGTAGCACGGCCCGCGAGGTTGGCGCAGCCGGGGGGTCCCCGCCGTTGCGCGGCACTATCAAAGGGAAATTCTAATGACCGATTGCCTGCTCGTGTATATCACCGCTTCCGGCAAGGCCGAAGCGGAAATGCTGGGCCGGACGCTGGTAGAGGAGCGGCTGGCCGCCTGCGTCAATATCTTTGAGGGCGTCAGCTCCCTTTACTGGTGGCAGGGGAATCTGGACACGGCAGAGGAAACCCTGTGCGTGCTCAAAACCACCACGGAACGATTCCCCGAACTTTCCCGCCGGGCAAAGGAACTGCACAGCTACGACACGCCCTGCATTGTGGCGTTGCCGCTGGTTTACGGCGATGCCGACTACCTGGACTGGATCCGGGCCGAAACGCGAAGCAGCCGGGACTGACCCGGCATGAACCAGAACCGGGGGCGGCGAATTTCCAGAGGAGGCAGTCTTTTGGCCGCCGAAAGTGCCCCCGGATAACCCGCCAAATACGAAGTATGAAGAAACCGCACAAGGAGCGCCTGTGAACATCTATGTTACCGGTTCGATAGCCTACGACCGGATCATGAACTTTTCCGGCAAATTTGAAGACCATATTCTGCCGAACAAAATCCATTCCCTGAACGTCAGCTTTTTTATTGAACGGCTGGACGAACACCTTGGTGGCTGCGGCGGGAACATTGTATGGACTCTGGCGTGCCTTGGAACCCCTTCCACGCTGGTGGGCGCGGGAGGACGCGATTTTGACCGCTACCGCGCGAGTCTGGAAGCCCTCGGCCTCCCCATGGACGGGGTATCCATCTTCCCGGAAGAACTGACGGCCGGGGCCTATATCATCACCGACCTGGCCAACAACCAGATTACCGGCTTTAACGCGGGCGCCATGCGCCTCCCTTCAACCTATACCTTCCCGTCCCTGACGGCGGAGGACATAGGCATTGTCTCCCCCACCAACCCCGGCGACATGCAGGCCCACCCCCGGCGTTTCAAGGAAAAAGGCGCCCGCTATATTTTTGATCCGGGCCAGCAGATTCCCGTGCTGTCCGCCGAAGTGCTGCTGGAAGCCATTGCCGGTTCCTTCATCCTGATTAGCAACGATTATGAACTGGAAATGATCTGCAACACCACCGGCAAAACGCGAGCGGAAATCAGGGCGCTGACGCAGAATATCATCACCACCCTCGGTGAACAGGGATCGACTCTGGATTGCGCGGAAGGACAAATCCATATTCCCGCCGTGCCTGTCTCCGCGGTTGTGGACCCGACGGGCGCGGGCGACGCGTACCGTTCCGGCCTGCTGCACGGTCTGGCGAAGGGGCTTCCTCTGGCGGACTGTGCGCGTCTGGGCTCCACCGCCTCGTCCTTCTGCATAGAAAACGCGGGCACACAGGCGGTCTTTACCAAGGAAGCCTTTGACGCCCGCCATGCGGCGAATTTCGGCTAAGCAGCCCGTAGCGCCGCTTCGATGTCCTGATCATAAAGCCCGCGCTGCCTTTGTACGAAGGCAGCGCGGGCTTTTTTAGCGTGCATGCGGCAACGGGCGTGCGCAACGACGACTTACTCACGAGGGAAACCGCGCCGTATTCCCCGCCTTTACCCTGCCGCAACTTCATACGCCGTATTACGCCCGCCGCCCTCGCTTTGTTTAAGTACCCCATGGGCGACCAGTTCGCGAATATCCCGAATGGCTGTATCCTGAGATACCTTTGCAAGCTTTGCGTATTTGCTGCTGGTAAGTTTTCCGGAAAAATCGCCCAGCAACCGTGTCAACACAAGGCGCTGCCGTTCATTCAAAGAGAACTGGCTGGCGTAATGCCAGACGCGCGATTTGAAGAGAACGGATGCGAGTGTTTCTTCCGCGCCGTCAACAGCACGCCCAAGGCAGGTCAAAAACCATTCGAGCCAAAGGCTTATATCCAGCCCGCCCTTTTGGGTGCGTTCAAGAATGGCGTAATACTCCTTGCGCTCCCGCTCGATGCGGCCCGACATGCTGTAGAACCGTTTCGGGCTGTTATCCGCACGGGCAAGCGCACAATCCGTAATGGCGCGGGCGATGCGCCCGTTACCGTCTTCAAACGGGTGGATGGTTACAAACCACAGGTGAGCAATTCCGGCTTTCATCACCGGATCAAGAACGCAGGGAGCATTGAACCAGTCCAGAAAAGCAGCCATTTCCCTGTCCAGACGCTCTGCGGCCGGTGCTTCAAAATGGACTTTCTCGTGCCCTATGTAACCGGAAACGACCTGCATTGCTCCGGCTTCCGGGGGTCGCCACCCGCCAACAGTTATTTTGCGGGAGCCACTGAAACCGGTAGGAAACAGAGCGGCCTGCCAGCCGACAAGGCGCTCTTTCGTCAAGGGTTCGGCATAGCGCTGGGTGGCATCAAGCATCATCTCGACAACGCCCTCAATATGACGATCGACAGGAGAAGTGCCGCCGATATCAATGCCCAGTCGACGGGCGAGGGATGAGCGAACCAGCGTGGAATCCAGCCGTTCTCCTTCAATGGCGCTCGACGTAACAACGTCCTCGGTCAGTGTTTCAAGGCCTGCTTCCTCCTGCGCGGAGAAACCAAGCGCACTCATCCGGCCAAGGAGCAGCCCTTGCTTGTGGCGCACTGCCGCCAGCAGGCTGGCAACATGTTCATAGCTCCACTGAAAATCGGGCCACTCCGGCCTTTCATGGATGTATTGCATATTCTCCGCACCTCTTGCGGAGAATATCACATGCTATCGCCGCAAAAGCAATATTGTACGCATATTTTGCGAAGAATAAAATTCAGATCATGCGAGGAGCAAAAACGCGAGCACACGACGAACTCGCCGCAGCCATTACAAAAGCCCCGGGCATGGTCACTGCGGACCAGACCCGGGGCTGCTTTGAATCGTGGTGGACAGGTAAAACTAGAACATGTCGAAAATGCGGGCGTCAGGAACAGAGACGGTCGTCGAGCTGTTCAGCGCTTCCATGTACACGGAGAAGAGCGCGTTCTGCTTGCCCTGCTCCACGGCCTTCAGGACTTCGGCTTCCCGCTCCTGCCATTCGGCGTCGGTCAGGGGCTGCACTTCCTGGGTCATGGCGATAACAGCGCCCTTCTGGACGGCGAAACTGCGGGGAATCCAGCTCCCCGGCGCGTTTTCAAACACCGCCGCCGCCAGCGCCGGGGCGCTGCCGAAATCAGCCGTCTGGCCGTCGCGCATAAAGGCGGCGGAGGTCATAACCTTTTCCCGGAACGCTTCCGGGGTGTCAGAACCCGTGAATTCCGGCAAGTGGTCGTTGGCGGCTTTTTCCGCGAGGCGGGATGCTTCAATGCGCTTCACTTCGTTCTCGATTTCCGCCCGGACGTCAGCAAAGGGAATGGGGGCAGAAGGCTGCTGTTCGGTAATCTTCGCAACGATGAACCCGCCTTCGGTTTCCAGAATATTGCCGATCAGGCTGCCCGCCGCGCCGCTGAAAAGCGCTATCGACGTGCCGGACTTGAGCCCGAGGGCGGAAGGGATAAGCGCGCGGTTCGCCAGCGGCAGTTCCCGGATGGAAACGCCGAGTTCCGCCGCGATATCATCAAGGCCTTTGCCCAGATCCATGGATTCGATAACCTTTTCCTGGGTTTCCCGGAATCCGAGCAGGGCGTGTTCACGGGCCAGGCTGTCGCGAATGGCGGCCTTGACCACGGTTTCATGCCCGCGGAAATCCGGGTCCGTCTCTTCCAGCCGGAAGAAGGCCAGCCCGGCGGGCGCTTCAATAATATCGCTCAGCCCGCCCGGAACAAGACCGGTAATGATCGGGGCCATTTTCTCATCAAGCTGTCCCACGGAAATCCAGCCCGCGTCGCCGCCGACAACGGAAGGATCGTCCGCCGAGGCATCCGCGATAGCCGCCGCCAGATCCTTGCCGCCACGCAGATCGTTTTGCATGGCGTGCAGTTTTTCACGCGCAGCCGCTCTGGCCGCTTCGTCGGCGGTTTCGGGGAGGAGGAAGAGCACCTGGCTGAGATGGTAGCGGGAAGGGCCACCGGCAAAGGCCGCGTCAATTTCTTCGGCGGAAACATCCACGCCGCCGGCCAGCGCTTCGGGCGTTACTTCAATATAGCTGAGGGCCGTGCGGTCCGGGGAGGTGAAACGCTGGGCGTTGCCGTTGTAGAACGATTGCAGCTGGTCTTCCGTCGGGGTCACGTCGTCAAGGTAGTCTTCCGTTGCGAACAGCACGTAGGATACCGTGCGCCGTTCCGCCTGGAAGGCATGCATGCGGCGCGCTTCGTCGGGCGTCGCCACCACGGCGAGGCTGATATATTCACGAAGCTTGTCTTGCAGGATGTCGGAAGCCAGATCCTTTTCCGCATCAACCACGCTCTTGCCCTGG
>JAJDHY010000063.1 GCA_030266385.1 Desulfovibrio sp. OttesenSCG-928-I05
ACGAATCCCTTGCACGGCGACGATATCCCCGGCAACGGCTTCTTTCAGTTCTTCCCGGCGGCTCGCGTGCAGGCGGAACATGCGGGTAATTTTCTCATCCGCACTGCGCGATACGTTGCGTACGGCCATACCTTCCCGGAGCACGCCGGAATAGATACGCACCAGCGCCAGCTTGCGTCCCCCTTCCATCAGCACCTTGAAAACCAGCGCGCTGAACGGGCCGTTCGGGTCAGGCGCGACTTCCGTTTTCACGCCGCCTTCGCCGCCGCTTCCCGGCAGCTCGCCCCATTGCGCGGGAACGTCGGCCGGACCTGGCAAATAGGCCACAACCCCGTCCAGCAGGGGCTGCACACCGGCATTACGCAACGCGGAACCCACAAATACCGGCACGATACGGCGGTTCAGCGTCCCCTTGCGTATGGCGGCCCGCAGCATGTCCGGCGGCACGTCGCCGCCGCCCAGAAAAAGTTCCAGTATGGCATCGTCTTCATCCGCCGCCGTTTCAATCAGCGTTTCCCGCCACGGGGCGGCGAGGGCCGCATCAGCCTCCGTGAACGGAAGGCGTGTCACGGTCCTGCCCTGATCGGCCTGATCAAAGTTTACGCGTTCGCAGTTCACCAGATCAAGAATGCCGGAAAATTCCTCGCCTTCACCGAGCGGGACGGCCACGGCCACCGGGTTCGCGCCCAGCCGCTGCCGCATGGCATCGAGCACTCCGGCAAAGGAGGCTCCGGGACGGTCCATTTTGTTGACAAAGGCCAGCTTGGGCACGCCGAATTTCTCCGACTGCCGCCACACGGTTTCCGATTGCGGTTCCACGCCCGAAACGGCGCAGAACACCCCGACGGCCCCGTCCAACACCCGCAGGGAGCGTTCCACTTCCATGGTGAAATCAACGTGGCCCGGCGTATCGATGAGGTTGATGCTGTTATCATCCCACGAGCAGGTGGTGCAGGCCGAGGCAATGGTGATGCCCCTGTCCTGCTCTTCCGGCAGAAAATCCATGGTGGCCGCGCCTTCGTGCACTTCCCCCATACGGTGAATCTTGTCCGTATAAAAGAGGATGCGTTCCGAAAGCGTGGTCTTGCCCGCGTCGATATGCGCGATAATCCCGATGTTGCGCAATGCCATAGCAGTATCCTGTGATTGTGAGGAAAGGGAAACGTTATACAAGGGCGCGGCGGGTTTCCATAAAAAACGCCGGGGAAAAATCAGGCCAGATCCAGCAGGCCTCCTCACCGGGCGTCAGGGCCAGCGGCGCGGAAAGAAGCCATGCCTCCACTTCCTCTTCCCCGCAGAGCACGCAGGAATATTCCTCCGCGCCGGGGATGATATCCGGCTCAAGCGTCATGATCTCCGCGTCCGGGTGGGCGAAATGGATATACCCGAACGAAGGCCAGAAAGCCCCGTCCGGCGTGGCGTCCGCTTCTTCCCCGTAAAAAGGCAGGGCCGCAGGGCTCACCGCGATGCGCGGCGGATCGAATTCCGCCCGGCAGAGATGCCCCGCGCGTGAAGCGGCCAGCAAAAGATTGTCACAGCCCAGAAACGAACCGAGGAAAAAAACGCGCCCCTTTGTCATGTGTTCGCAGGCATGTTCCACAAGTTTCCGCGCGTCCCGTGGCGTAAGATCAGCCACCAGTTCCTGCCCGGAGAGTTCCAGAGCCGCCAGCAGGGCGGGAGGAAGAGGCGCGGGGGTAACGCCGCCGCGCACGCGGCAGACCAGAATATTCGGCACCCCGGCCAGCACGGCGGGCATCAGCGCGGCCAGAAGCCGGGCCGGGCTGGCAAAGCCTTGCCCGAGCAGGAAAAGCGCCCAGGGAACCGGCTCCCGGCGCATGATGTGCGCCACGCCGTTCGCTTCAATGTGGCGCAGATCCCGGCCGGGGAGCATGCCGCCGTACACGGTTTCAAGCCGGGCGATGGCCAGCTTGCACGCGCCGCGCTGCTGATCGGACAGCGTATCATAGGCGGCGGCAAAGCGGCCGTCGTCCACCAGACGGTCTTCAATCCACAGAGGAAAGGAAGACAGAGCCATAGTTACTCCAGCGGTCCGGCCAGTTGGGGCTTGCCGAGTTTGCCCTTGATCCAGTTCACGCTCATGGCGGCGATTATCTCTTCTCTGGAAAGGTTGTCGCCGTAGCTGCCGTTGGCGATCTTCTTCTGAAAATCGTCACTTTGCAGAATCTTGTCATTGGCCGCCGCCTCGGACACCTTGAGGGAATAGGGCTTGAACCGCGCGCGCAGGGCGTCCGTATCAAGGGCCTCAAGAGACGCCACATACGCGGCGATTTCTTCGGCGGGGGGAAGGGCGGGAGACTCCAGAAACGCCTTGAGGCCCGCAAAGGAGCGTTCCGCCCCGGCGGTAAGGTGTTCCTGCTTGACCATGTTCATGCCGGACCATCCGGCATCCAGCCATTTGAAAATCGTGTAGCGGGTCACGCCGGAACCGGGTGCTTCCTCGTAAAACACAATAATGGCGTTGGCGGCGTACATGTAGGTATCCGCCCAGCCTATGCCGGAAGCCAGCGTCCCGGCTGCGTCGGAATAGACGAAATCCCAGTTGTCATAGTCGCCGATGGGCGTCGCCTTGCGCCCCACGTCGGATTTGCCCTTCTGCCAGGACGCGGTGATCAGCACCTGCGTGCCCTGATATTCCGTCAGGATATAGAGACGATCCTGCGTATAACTGTAAAAGGAACTGCTGAACGTGTCCGGCGTGATGGATTCCGTTTCTACGCCGCGCAACACAAGGGGAGTATCCGCGTGCTTGCCGAGCTGTTCCCACAAAGGCGGATCCAGCGTCAGGATATCGCTGCCGGGGTGCCAGTTCTGGCGGCGTACCGACGCGGGATAGGCAATTTCCGAGGGGATTTTCGGATCAAAAAGATAGCGCAGGGTTGTCGCCATGGGCTGCTTGATGGACGAGCGCCATATGATGCCGTGCCCTTCCTTGCGTTTGGCGGGAAAGTCCCCGGAACGTACCAGCGGCGATGTGGCGTAGGCCAGAAACTCATCCAGCACGGCTTTGGAGGGAATGGCTTTTCCCGTATCGCGGGACGCGAGAATCTCGTTCACCGCCTTCTGCACTTCGGGAGGAAATTCGTTAGGTTGTGCGGCATGCGCCCCAGAAATGCCCATAGATACGGACACGAGCAAAGCGGCAGTGAAAAACACCGCGGCAAGGCGGGTGCGGACAAAAGAATCGGGAGAAAGAAAAGGAGACATAGGCACCTGTATTCTGTCAATTGTGGGCACACGCCGCATACCGGGGCACGCGGAAAAACAGCCAAGGGACGGCGAAGAATACGTAGCTCTTTTCGCTTGGTCAAGCCGCACCGGGTAAAGAATCGTCACGCGATTCAGCGGGCGGCGGCCTTTCCGGGTACATGCTGCGATGCCCGGTTCATCACGATTCCGCTTGCCTGCGCGTCCTGAAACAGTCTACTATTCCCGCCTGTCCGGCGCGGCGTCCGCGCCGCCCATGCCATCCACCGGGAGTCCGCATGATAGTTTTCGCCCTGCTCGTTATTCTGGCCCTTGGCTTTTACACCTTCATGTTCGTGCTCTGCCTTTTCTACTGGTATGAAAGCCGCAATTCCCCCTGCCCGGAAATACCGTCGCCGCCGCAAACCCTTCCGGGCATGCTCATTTTTGCGGGACATGCCTGTTACGGGTTACTGGCCAATATGTCCGCCTTTGTTCTGAGTTTTGCCTGCCGCTTCCTCCCGGACAGAAAGCAGAACACAGCGGATGGCCCCGGCAAGCCGCTGCCGCCGGTGCTCTGCCTGCACGGCCTCTGGCACAGGGGAGCGGGCTGGTTCTACGTGCGCCGGGCCATGGCGATAGCCGGGTTCACCCGCAGTGAAGTGATCACCTATATTTCCTCCCGCTATCATTCGGCGGAAGACATAACGCCCCTGCTGGAAAACGCCTTGCAGGCCATGGAAAAACGCTGGCCGGGCGAAAAACCCTTACTGGTCGGGCACAGCCTTGGCGGGCTCATCATCCGCTGCTGGCTTGCCAAAGAAGGTAACGCGGAACGCATCGCAGGGGTGCTCACGCTGGGCACGCCCCACCGGGGCAGCCGCCTTGCTGCGCTGGCCTGGGGCGAACTGGGCCGGAGCCTGCTGCCTTCCAATCCTTTTTTCAATGACCTGGAAGCGCGGGAAAAAGAATACGCGATCCCCTGCGTTTCCCTTGTGACCTGCCTTGATGAAATGGTGGTGCCCAAGGCGTGCCTTGTGCCGCCCGGGCTCGGCTGGGCCATGCGGCTGACGCCCCCCCTGCTCTCATGTCGGGTTAATTTTCCGCCCAGCCGTCATCCGCATGGCGGTCTGGGAGCTATCCAAAATGGCCGGGACGGTCGACGGCGACAATTCTGAAGACGCGAACGCCGGGTAGCACGACATTTTCATGACCCAACGAAAGAGCCGGGAAAGAGAATGCGTTCTCTTTCCCGGCTCTTTCGTCATGACACTATCCATCAAGGAAATAACCCTGAATCAGGGCTCCCCGTTCCCCCGCCGTGTAGCAAGCTCCTCTTCCACCAGTTCTATGAAAGCGTCCAGCCCGGAAGCCGTATTTTCCGGCCACACAAAAGGCGGAGGCGGCGACGTTTCCGTGAATCTGGTTATCATGGCGGCAAGTTCACGCGGGTCCGCCGGGTTCGCGGTGACGTTTTCCGGAGGCAGAAAATACGACGCGCCGTTCCTGGGGGAGCTGCTCACCCGCAGCCCGCAGGCCAGCGCTTCCATGGTGGCGTTGGCGCAGGCATCATAATAGGTGGGCAGGGAAAAGGCATCCAGAGCATGATAAAAGGACGGCATATCCGCCACCTTGCCGAGAAAATGCACCCTGTCCGCAACACCCAGCGCTTCGGCCTTTTCCGTGTAGCGGGCGTGCCCGCGCCCTCCGGCCACGAACAGATGAACGCGCTCCGGCACCAGTGCCAGCGCTTCTATCAGCGGGCCGACCCCCTTGAGCATGAAATTAGTCGAAGCCGTGCCCAGAGCGAAGCATTCAGGCGGCACGCCCATGGATCGCCGCGCCGCATCACGCGTCGCCGTATCCGGCGCTGCAAAGCGCTCCGGATCAGGCCGGTTGTACACAACGGCAATATCGTCGCACACGCGCTGCGGGTGTGCGGCGCATATCCATTCCCGCACAAGGTGGGAAACAGCCACGATGCGGGGGCAGTTCGCGTATTGCCGTTTTTCTACAAGCCGTGTCAGCGCGTTGACAGGCGACAGCAAGCGACTGACGGCCTTGAGCGTCCGTCCCGGTCCCGCCGGGTACGCTTGCAGGGACAAGCGGTGGTAGTTATCGAGCGGCCCGCCCCCGACGCGGAGCATATCCTGATTCCATGTTTTGCCGAGACTGATGGAAAGATCATAGCCCCCTTCCCGCCTCGCGTGCTCCACGGACCATACAAACCAGAGCATCTTGAGAAAGGAAAGCCCGCCCCGGCGTCCAAGCACCTTGACCGAAACCCCTTCCGGGGCGTCCGCTTCCTGTCGGGCGCAGAGAAAATCCACGCTATGCCCCCGCAAAGCCAACGCTTCCGCCAGCCGCCAGGCGAATTGCTCTACCCCGCCGTAGCGGCTGAAACGCGGCAGCATGACGGCGATACGGCCCGGCGTGGTGCGGGAAGAGACAGGCGAAAGACCGGCGGCGAGAGACATGGGTACTCCAGGATTTTTCCCCGGCATACCCGAGCTTTTCACCGGAGGCAAGTCGGCAGGGAGCAAAGAGAGCACAACAGCCTTTCGCCACCGCTGCATCGGGCAGCACCATGGGCAGCACCCCGGCTAGTACCGCAGCCCGGCTGCATCCCTGCTGACGGCGGCGGGCAGCTTCACATAAAAGGTATCAATGGCGTCGTTGTGCCGGTCTTCGAGCGGCCAGAGGCCGCTGGTGGCAAAAAAATCCAGAAGATATTCCTCTTCCTCGCATAAATCCGCATAGCCGGTACGCAAGGCTTTTTCCCGGACAAAGAGAATCGCGGATTCCAGCATGTTGAACGCCGCGTCAATGGCCGGGGCCTCTTCACGAAACCCGCCCTCCTGCGTCGCCCGGCCGGAATCACTCAACGCACAAAAGGCTTGCAAAGCAGCCTCGAACTGGGCAAAAAACTGTGAGCAGAACCGTACGTGGGCGTCATACGCGGCAGTTTCACGAGCAAGCAGTCGCAACCCCGCGCAGCAGGCGAAAATCTGCACGGCCCACCGTTCTTCTTGCACCCTGTTGACCGGTAACAGCCCGTTCGCCCTATCCATGGCGTCCCGAAGTTTCGCAAAATACATACTCTTCCCCAAGTCTATATTGTAACGGTTTATCGATATTTGAATACATATAATACGAGCATCGCCCGCTGGCAACTGCCGGGAACAACGCTCGCCAGGAATACATAAAGGATCACTCCATGGGTATGATACGTTTGACCGCCCCCGCTACCTTCCGGCCCCGCGCCCGGTCCCTTGCAATCATTCTTTTCCTGCTGCTGACCGTGCTGCTGGTTTCATGCGGTCCGCGCGCGGAAAAGGCTTACAACCCCATGGGACTTTCCGGAAAAATCAACCCGGAAGCGGAAACGGCGTTTGCCAGAGCGCATGTGCTCTGGAGGGATTCCGAAGTCTGTTCCGATCCGGCTCTGGCCGTGGAACTTCTGGACAAAGCCATCGCCTTGGAGCCTGAATATGCACAAGCCTATATGCGCCGGGGGCTCGCCAAAAGCACCCAGCGCGACTGGGAAGGCGCTTTCGATGATCTGACCCGCGCGCTGCGCCTTGACCCCAGCGCCGAAAACTACGCGTACCGGGGCCTCATTTCGATGCGGGGCGGGAACGCTCTTGGTGCGCGCAAGGATCTTGACCGCTCCATTGCTCTTGATTCCGACCAGCATAAAGCCTGGAATTTCCGGGCTGCACTGGATTTGCTGGAAGGAAAAAATGAGGCAGCCTGTTCCGACTTCAAGGAAGGCTGTTCCAACGGTGATTGCGTGGGGCTTGAATCTGCCCGGAACGCGGGAATCTGTCCCTGAACCGGCCCGGTCCGGACAAACACGCGAACCAGACACACGAATCAGAACAAGGTAGCGACAAGCGCCCCGTTTTGTGGCAAAGAAACTGGCACGACAGATGCACGGGAAGGGAGAGGCCGCTGCTATTTTGACGCGGCAAGGGAGCCCTTGAAATGAAAAAAATAGCCGTATTTCTGCTTATTCTGGCCTGCGCCGGCGGCGGCGCATATTACTGGAAATTCCACCTCGGCGGTGTTTCCAGCCAGGAAGCGCGTATTGAGGCCAGAATGACGCCCATTGGCCCCCCGTTTTCCGGCATGGTCGCTGAAGTGCTGGTCGGGGAAGGCGATGTCATAGCCGAAGGTGAAGTGCTCTTCCGGCTCGACAGCGGTTCGCTTCTGGCGGCTCTTGCCCAGGAAAAGGAAAATCTGGCCGCGTTGGAAGAAACGCTGCCCCCTTCCGCGCTGAACCCCGAAAAAGCCGCCAAGGACAGCAAGGATGCCTCCCGGCTCCTCCCCATCGCCCGGCAGGCCGAGCAGGACGCCCGTATCGAAATGGAAGCCATGTCCGACGCCAAAGCGCAGACGGCTTTCGCGCTGGCCGCCCTGCGCGCCCGCTCCGAAAAAGCGGGTAAAAATCACCCGGATGCGGACGATCTGCAAAAAGCCCTTGCCGCCAACGATAATGCGAACGGCAATTTCCTCCGCGCCAAGGACCGCTTTGAAAGCGCCAGTCTGGCCCGCGCCGCGCTGGAACGGGAAGTCGCCGCGAAACCGTCGCACGATTCCCTCACCCAGGGCAGACTCCTTTTACACGCGGCGCAGCAGGAAAAAATTCGCCATCTGGAATACGCGCTGGATACAACAATGGTCCGCTCTCCCCAGGCCGGGCGCGTCATCCGGATGAATATCGAAGTGAACAAGGCCGCCGTGCCCGGTGAAAACGCCGTCTTCTTCATACCGTTCACCCCGGAAAACCTGTGGATCACCGCCCGCTTTTCCGCGAACAAGGCAGAGGAACTGCGCCTCGGCAGAGAATGCCTCATCAAGTTTCCCGGATTCACCGGCCCCGCAGTCAACGGCCGTATCGATGCGGTTTTTCCGCAGGAACGCGGCGACAAGGGAAATATTATCCCTGTACGAATCGTTTTGAATGAATATGATGAAAGCATCATGAACCGTGTACAGCCGGGGCTTGCCACGGTCGTCACGCTGGACGGCAAGCTTTCCCCGCTTGCGGCCCTGTGGACGCAGCAGCCCAAAGCCATCGCGGCCGAACCGGCAAAACCCTGAACAACGGCGAAAACGCCCGGCGCACGGAAGCGCCCGGCACGCACCATAAAGGCATACAGCAATGCGCATAGCGGTTATCGGCGGCGGCAGCTGGGGGAGCGCCATCGCGCACAGCCTGGCTTCAAAGGATTACGATGTCCGCATTCTCGTCCGCTCACCGGAACAGGCGGAAGCAATCAACTCCCGGCACACCAACCCCCGCTATCTGGGGGAAACTCCGCTGCATCCCGCGCTGAAAGCCCACACGACTCCGGCTGGCGCGCTGGAAGGTACCAGCCTTTGTATTCTTGCCGTTCCCTGCCAGCATCTGCGCGGCGTGCTGCGTTCCCTGCGCCCCCATCTCTCCCCCGGCCATGTGCTCGTCAACGCGGGCAAGGGGATCGAGCGCGGTTCCCTCTCCCTGATGTCCGCCGTGGTGGCGGAAGAAACGCCGGAATACGCCGCATCCTACGCAATACTTTCCGGCCCGTCCTTTGCTTCGGAACTGATCCGGGGCTTGCCCACGGCGGTAGTACTGGGTTGTGCGGACCGCGAACTGGGGGAAACGCTGCGCGAAACCTTTTCCACCGCAGGCTTCCGGGTGTATTCCAGTACTGACGTTTGCGGTGTGGAACTGGGCGGCGCGCTGAAAAACGTCATGGCGCTGGCCGCCGGAATGTCCGATGGTCTGGGCTTCGGCCACAATTCCAGAGCCGCGCTCATTACCCGTGGACTTGCCGAAATGAGCAGGCTCGGCGAAGCCATGGGCGCGCGGGCGTCGACGTTCATGGGGCTTTCCGGCATGGGTGACCTTGTACTCAGTTGTACGGGAGACCTTTCACGCAACCGCCGTGTAGGGCTGCGTCTCGGCGGCGGCGAATCGCTGGAAAGCATTCTCGCATCCATGCATGAAGTCGCCGAAGGCGTTCCCACCACCGAAGCGGCGTGCGCGCTGGCGTTACGGCACGGTGCCGCAATGCCCATCTGCGAGACGGTCCATGCCGTCATACACGGCAAAACGGACCCCGCTCTGGCTGTCAGTAACCTCATGAGCCGCAGTCTCAAGGAAGAATAATCCGCCCAGGAAAACGACCGGGGCTTCCTTCGCTTTCCTT
>JAJDHY010000064.1 GCA_030266385.1 Desulfovibrio sp. OttesenSCG-928-I05
ATGCTGACCTGATTGCGGCTGGACTGTCGCCTTTTGCACCGGAGCGTGAAGCGATCCAGGCCGGAAGGCTTATGCTCCGGCAGATTGATAAGCTGGTAGCCCAAGGCGAGAGCTTTAGCTTTGAAACCACGCTGGCGGGCCGCACCTATGCCCGTATGATACCCCAATGGCAAGCGGGGGGATATGCCGTCCATTTGCTGTTCCTCGCCCTGCCGGACGTGGAAACGGCCATAGCCCGCGTCGCCGCCCGCGTTGCTCAGGGCGGGCACAGCATACCGGAAGACGTGGTCCGGCGCAGATTTGTAGCCGGATTGCGTAATTTCCATTCCGTGTATAAATTACTGGTGAACGACTGGATGCTGTATGATAACAAAGGCCAGCGGCCTGTCCAGATCGCCACAGGAGAAAACCATGTCCGCGCAAACAACCGGGCATAGCCCCGAGTTCCAGGCTATTATTGTACAGGTGGAAGCGGCTCTTGCCCAGGCCGCTGAAGATGCCCGTGAGCTTGCCGAACGGACGGGCACCCCCTTGGTCGTGCGTGAGGCGCAAAATGGGCCGAATTCCAAAATAGATCATGCCACCCCGGACACCGTCAGCTATTGATTCACCCGGGACAAATCTCGGGACAAGGGCTTAGCCCGGTAGAAATAAACTGCGGAGTCTCTAAGCAGTCGGCCGAGGGTTCAAATCCTTCCTGGCGCGCCAAAAAGTCATAAGGGCTTACGATGTGCAATCGTAAGCCCTTTTTGCGTCGGGTTGAGGAGATGCGGGGCCATGGGGTACGCCAAAGAACGAGACTTCACGATAGCTTCACTGCGGCGCACATCGCAGAACATTCTATTTTTTGCTGAGAAATCAACCACCAGTCTGTAATAAATATGCTTTAATGCCGGATATGATTACACTTCCATGTTGTTGTGACACGTGTCACGTCCGGCCTGCACGGCCGCAGCATCAGTCACGATCTCCTCTTTTAGAATATAACGGAGAACGTTTGTAGGCGTGATCTGTGTACTTTTCGTTAATACCTTTAATTATTTGTAGTTGCTGAAAAAGAACAGATATTTTTCCCATGCACTGTAAAGAATTTATGAAACTCGCCGATTACAGGGATACAGCGTTTATAGTCTCTGCGAACGGGGGTGCATATGAAAATTCTGAACGCGGCACCAGCACAGGTTTTAGATGGATCACATCTCAGTTCCTTTCGCACTGTGCAACGTGCGGCAGATAGTGGCGACAGCGCCAATTTTTCCAGCGCCGCGTTAAATCTGTCCTCAAACGTCGCAGATGCAAAAATGACATCCTCGACGGTGTCTTTCTCTTTTCAGGGAGATACCGTGACGTTCAATAATTCGACCGGGGTGGTCACGTGGAACGGGAAAAAGTTAAGTGTGGCGAAGACAAACAGATATGGCCCGAACTTGATTGACGGTGCCAATATACTGAGAGAAAACGTATATTTCCAAAAAAACGGCAAGTACGTCAACATGTTCTGGTCCGATTCCGGCAAGCCCGGCAACTGGACAGGCGTTGAACTGGATCCGGACAAACCGGCGTATCGGGATCTTCCCAACACGGGCAGTATGGATGCCGCATCTCCCTTTGTCGCCGTCATCAACGCCAACGGTGCGATGCCACTCATGGGCAGTTCGGGAAACGACGTTATTATCAACCGCCAGAACGGGCCGGTTGACCGTTCTTCGTCTTTGACCAATATCAACGCCGGATCGGGCGATGATATCATTTTCAACTTCGGCAAGAATATTGTCTCTCTGGAGGGAGGCGGTGGTAACGATGCTATTTTTTCCGTCGGGTTGACTTCCGGGGCTATCACCGCCGGTTCCAGTGCAGGCGATGCGTATGTCAAACTGATCAACTCCATGACGGGCGGCTCAATATCCCTGGGCAAGGGGCGCAACGTTATTGACGCAAAGGGCGCGACCCTGACCAACACCAGCATTGCCGACGGTGGAGACGGCACAACCTCGACCGCCCTGCGAGCCAAAGGCATAACAGGCGGATCCGTCAATCTCGGCGCGACCATGACGGGGGTCGACCTCGGCACACTTTCCAGCAGCCTTACCCTTGGAGCAGGGGGCAACTCTCTGGTGGCCGATAGCGTGCTCAACGCTACCATCATCAGCACCGGTACGGATTCCTATCAACTCAAAAACATCACCGGCGGGACCATAAACTCGTCCAACTCCGCAATGATCCAGATTACCGGAGGGGCCAAGGGAGCCTCCTTCGATCTGGGATCAGGCGCAAACACCATCAACGCCACCGGCAGGACGCTGACTTCGGTGAACATTACCGACAAGGCCGGGGCTTCCACGGCGATTCTGGCCGGTTCCATAACCGGTACCGCAGCCTCAAAATCAAAAGTCGCCCTGAAGGGCAATACCACGGACGGCAATGGCGTTGTCGCAGGCAAGGCCATAAGCTATGCCGATATAGACACCGGTACCGGCCAGGGGCATCTGGAGTCCGGTTCAGTCACCAATTCCATTCTGAAAATGGGTATAGGCGGCACGTCCGTCCAGACTGTAAACATCAAGGGGGCCATGACCGGCAACACTCTGGAAACCGGCGACGGCAACGACGACATCACTATCGGCGCCGCGAAGAACAGTACCGTCAAGCTGGGCGGGGGCAATAATACCTACACCGGCAAGACGGCCTCCAATCTCACGTATAGCGGCGGTGCCGGTCAGGATAATTTGAATTTTACCGGTTCTATCATCAATTCAGATATAGATCTGGGCCAGGGCGTGAACAGTCTTATCGCCAAAAACGCCCTGGACGTGGCTCAGGCTGTGACCAATACCTCCATCAGGTCTGACGGAGCCACCACGATTGAGGCTGGCAAGTATACAGCCGGAGCAACGGGCAACACCATAGAGCTGGGTGCGGGGGGGCATTCCGTAACGTTTGCTTCCATCACAGCAAGCAAAGGGGCGCGGGCGACCGTGAATATGGGCGTCGGCGGCAGTCAGGCCCAGAAGCTTGAAATCAAGGGTGGCGTGAGCAATCTGGACTACAGCGGGTCAAACGGCACGGATACCTTGACCCTGTACGGCGCTCTGGCCAACAGCACTATAGATCTGGGGCAGGGCGTAAACAGCCTTACCGCTAAAAACGCCAAAGGCGTGGCTCAGGCTGTGACCAATACCGCCATCAAGTCTTACGGAGCCACCACGATTGAGGCAGGCAAATATACAGCCGGGGCAACGGGCAACACCATAGAACTGGGTGCGGGGGAGCATTCCGTAACGCTTGCTTCCATCACTGCAAGCAGGGGAGCACGCGCTACCGTGAAGATCGGCGTCGGCGGCAGTCAGGCCCAGAAGCTTGAAATCAAGGGTGGCGTGAACAATCTGGACTATATCGGGTCGAACGGCACGGATACCTTGACCCTGTACGGTGCTTTGGCCAACAGCACTATAGATCTTGGGCAGGGCGCGAACAGCCTTACTGCCAAAAACGCCAAAGGCGCGGGGCTGGCTGTGACCAATACCGCCATCAAGTCTTACGGCGCCACTACGATTGAGGCAGGCAAATATACAGCCGGGGCAACGGGCAACACCATAGAGCTGGGTGCGGGGGAGCATTCCGTAACGCTTGCGTCCATCGCCGGGAGCAAAACCGTCGCCATGGCCCTGAATATGGATACGTCCGGCACTTCTAATCAAACCCTGAATGTTGCCGGGGCCGTGACGAACGCCACCATAACCACGGGTGCGGGCACGGGCGCGGTACGCGCCGGTTCCATGACGAACGCCACGTTGACCATGGGGGGCGCTGCCGGACTCTTGAGCCGTACCATAGACATAATCGGGAACATGACCAGCAGCATGATAACGGCCGGTGGCGGCGGTACCGCCATGACAGTGGGCGGCAGCGTCAAAAACAGCGCTGTGGAAGCGGGCAAGGGTGACAACAGCCTCGCGATAAACAAGACCGCTTCCGGGCTCACCTACACGGGTTCCAGCCAGAAGGATGATGTCAGCGTCAAGGGGGCACTTTCCGCATCCAGACTGGATCTGGGCGATGGGGCCAACAGTGTGACCGTGGTGACCCAGAACGCGGCCGGGATCACGGTGGGGCAGACTATAAGCAATACCAACATTACGGCGACCGGCACGGCTTCAACCTCCATAACCGCGGGCAAGTATCTTTCCGGTAAGACTGGCAGCGAGATCACACTCGGCACTGGCGCAAACTCCATAAAGCTGATTGGTTGATTTTTTAGTAAGAATAGATTGTCCTGTGATGTGCGCCGCCGTGAATATACGGCGGCGCCTTGTTTTTGAATGCGAGTGGAAAGGCACAAAAACAATTAAGACGTGCTGCCCCGAGCATCTCCACATGCTGCTTGAAATCCCGTCGATTTATGGGCTAACAGAGCCTTGCAGCCGCATATGCCCTCCGGCTGTACCGGGGATATGTGCGGCCGCCTTGAAGATATGGTCAAACCATATTAAGACTGGTGTAACCGAAGACCTGTGGGCCTGGATAAACGTGGACGAGGCACCCGGCGTGGAATATTTTCTATAACATCCGGACTTGCAAGCTGCCTCACAACCTTTCTGCGACGGCGCTTGAAAAAGCGACTCAACTCCGGGCATCCCCCGGACGTTCAACACAAGAAACTACCTATGCCTGATACTATAAGTGAAAAAGAAGCGCGCAAGCAGGTGCTTGATTCCATACGCGGCTACTATAACGCCTTCCATGCTCCCAGGGCTGCGTTTCAGCCGGGGCAGCGCATTCCCTATGCCGGCCGGATCTATGACGAAGAAGAACTTGTGGCGCTGGGTGAAAGTCTGCTCGACTTCTGGCTGACAGCCGGGCGCTTCGCGGAGTGCTTTGAACGGGAATTCGCAGCCTGTCTGGGGGTTGGGCATTGTGCGCTGGTCAATTCCGGCTCTTCTGCCAACCTGCTGGCTTTTATGGCGCTAACTTCGCCGCTCCTCGGTGAACGGGCGGTCAGGCCCGGCGATGAGGTGATAACCGTGGCGGCAGGCTTTCCGACCACGGTGGCGCCGGTTGTCCAATATGGCGCGGTTCCGGTTTTTGTCGATGTGACACTACCGGAATACAACATTGACGTTTCCATGCTTGAGGCGGCGCTCTCGGCAAAAACCAAAGCCGTCATGGTTGCGCATACCCTTGGCAATCCCTTTGATATCGCGGCGGTAAAAGCCTTTTGCGAGCAATACGGCCTCTGGCTGGTTGAAGATAACTGCGATGCCCTTGGTTCCGAATATACTCTTGACGGGCAAACACGCCTCACGGGGAGCTTCGGGCATATAGGCACTTCCAGTTTTTACCCGCCGCACCATATTACCATGGGAGAAGGCGGGGCGGTTTATACCAGCGACAGCCTGCTGGCAAAAATCATTTTTTCCATGCGGGACTGGGGACGCGACTGCATCTGCGCATCGGGGCAGGATAACGTGTGCACAAAGCGTTTTTCCAGACAGTTCGGCGAATTGCCCTTTGGCTACGACCACAAATACGTCTATTCACATTTGGGGTATAACCTGAAGGCCACGGAAATGCAGGCAGCCATCGGGCTGGCCCAGCTCAAAAAATTGCCGGAATTTATTGCCGCCCGCCGCGCCAATTTCAATTTTTTATCGGGGGAGCTGCAGAACGTGCAGGATGCGCTCATTCTGCCCAGGGCCTGCCCCGGTTCATCCCCCAGTTGGTTCGGCTTCCCCCTGACATGCCGGGAAGGGGTTGATAGAGGCCGCATGATTCATTTTCTTGAAGAGCGGGGCATACAAACCAGACTGCTTTTCGCCGGCAATATCATCAAGCAACCCTGCTTCGACGGGCTGCGGGCAGCACATAAGGGCTTCCGGCAGGTGGGGAGCTTGCCGATAACGGAACGAATTATGCATGACACGTTCTGGATTGGCGTTTACCCCGGCCTTGACCGCGACAGGCTCAACTATATGGTCGAAGGCGTGCACGCAGGGCTGCGGGCTTCATAGCTGCGGCGGTCCGGATTTTACTTATTGGAGACTCTGAAAATGGAAATACCGGCCCGGCATATACTGCGTCAAGGCTGCAACAGTGTTGTAGAAAACAACGAGCTTCTGGTTGACTGGTCACTTATTGAGAACTGCAACTGGAGGTGTTCATACTGCTTTGCAGACCGACGGTATGTGTCAAAATTCATTCCGTCTCTTGAACAGCTCAAATGCGCCGCAGATAACCTTCTGGCCATGAACAAGTCTCGATATTACCTGTATCTGATTGGTGGTGAAATCACCATCATCCCCCATTTTGTTCCTTTCATAGAGTATCTGAACGAAATTTTCGGTGATAAAGTAGAACTCATGCTGGTCACCAACGGCTACCGCCCGTGGCAATATTTTGACAATCTTATTGCACTATCGCGAAACAAGCTGAATATCACCATTTCCATCCACAGCGAGTTTGTCAAACTCGATCGTCTTGTCTCAATTGTGGAGAATATCTCTCCCAAGGCAACGCTGAGTTTCGGCCTCCTCTATCACCTGGGCAAGAAGGCCTATGTAAAAGAAATCTTTTCCGTCCTGTCTGAAATGAAGAAAAATTACCGCTTTGGTCTTTCCATTGCGCCGGTGCTGGTTCCGCCCAGTTACACCGAAGCCGACCCGAACTATACTGCTGAAGACCATACATGGATGAAAAAAGGCAACAAGACATGCAAACTGCTTGAAAAGATAAGCGGCACAGAACCGGATTCTGTCTGGCCGTTTACGCTGAATTACGATGTGCTGGAAGATGGCGTTGAGCGCTCTTTGACGTCTGCTGCAATGACAGACAAGCTTACGGAAGGTTATCTGAATTTTAAAGATATGTATTGCTGCCAGGGGATCGGCTACTTTTATTTATCGCATACGGGAGAGTGCAGAGGCAGCAGGTGTCCCATAAATATAGGCCCGGTCGCCAACTTTTTTGAGCCAGGCGCGCAACTTTACCAGGTGAAAAAATTCCCTGTTGCCATGAAGTGCCAGCTGGACAATTGCGTTTGCGCTCCTCACCACATTTTGCCAAAATTCAGAGATCTGCGGGAGACTCTTGCATTCGTGCGCAATGCGCATAAGAAAATTGCTATGGAGCATTCCTAGGCAGAGTATTTACTCTATATTTTTAAAAATACCTTGAACAGGATCTGCATCCTGTGAAGCAGTACGGCACCAATAATGAGTACGTTTTCCATATTATTGACCGGCGCAACCGGATTTATAGGGAAGAATCTCCTCCCGCTGCTGCGTGAACGATATGCCGTTACCGCACCCCGGCGGGATGAACTAAACTTGTTAGACGTGGATGCGGTACAATGCTTTTTGCGCAAAGGGCGTTTTGATGCCGTTATTCACGCGGCCAACCCCACAGGGCATAATTCCCTTGACCGGCCGGAGAATCTGCTCGAAAATTCCATGCGGGTGTTTCTGGCGCTTGAGCGCTGTGCTGGAGACTACGGCAAGATGATATATTTCGGTTCCGGGGCGGAGTTCGGCAAGCATCGGCCCCTTGCCATGATAAGCGAAGATCGTTTTGACGAAGAACTGCCCCGTGATCCTTACGGCATTTCGCGTTACCTGATGCAACGGCTGACGTGCTGCCATAATAATGTAATCAACTTTCGCCTGTTTGGGTGCTATGGCCCAGGCGATGCGGCACACAAGCTCATACCGGATATTATGCGCTCAATTCGTGAACATCGCCCCATAAAACTGCGACAGAACGTAGTATTTGATTTTTTGTATGTGACAGATATTTTCCCTGTTATTGAACATTGTCTGACGCATGGTATGCAGCATTCTGACTATAACGTCTGCTCGGGAAAACCTGTTCCCATACTGGAAATAGCTGAAGAGGTGCGTCGGCAGATGCAGAGCGATTTGCCCATAGAGGTTGAGCGCGATGCCATGGGGTTCTCTTACACCGCATCAAACGACCGGCTACTCGCAGAAATGCCACATTGGTGCCCTGTTTCACTCCAGACTGGCATACAGAATATTGTGCGAAGTACACAAAATGTCTGAGATAGGTCAAGATGCACAGAGGGCGGCGGCGTCTCCGTCATGCCGCAAAGAGTCAGAGGCTTTGACAAACAAACTGATTAATCGCGAGGGTAAAGATATAAACGCGCTGCAAGTGGGAAACAGGCGAGTCGGGCCCGGGGAACGCACTTTTGTGATTGCCGAAATAGGCATTAACCACAACGGCTCTCTGGAAACGGCGAAGCAGTTGATAGAAGCGGCCAAAAAGGCTGGTTGTGATGCGGTAAAGCTGCAAAAGCGCACCATAGAAGTAGTGTATAGCGCTGAAGAACTCGCCCGCCCGCGCGAAAATCCTTTTGGTCCTACAAACGGCGATTTGAAGCGCGGTCTGGAATTTTCCTTTGAGGCCTATTGCGAAATCGATGCTTTCTGCAAGGCGCAGGGTATTCTTTGGTGCGCTTCCCCCTGGGATGAGGCGTCTGTCGACTTTCTGGAAAAATTTGATGTGCCTTGCCATAAAGTGGCGGCGGCGAGCCTGACGGATAAAGGCTTGCTTGAGCGGCTCAAGGCAACCCGGAAGCCGATATTCATGTCCACCGGCATGAGCAGTGCCGAAGAAATCGCCCATGCGGTAGAATGGCTCGGTAAGGAACGTCTTATCCTCATGCATTGCGTTTCACTCTATCCGGCCGCGGCCAAGGATATTAACCTGCTGGCCATGAATACGCTTATGCAAAGATTTGATGTGCCTGTCGGCTATTCCGGGCATGAGCTTGATACGTTGATTTCAGCGTGCGCCGTAAGCATGGGGGCCTGCGTTGTAGAACGGCATCTGACCTTGAGCCGCGAAATGTGGGGAAGCGACCAGAAAGCCTCCATTGAGCCGGATGAAATGGCGCAGCTTGTCAGCAATATCCGCACGGTGGAAGACGCTTTGGGGAGCCCGGAACTGCGCTGCCTTGAAGCTGAAAAAGCGGTCAGGGACAAACTGCGCCGGGTGGTGTATCGCCCGGAACGTGGTGAGACCACTGTATGAAAATCATTCTGACCGATGTGGATGGGGTATTGACTGACGGTCGCATTACACTTGACGTCCACGGCAATGAAACCAAAGTCATCTGCTATCGTGACCTTGATGCCATAGGTATTGGCCGCAGGGCCGGATATGAGTTCGCCTTTGCAACCGGCGAGAATACAGGAATGGTGGACGTTCTGGCCAAACGTTTCGGCGTAACCAAAGTCTACCCCGGAGCCAAAG
>JAJDHY010000065.1 GCA_030266385.1 Desulfovibrio sp. OttesenSCG-928-I05
GCGCGGAATCGCGTCAGACCGAGTATTTGTTTTGTTGCCGTGGTTCCCGTGGAACGGCGGCAAGGCAGGGGTTCGCCGGAAAGCCGTGCATGCAGTGCGGCGGCGCCCGGCTGGGAATTTTCCCGGAGCGAATTGAATCAACCGATTCAGGAGCAGCCATGTCTATTGAATTTATTGTCCACGAAGAAGCTGACGGCGTCGGCGTGGTGGTAGTGGAAGATCTGAAAGCCGGGACCGAAGGCAACGGCTGGATCATGCAGGAAGACAAGATGATCAAATTCCAGATCCTCGATGATATTCCCATCGGTCACAAGGTGGCCCTGAAAGATTTCAATGTTGGCGACACCGTCATGAAGTACAACACGGATATCGGCAAGATCGTGGCTCCTGTCAAAAAAGGCCAGCATGTCCATGTCCAAAACCTGAAGACGAAGAGGTGGTAGTCATGATGCAGAAAACATTCTTCGGCTACCGCCGCGAAAACGGCCGCGTGGGCATCCGCAACCATGTCATCATTCTCCCCCTCGACGACCTTTCCAACGCCGCGTGTGAAGCTGTCGCCAACAACATCAAGGGCACCATGGCGCTCCCGCACGCATATGGCCGTCTCCAGTTCGGCGCGGACCTTGATCTGCACTTCCGCACTCTGATCGGCACCGGCAGCAACCCCAACGTCGCCGCCGTTATCGTTATCGGTATCGAACCCGAATGGACGAACAAAGTGGTCGAAGGCATCGCCAAGACCGGCAAGCCCGTGAAAGGCTTTGCCATTGAAAAGAACGGCGACCTCAACACCATTTGCGCCGCGTCCCGCCAGGCCAAGGAATACGTGCATTACGCCACGGAACTCCAGCGCGTTGAGTGCAAAACCGAAGAACTGTGGGTTTCCTGCAAATGCGGCGAATCCGACACCACTTCCGGCCTTGCCGCCAACCCCACCGTGGGCAACGCGTTTGACAAGCTGTGGGAAGCCGGCTGCACCACCGTGTTCGGCGAAACCACGGAAATCACCGGTGGCGAACACCTCGTCGCGGCCCGTTGCGCCACCCCCGCGGTGCGTGACCAGTTCATGGCGTTCTTTGACCGCTACGCCAAGGTTGTGGACGACCACAAAACCACCGACCTGTGCGATTCCCAGCCCACCAAGGGCAACATTGAAGGCGGCCTGACGACCATCGAAGAAAAAGCCCTGGGCAACATCCAGAAGATCGGCCGCAAGGCTCCGGTCATCGGCTGCCTGGACAAGGCCGAAGCGCCCACCGGCCCCGGCCTGTGGTTCATGGATTCCTCTTCCGCCGCTGCGGAAATGGTCACCCTCGTGGCCGCTGCCGGGTACGTCTGCCACTTCTTCCCCACGGGGCAGGGCAACGTTATCGGCAACCCCATCCTTCCCGTTATCAAGCTGTCCGCCAACCCCCGCACCGTGCGTACCATGTCCGAGCACATCGACGTGGACGTGACGGGTCTGCTGCGCAAGGAACTGAACCTTGACCAGGCCGGCGACAAGCTGCTTGAAATGATGTTCCGCACCTGCAACGGCCGCAACACCGCCGCCGAAACGCTGGGTCACCGCGAATTCATCATGACCAGACTCTATGAAAGCGCCTAGCGCTTGACGGATATGACTGAAAGTCCCGGCGCGTTCCGTAAAGGGAATGCGCCGGGCAACCGGTAACGCCGGTTCGCCCGCCTACGCGGGCAGGGAGAACGCCTACGGTGCTCCCCACGGTTCGCATGCGGGCCGTGCCGTATTTGGCGGCCTGGAGACAGGTGCGCCAGGAGCCTCCGCCTTACCGTATCCCTCATTCTGGACTGATCTGATCTGCAGGGGTGTAAGCATGCGTATTGAACTCAAATATGGCGGGGGCTCCCTTCCTCTCGAACTACCCGAATCCGTTCAGGTTGATATTTACGAACCCAAATCGGCGGCCCCTCTTGCGGATCCGGTGGAAAAACTGCACGCCGTGCTGGACGCCCCGCTGGGCTGTTTACCGCTGGAAGCGCGGGACGCCCCCCGTTCCGTAGCCATTGCCGTCCCTGATGAAACCCGTCCTTTCCCCGTCAAGCTTTTGCTGCCGCCGCTGCTGGACAGAATTTTCGCGGCCTGGCCCATGTTGAAGGGCGAAGACGTCACCGTCGTTATTGGCGGCGGCCTCCATCCCCCGGCGGATGCGGCTCACATCGCACGCGTCCTGCCGGACGATCTGCGCGGTTGCCGCGTTGTCGCCCACGATGCGGAGCATTCTCCGCTGGTTTCCTTTGGCCGCACGTCGCGGGGAACGCCGGTAGAACTGAACGCGGCTTTTGGCGGGGCCGACCTCAAGATCGTCATGGGCATGGTGGATACGCACCAGTTCGTCGGCTTCACGGGCGGGGCCAAGGGGGCTGTGATCGGTTGCGCCTCCGCCGCCGCCATTGCCGCGAACCACAAAATGCTGCGGGATCCGAAAGCCGTTGCCGGGGCCATTGACGATAACCCCGTCCGTCTTGATCTCAACGAATCCGGCGAGCTGGCCGGCATAGCTCTGGTCGTCAACGTGGTGCTGGATGCGGCCAAACGCCCTGTGGCGGTTCTCGCGGGCTTGCCCGCCCTCGTCATGCGCGAAGCATCCCGTGTAACGGCGGAACTCTACGGGCTGGCCTTTTCGGAACCCTATGACATCGTCATCGCCTCCTGCGGCGGCAAACCCAAGGATATCTGCCTGTATCAGGCCCAGAAGGGTCTTAACAGCGCCATGCAATGCGCGAAAAAGGGCGGGCATATCCTGCTTGCCGCCCAATGCGAACAAGGCATAGGCGACGACGTGTATTTTGACTATGTCAGCCGTTTCTCCTCCACCCAGGCCCTTATGGCCGACTTTGAAGGGCGCGAATTCAGAATGGGCGCACACAAGGCCTATCTCTTTGCGAGGGCAACGCTACAGTATGATGTGGTGATCCATTCGGATCTTTCCAAGGAATTGCTGGATGCATGCCTTCTTACCCGGGGTGATATGCAGTCTTCCGTTACCGGATGGCTGGCCGAAACACCGGGTGCGCGGGTCGCCATCATCAAAAACGCGAACTCTTCTTTCTTTTATCAAGAGTAGTCGTAGTCTTTCTGTATTTTTTATAAAAAATATAACAAATCGTCGTTCTATTTGATTGATTTGTGTCTTGAGTCGTGTAATACTATCTCTTGGATCTCTATCTATTTATTTTTATATTATGTATTATTAAATACAGTAGTTTCAATATGTCTTTTTATCGTCCATAACAAAAGGAATTGCGTCTATGGAGAGAAAAAGGTGGACCCTTTCGTCTTTTTTGGACAACTTTGAACTGCTGTTATGCAGCGTGATGCTGTGCAGTATGATCGGGTTGCAGTTCATCCAGGTTATCGCCCGCTACGGAGTCGGGCGCTCCATTGGCTGGGCCGAGGAACTTTCCCGCTTCGCGTTGCTGGGGCTGGTGTATATTTCCGGTGCTATCGGGGCGCGGTACAATACGCATATCCGCGTCACGGCCCATATCAAGAAATTTCCGAAGCCCGTGCAGTTCGCTTTCGGGGTTGCCGCCACGCTTGTCTGGCTGGCTTTCAATATCATCGTCGTCTACTACAGCGTGAAGTACATTCAGATGATGGCGCGGCGTCCGCAAATATCCGGCGCGCTGCTCATTGACATGCGCTATATCTTCGCGCTGATTCCTTTCGGCTTCGGGCTGCAAACCCTGCGTATCCTGCAATTGTGGTACAACATGATCAAATCGCGGGACTTTTCGCCACTTTTCTATTCCGGAGAAGATTGATGGACATCACCGTACTTATCTGGGTGGCGCTTTTCGGTCTTCTCTTTCTGGGAGTGCCCATTTTCGTCGCGCTCGGCGCGTCTACCGTACTCGTTCTTTTTCTCAGCCCCACGCCCATGTCCATCATTCCGCTGGATCTGTTCAAGGTGGCGGAAATGTTCCCGCTTCTGGCCGTGCCCGCGTTTATTCTGGCCGGATCGCTCATGGAAAAAGGCGACGTGGCCGCCCAGATCGTGGAATTCTGCGAACTGCTGGTCGGCAGGGTGCGCGGCGGGCTTGGTATTGTGACCATTCTCGGCTGTATGTTTTTCGCGGCCATTATCGGTTCCGGTCCCGGTACCGTCGCCGCCATGGGCAGCCTTATGATTCCTTCCATGATGCGGCGGGGCTATTCCGTGGATTACGCGGCGGGGGTGTGCTCCACGGGCGGCACGCTGGGGATTCTTATCCCGCCCAGCAACCCCATGATCCTGTACGGGGTTATCGCCAACGTTTCCATTACCAGCCTTTTTGTCGCGGGTATCATACCGGGTATCGTCGTCGGGACCGTTCTGTGTCTGACGGCTTACGGCGTGGCCCGGAAAAAAGGGTTCGGCGGTTCCGATAAAAAAGTCAGTCTGAAAGATATCGGGCGCTGCTTTGTCCGCAATTTCTTTTCGCTGTTCACGCCGGTGCTTATTCTCGGCGGTATCTATTCCGGTATTTTCACACCGGTGGAAGCATCCTGCGTCGCTGTTTTTTATGCGCTTTTCCTGGGGATTTTCGTCAACAAGGCGCTGAACTGGCCGAACTTTGTCGATGCCATGCGCATCACCATTCTTTCCGTCGCCACCATGATGATTGTGGTGGGCGTTTCCATGCTGTTCGGCCATTTTCTGACCCTGTACAAAGTGCCGCACAAGCTGACCACCATGCTGCTTTCCCTGACGAATGACGGCACCATCGTGCTGTATCTCATCGTCCTGTTCCTGTTCTTTGTGGGCATGTTCATGGATTCACTGGCGACTATCGTCATTCTCGCGCCCATATTGCTCCCGGTGACCAACAGCTTCGGTATTGACCCGCTCTTTTTCGGCATCCTCTGGGTTATGGCCAATGAAATAGCCCTGCTCAGCCCGCCGTTGGGGCCGAACCTGTTTATTGCCATGAACCTGACGGGCATCAGCCTTGAACGGGCGGTAAAAGCTATTCTGCCCTTCACAGTGGCTCTTATCGTTACTATCTTCTTCTTTGTGGCGTTCGGTGAAAACCTGGTCCTGTGGTTGCCCAGGCTCCTTGCGAAATAGTTAAACCATAACCCTTTTAAGGAGTTATCCATGCTGAAACGGCTCTGGATCCTAGCCCTCGCCTCCATCCTCTGTCTCGGCGCATTCCAGACGGCCTTTGCCGCCACATCAATGAAAATCGCGCACGGCAACATTGAAGACCCGGCCGACCCCTATCAGGTGCTCGCGCTCAAGTTCAAGGAACTTGTGGAAGCGGCCAATGTGGGCATTGAAGTCGAAATTTTCGCCGGCGGTCAGATCGGTTCTGAAAACGCCGCGTTCCAGGATGTGCAGACCAATATCATTCAGGCCTGCGTTCTGGCTTCCAACAACGTGAGCGGGTTCGCCACATCCTACAGCGCCCTTGACCTGCCGTTCCTTTTCACCAGCATTCAGGATTTTGAAAAAGTACTGAAAGACAACGAAGAAGACCTCATCCGCGTCATGGTCGCGGAGAGCGACGTCCGTCCCGTAGCCTGGGGCGCTCAGGGCTTCCGCGTGCTGTCCAACAGCAAAAAGCCGGTCAAGACGCTGGCTGACCTGCACGGTCTTAAAATCCGCCTGCCCAACAACGCCATTCAGCTCGCCACCTTCCGTGCCTGGGGTTCCGACGCG
Organism: Desulfovibrio sp. OttesenSCG-928-I05; assembly: GCA_030266385.1. Classification (GTDB taxonomy): domain Bacteria; phylum Desulfobacterota; class Desulfovibrionia; order Desulfovibrionales; family Desulfovibrionaceae; genus JAJDHY01. Next base: position 5,670 of record JAJDHY010000065.1, read on the forward strand.
GTACCCATGGCGTTCGGCGAACTGTTCGGCGCGCTGCAACAGGGCGTGGTTGACGGCCTTGAAATGACCTACATTTCCCTGGCCCAGCTCAAGTACTATGAAGTGCAGAAGTACGTGACCGACCTGCGCTACAAACTGGCCATCAACCCTCTGGTTGTTTCGGAAATGTGGTTTGAAGAACTGACGCCCGAACAGCAGAAGTCCATCATCGAAGCGGGCCGGGGCGCGACCGCGCATGCGCTGGCGGCGTCTGTCGGCATGGATACCGAAGGCATGCGCATTCTCGCCGAAAAGGGCGTGGTGCTTGATGGCCGTCCCGCTGACGAAGCCGAATGGATCGCCAAATCCCGCGCCATCTGGCCCGATTATTACCACCTGATTAAAGACCAGAAATTGCTCGACGGCATTCTGGCTTCCCTGAACATCAAGAAACCGTAATGCTTCCCAAGCCGCCCCGCAACTAACGGGGCGGCTTTATTTTGATCTCGCCTCCGCAACTGGAATGAGGGAACGTATGACGGCATACCGCAAGGGATTTTCCTGGGCCTGGACTGATGCGGAAAGCTTTTTCCGCCACGCGGGTCTCATTGCCGGGGCCGGGTTCCACGGGCTGGAACCTGTGTTCGGCGGCCCTCTCCTGATGCACTCCCCCGAACGGACCGCCGCCGCGATGCGGGCAGAATGCGCGTCGCTCGGGCTATCCATCCCCAGTATGCGCGGCGGCCGCTATTTCTGGGAAACCATTTCTTCTCCCGACAAGACCCTGCGCGACAAAGGGTTCGAATACGGCCTGCGCGCGCTGGATACCCTGAACGCGCTTGGCGGTTCCGTCCTGCTGGTCGTGCCCGGCGGTAAACGCGCCGACGTCCCCTATGAGGAACACTGGAAGTTTGCCCGCGATTTTTTCCTCCGGCTCGGTGAGGAAGCCTGTCAACGCGGGCTGCGTGTCGGCGCGGAAAACGTCGAATGCGGTTTCCCCCTTTCCGTGATGGAATGGAATGCCTTCCTCGCTGATATTTCCGGGCCCGCCACGGGCATGTATTTCGATGCGGGCAACGTTGTCTGGCTGGATTACGGTTTTCCCGATCACTGGATACGTTCTCTGGCATCCCGTATCCTGCAAATCCATTTCAAGGGAGCCGTCCGCGCGCAACGGGTCTGTTCCCTGCTGGAAGGCGATGTGGACTGGCAGGCCGTCATGCGCGCACTGGCCGATATCCGTTATGAAGGGTGGATCATCGTGGAACCGCCCGCGTTGCCGTCCTCGCTATTACAAGACGCTTCCGACACTGTGCTCCGGCATTATTTTACAACGCTTGCTGCCGACATGGAGGTGATTTTTCAACTGAATCCGGCGTCGTAGTCCAGCCTTTTTCCGCTGTAACACACTGTGCAGATCAAGGAGAGGAACATGAAACGCGTCATTCTGGCCATGAGTCTTTGTCTTATTTTTGCCTGCGGTAACGCCATGGCCGCCCCGGTAAAACTGCGGCTGGCCCACGCCAACGCTCCCACGGATGATTCCGTTTTCCAGGTCGTTGGCCTCAAGTACAAGGAACTGGTTGAAAAATACTCTAACGGGGAAATCCAGATCAGTATTTTCGCTTCCGGCCAGATCGGCGGCGAAGAAGAACTGGTCACCTACACCAAGGAAGGGACCGTGGATCTGGCCTGTGCCAGCCTCAATCAGGTTTCCAACCACGCGCCCGGACTTGAAGCGCTGTTCCTGCCCTATATGTTCCCCGACACCCAGAGCATGAAAAATGCCCTGAACGCCACTGCCGGTGATTTTAACGACTATCTCATCAAGCGGGCCAATATGCGGCTGGCCGGGCTTATTACCCTCGGGGATTACGGGTACCGTCAGGTGCTGTCGCTCAAACCCGTGAAGTCCATTGACGATCTGCGGAAAATGAAAGTCCGCGTTCCCGCGAACCCGGTCATGACCGCCGCCTTTGTTTCCTTCGGTATCACTCCAACTCCCATTGCCTGGGGCGAACTGTACAACTCCCTGCAAACCGGCGTCGTGGACGCGTTCGAATGCGACGTGTCAGTGCTGGTTTCCGCCCGCTACAATGAAGTTATCAAGTACGTGACCGACATTAACTACGTGCAGCAAATCTCCCTGCTCATCATGTCGCAGGATACCTACGCCCGCCTTAGCGACGCGCACAAGGCCGTGATCGACCGGGCGAGCAAGGAAGTCAACGAGTTCATGGAAACCGAAGGGCCGCGCCTCGGCAAGCTGGCCGTCGACCAGAGCACCAAGGTCGAATTTCTGGGTCGTCCCGCCGATTTCGACAAGTGGGTCGAAGCCGGACGTACCGTATGGCCCCAGTTCTACAAACGCATAGGCGACGGCGACGAAGCCGCCGGAAAGGCCCTTGTTGACAAGGTGTTCGCCGCCTCCCAGGGCAAGTAACCCTTCAAGGATAACACTTTCGTGGCCGAGGGAGAAGGCCGCGCCTTCTCCCTCGCGCCCCGGATTCGCTGCACGCCTCTGCCTGTTCCCGAAACAGGAACAGGCCCGCAAAAAACGGCGTTATCCCTGGTGCTTTTACGAAAGGATCCGCATCGGACTGAAACGGAACTGATCGCGACACAACCGCCACCGGGCGGTCAACGGACTGGAGATGGACATGACACGGCCAATCGCGCTTTTTTCTTCCAAATGGGCGGGCGAACCCTTTGCCGATTTTTGCCGCAAAGTCTCAGGGTGGGGCTATGACGGTCTTGAAATAGCCTGTTTCGGCGACCATTTCGATTTTGAGCAGGGTGCGTCAAACCCCTCCTATATCAAGGAAAAGCAGAAAATTCTGGCGGATAATTCCCTTGTCTGCTGCGCGCTCAGCGCGCACAAGGCCGGGCATTGCGTCGGTTCGCACTTTGATCCGCGCTATGCCGGGTTGCTGCCCGCCGGTATCCGCGGCACCGAAGCCATGCGCGAATGGGGCATTTCCCAGGTAAAACTGGCAGTCCAGGCCGCGCATAACCTTGGCGTCACGGTGCTGGTCGGGTTCATGGGCTCCCCCATCTGGCCCTACTGGTATTCTTACCCGCCCACCACGCAGGCACTGCTTGATGAAGGCTATGCCGAAATCAAAGCCCTGTGGGATCCGCTCTTTGACGCAATGGACAAACTGGGTATCCGCTTCGCCCTTGAAGTGCATCCCACGGATATCGCCTTTGATTTCTACAGCTCCCACAAATTGCTCGACGTCTTCGAGCACCGCGAAACCCTCGGGTTTACCATGGATCCGAGCCATTTCGTCTGGCAGGGTATGAATCCCGCCCTCTTTGTGCGTGATTTCGCTTCCCGAATCTATCACGTCCATATGAAAGACGTTTCCGTCAACAAGGACGGCAGGGCCGGGGTGCTCGGGTCGTTCCTGGAATTTGGCGATACCCGCCGGTTCTGGAACCCCCGAACCCTCGGGCGCGGCGCGGTGGATTTCGAAGAACTCACCCGCGAACTGAATGCCGCCAACTACCAGGGCGCTCTTTCCGTGGAATGGGAAGATAACGGTATGGAAAAAGACCATTCCGCCGTGGAATGCCTGCAATTCGTCCGCCATTACAACTACTCCC
>JAJDHY010000066.1 GCA_030266385.1 Desulfovibrio sp. OttesenSCG-928-I05
GCCATAGTGTGTGCAGGCCCTAGCGCAGCATTGTTCCTATGCGATCCCAATGCACGTTGGTGAACCAGTCATCCCAGGACCAGTAAAGGAACCAGGCCTTGCCGTGGATGTTCGCGCGGGGGACCAGACCCCATTCGCGGGAATCCGCCGAGCCGTCGCGGTTGTCGCCCATGACGAAGTAATACCCTTCGGGAATGGAGCGGGGGGACATGTTGTCCCGGCCGGGGTAGCTGTGCGGATCCGTATTGATGATATAGGCTTCCGTGACCTTTTCGCCGTTGCGGTAAAGCTGCTTGTCGCGCATTTCAACCACGTCGCCGGGCACGCCCACCACGCGCTTGATGTAATCCATGGATTCATCTTTGGGGTAGCGGAACACGATGATGTCGCCGTGCTGGGGATCGCCCGTGTGGACTATTTCCTTGTCGGTAAAGGGAATCTTGATGCCGTAGTCAAAGCGGGTGATGAACAGGTAATCGCCCTTTTGCAGGGTCGGCAGCATGGAACCGGAAGGAATGGTAAAGGGCTGCAGGACAAAGGCCCGGATGACCAGGGCCAGGACTATGGCGATAAGCAGCGCTTCCGCATATTCCCAAAACATGCTTCTGTGGGACATCGTCTTTTTCTCCATACCGCCCGGAGGCGGAAAAGCGGGATGAACCCGCCGTGTGAGCATTTCCCGGACCTGCCGGGTTCGCGCCGGGTTTGCCCCGGGTTCACGTATGACGGCGCGTTGTGCGCGGTCGGCACTTTTCGTTTATGGGCGCTTCCCCGCGCGCAGATCCGCCGGGCCGGGGAATCCGCGCTACTCGTCGTCAACCTGCAACGCGGCCAGGAACGCTTCCTGCGGCAATTCCACGTTGCCCATGCGCTTCATGCGCTTTTTGCCTTCCTTCTGCTTTTCCAGAAGTTTGCGCTTGCGTGTGACGTCGCCGCCATAACATTTGGCGGTCACGTTCTTCCCCATGGGGGCATTGCGTTCGCGCGCAATAACCTTGTTGCCTATGGCGGCCTGAATAATGACTTCAAAAAGCTGGCGGGGAATGGTGCGTTTGAGTTTCAGCGCCACAGCCCGGCCCCGCTGGTAGGCTTTGTCCTTGTGGACGATGAACGCCAAGGCGTCAACCGGCTCACCGTTAATGAGCATATCCAGCTTGACGAGATCGGATTCGCGGTAGTCGATGAATTCGTAATCCATGGACGCGTATCCGCGCGTGCCCGATTTCAGCCGGTCGAAGAAATCGAACACGATTTCCGCGAAAGGCAGTTCGTAAGTAATGATGACCCGGTTAGCGGCCAGATAGCGCAAATCTTTCTGGTTGCCGCGTTTTTCTTCGCACAGCTTGAACACGTTCCCCACGTACTCGTTGGGCGTGTGGATTTCCATACGCACATATGGTTCGTGAAAGGCTGCGATGCGTACGGGATCGGGCAGCTTTGCGGGGTTATCCACCATCAGGGTTCTGCCGTCGGTGGTATCCACCTTGTACACCACGGAAGGCGCGGTGGCGATGAGATCCATCTGGAACTCGCGCTCAAGCCGTTCCTGAATGATTTCCATGTGCAGAAGACCCAGAAAGCCGCAGCGGAAGCCGAAACCCAGCGCCTGGGATGTTTCGGCTTCAAAGGAAAAGGCCGCGTCGTTAAGCTGCAATTTTTCCAGGGCCTGCTTGAGGGATTCGTATTCGGCGGAATCCGTGGGGTAGAGTCCGCAGAACACCATGGGCTTCACTTCCTTGAAGCCGGGCACGGGTTCGGCGGCGGGGTTGTCCGCCCCGGTGATGGTATCACCCACCTGGGCGTCGCCAAGTTGCTTGATGCCCGCGCAGATGAAACCCACTTCCCCGGCCGAGAGGGAGGGAATATCCATGGGTTCCGGGGAAAACACCCCGAGACGCAGCACTTCGTACTCCACACCGGTGGAGAACAGACGGATGGTGTCGTTTTTCCTGACCGTGCCTTCCATGACCCGGAACAATACGATCACGCCCTGATAGGAATCATACCAGGAGTCAAAAATAAGCGCTTTTAGCGGGGCTTTAGGGTCGCCTTGCGGTGCGGGAAGACGCTGAATCAGGGCTTCCAGCAGTTCGGGGACACCTTGCCCCGTCTTGGCGCTCACTTCCATGGCCCCGTCGCAGTCCAGCCCGATGCCTTCCTCGATTTCTTCCTTGACCCGGGGGACGTCTGCGCTGGCCAGATCCACCTTGTTCAGGACGGGAATAATTTCGTGGTTATGGTCCAGCGCGAGGTACACGTTGGCAAGGGTCTGCGCTTCCACCCCCTGGGTGGCGTCCACGACCAGAAGCGCGCCTTCACAGGCCGCCAGGGAACGGGATACTTCATAGTTGAAGTCCACGTGACCGGGGGTATCAATGAGGTTCAGGATATAGTCTTCCCCGTTCCGGGAACGGTAGGGGATACGCACGCTCTGGGCTTTGATGGTGATGCCGCGCTCACGTTCGAGATCCATGCGGTCGAGGTACTGGTCGCGTTTTTCCCGTTCGCTCACCAGTCCGGTCACTTCCAGTATCCTGTCGGCCAGGGTGGATTTGCCGTGGTCAATGTGCGCGATGATGGAAAAATTGCGAATATGTGCCTGGTTCACCATAAATTGTCCCGTTGCCTCGTGGAAATAGTGTATGTCGGGGCTGTCCGCGAACAGCATCTGCGTTCCCGGATGAACCCGGTGCACTGCATACACAATAAGTCAAAGGAAGTCTAATCCAAGATGGTTGCCGGTATTTTCGGAGGAAATACGGCGTATGCCCCGGCCCGCAAGCGAAAAGGCAGAGCATGCGGAAGGCAGGGAAAGCGCGTGCCGACGGGCCGCTTTCCGGCTGTTATGCCAGTGCCGACAAGCGCTGTTGCAGGCTTTCAATATAGGGTTTCAGCGTATTGAAATGCTCGCGTGCCAGCGCGCCGTCATTGTCCGTGCAGGCCTTTTCCACCGCATAGGCCATGGCCCGGACGCTTTCCGCGCCCATGGCGGCGCAGTTGCTTTTCAGGGAATGTGCCAGACGGCGGGCGTCGGCAAGGCTGCCTTCCATCAGTTTGCCGTCCAGATCCGTCAGTATCCGGGGCAGGGTGGCAGCGAAGGAGTGGGCGATTTCCAGGAAAAGTTCCTTGTCCCCCATCCGTTCGATGGCGGGTTCAAGATCGAGATCTATATCCGGCATAGCTGTCTCCGCAAAGGAGAATGCCGGGCCGAAGCCCGGTCCGGCATTCTGGATATGTACACAGGTACAGGCTGTTTTACAGGGCGGCGGTCAGTGCGCGCCCCCTTCGTTCTTTGTCCGGAACGAGTACGGGCGCATCCGTATCAGGACGGAAATACCGTACGCAGCAGCGAAAGGGCCTGACCGTAGTCAAAGCCTTCAATGGAGCGGTCAAGGGCGCTGACAATGCCGGGATGGCGCTGCACCAGCGCGGGCCGGATATCCTTGTACAGGAGGTTGGCTTCCGCGTCGTCGTCCTCCAGCAGGACAAACAGTGCGGCGAGTTTGCTCTGGTCAAGCTCGGCGCGGGGCGCGGCCTGAGCGGCCGGGCCGGGCTGCGCTGCCGGAGCGCCGCCTTCCGCCGGCCCCAGATACGCGGCGATATCATCCATGGCCCCGGCGAGTTCGGCTTTGAACTCTTCAAGGGTGGAGGCGATACCGGCTGTATCGGAGGCTTCGCGGCACAGGGCTTCCAGGCGGGCTGCAACGGTTTGCAGGTTTGTGGCGCCCAGAGTGCCCGCCAGCCCCTTGATGGTGTGGCTGGTACGTTCCGCCGTGTTCATATCGCCCGAGGCGACCTGGGATTGTATTTCATCAGCTGCGCCGCCGTAGGAACCGTGGAATTGGCCGAGCAGCTTTGTATACAGTTTCGTGTTGCCTGCGAGGCGTTTCAGAGCGCCTTCGGTATCCAGGCCATGGGTAGTGCCATTCATCGTGTCCCCCTTTCAGGACTCCGGCTCTTGACCGGTTGTGTTTCCCGCCAGGGTTTTATCCCGGAATACAGGCGGTACGCTATGGTGCACGGCCGGAAGGGCGGCCCGAATGCAGTATATTGTTGTCTATGCACCAAAAGTTTTAAAAAATCCATACGGATTGGAAAAATAGCACATTTTTGCCGTGAAAAAGCGGAAAAACACCCGGATCGCAGAGTGCCGCCCGTTTCCGAAGCGCACGCGCAACAGCGTGCCGGAAACCCGTGGCGGGGGAAATACCCCCGCTGTGCTGTCCGTTAAAACATTCGCTGCTGGTAAGTGAAGTCCACCACCCGCTTGCCGGGATCAAACGTAATGACAATATAGGTGGGAACGGAACCGGTAGCGCCGTAGCCGTCGATAATCATGACCCTGCGGCCGTTCCGGTCGGCTGAATACACATAGTTGGAACCGCGCTTGCTGTATGTCCAGGCTTCGCGCCCCTGCGCGTCCTGCCCGACGGAATCGGCGGCGCCCATGATCTGGGTGACCTGGGCAGCGGACATGCCGATACCCACTTCAATGGCGGCGGCGTTTTGCGCGGCCGTCTGGCCCGTGGAGGCTCCCTCATTGGGCTTGACGTCGGCTCCGGTGGTCTGACAGCCGGCGAGCGCCAGGGCAAGGAGAGATGCTGAAAGAAAAAGAAGTGCTTTACGCATGAAGTACCTCGTACACAATGTTTCCTGGAATCGTAAAAAGACTCCATCAGGATACCATACCGGAAAAGAGGGTGAAAGACCAGAGGGTATGCACTGGCGAAGGGGATGTCACCCCTCTCCCGCATGCCCGGAATTTTTTTTCTATGGCGCAGGGAAACAGAAATCCTCACAGGCCGCGCGCAGATTCACAAGCACGCGCGAACACAGGAGCGGGACGTGCCGGTAAAACAGTGAATCCGCCGCCCGGGCCGCTGTGCCGAGGCACTCGTCCGCCCAGAGGAGGACATGCTCGTCGAGAAAACGGACGATGGCTTTGTGCGGCGTTTCTCCGGCACATTCCTGTTGCGTCGTATCCGCGAGTCCGTGCTGGAGCAGCCAGGCCAGAAAGCCCAGTTCCAGAGCGAGATGATCGTCCGGTTCCCTGCCCGCGCGTTCGGCGCTCAGGCCCCAGGTCGCGTATGCCGCGCGCACACTGATTGTCGCTTCGCCGAAAAGCAGCCGTTGCCGCTCGCGCCAGACGGATTCCCACGGCGGCGCGACAGGGGCCGGGCCGGAGAACAGCTTCAGATGATCCTGATGCAGGTCCAGATAGAGGGCGCGGTATTTCGCTGCCGTATCCGGCCCGCCGGAGTCGCTTTCATCCGTCATTGCATCCGCCGTGTACTGCGCGGTCAGGGCGTCGATGGCCCGGTCGGCATCGCCTGTTGCATCATGAAAGCATTCCCAGCCGTGAAAGCTGGCGAAAAGTCCGTTTTCACAGAGCGCCCGCAGCAGTTCTTCATCCGGGGAGCGGTGCAAGACGCGGGCGAAAAAGTGCAGGGCTGTCAGATAGTGTGTCGGAGAAAGCATAGCGTTTCCTGATGATCGTTTACATTTCTTCGGGGTTGGCGACCGTGCCCCGGCTAGTATGTGTGCCCGCGGCACGGGGCGGCGTGAACAGCAGTCGGGGGCGCGTCAGAGCCTGTTCGGGCAGCGGGGCGATGTGCCCGGCATCGCCGAAGCGTTCTTTCAGTTCTTCGTATTCCCCGAAGCGTAGCGCCCGCATGGGGCAGGATTCGACACAGAGCGGCTGTTTCCCTGCCGCCAGCCTGTCGGCGCAGCCATCGCATTTTGTCATGACCCGCAGTTTTTTGTCGAAGCATGGCGCGGAATACGGGCAGTGTTTACGGCAGCGCCCGCACCCGGTACAGAGCGCCGGGTCAATGCGCACGATGCCGTTTTCATCCTTGCTGACGGCCTGTGCGGGACAGACCGCCATGCAGGCGGGCGCTTCGCAGTGATTGCAACTGACGGAGACGTAGTAGGCGAACACTGAATGCGACCAGCTGCCGTCCGCTCCCCGTATCCAGTCGCCGCCGCTGTATTCCGCAACGCGCCGCCACAGGACGCCTTCCGGCAGGTTGCGCCCGTCCACGCAGGCCACCATGCAGGTTTTGCAGCCGGTACAGGCGCTGCTGTCCATATAAAATGCCGGATGTTTTATCGGATGTTTCATGACGCGGACCTCACGACCTCCACCAGATTGGTGTGCTGCGGGTTGCCTTTGGCCAGCGGCGTCATGCGCGTGACGGTCAGCGTGTTGATGCACGCGCCCCTGTCGATTCCCTGTGCGTCGGGTTTGTACCAGGCACCCTGAGGCAGGCTGAGAACACCCGGCATGATGCGCGGCGTTACCTTGGCGGGCACGATAACGGATCCCCGGTCATTGAACACCGTGACACTGTCGCCATGGCGAATGCCGCGTTCCGCCGCATCAATCGGGTTGATCCACAGCTGCTGCGGCGCTACTTTCCCCAGCCATGGCAGGTTTGCGTAGGACGAGTGGGTGCGCCCCTTGTAATGATGGCCGATCAGCTGGAGCGGATAACGCCGTTTGCCCGCTTCGTCGTCCGGGCCTTCCGGGGTTTTTTCGTAAACCGGAATGGGGTGGATGCGCTCGCCTTCGGGCAGTTCCCAGGTCCGGTTCAGTTCCCACAGCCGTTTCGAGAATATTTCGATTTTGCCTGAGGGCGTGTCCAGAGGGTTGGCTTCCGGATCATTCCGGAACGCCTTGTACGCGATGTGGGGAGTCGGGGGGAACCACGTGAAAAGCCCCGTGCGGCATGCGTCGTCAAAGGATTCCGGCAGATCGGGCTTTACCCGGCGTGCTTTCGCGTACAGCCATCTGATCCAGTCCAGTTGCGTGCGCCCTTGCGTGTACTGCGCTTCCAGATCGGGGCGTTTACATATCCGGCCCAGTTCGCGGGCCAGCAAGGTGCAGATTTCGTACTGGGGTTTCGCGTCGAACAGCGGCTCCACGGCCTTGCGGGCAAGCAGCAGCGCGCCCTGATCCGTATGGTAGCCCTGCCGGATGAAGTCATCCTGCTCGGGCGGGGTGACGGACGGCAGCAGGATATCCGCGAACATGGCCGAGGGCGTAAGGCGGGTATCGACGACCACGATGCATTCGCATGTGCTGTCGTCTTCCAGAATTTTTCTGGTGGCGTTGCAATCCGAATGCTGGTTGATCAGCGCGTTGCCGGATGTGTTCCACAGAAACTTGATGCCTGTTTCCAGCCTGTCCTTGCCGCGCAGGCCCATGCGGGTTGCCGTGACCTGTGTGTAATCCTCAATGGCGTTAATCCAGGTATAAAAGGAAATCGTGGCACGTACCGGGTTATCGCCGGTGGGCAGGCCTTTGAAGGGGAGCACGGTAAAACCTTCCCCGCTGCCGGAATTGCCGCCGGGAATGCCCACGTTGCCTGTCAGAATGGCCAGCATGGCGATGGCGCGGGTGGATGTATCCCCGCAGGCGTGGCGTTGCGGGCCCCAGCCCTGCAGGATGCAGCACGGTTTCGTCGTGCCGATTTCGCGGGCCAGCCGGATGATGGTTTCCGCCGGACAGCCGGTGATGGCGGCTGCCCATCCCGGCGTTTTCGGGGTGGCGTCCGGCCCCTGCCCCAGAATATAGGCCTTGTAGCTGCTGCCCGGAGGAATGCCTGCGGGCATTGTGCTTTCGTCAAAGCCCACGCAGTAGCGATCCAGAAATTCCTGATCAACCAGCCCTTCACTGAGCAGCACATGGGCTATGGCCGCTGACAACGCCCCGTCCGAGCCGGGCCGGATGGGAATCCATTCGTCGCCCACCGTGGCCATGGAATCGGAATAGCGCGGATCGATCATGATGATTCTGGCGTTTCCCGCGCGTTTGGCTTCCAGCAGCTCATAGGATAGCCCGCCGCCGCTCTGGCGGGTTTCCATGATGTTGGCCCCGAACATAACGACGAGCCGGGAGTTGGCCATATCGTTGATGGTGTTGCCGTCGTTGTTGCCATAAAGGTACGGAATGGCTACGGATATCTGTGCGGTGCTGTAGGAGCCGTACGCATCCAGATAGCCGCCCATGAGGTTGGCCAGACGGCTCCATTCATCACGGTTGCTCAGTGCGCCGGAGGTGGTGCCGGAACCGTAATGTTTGAAAACCGCTTCCGGCCCGTAGGTATCGAGCACGCGTTTCCATTCTCCGGCCACGGTTTTGATGGCTTCATCCCAGGAAATGGCTTCAAATTTTCCTTCGCCGCGCCGTGTACCCGGAATGCGCCGCATGGGGGTTTTGATGCGGTCGGGCGAATAGGTATGCTGGCGGATGGAACGGCCGCGCAGACAGGCCCGGATGGCCCGGCGGTCGGGGGCGTCTTCCCTGTCGTCGCTTTCGACCCGGATGATGCGCCCGTCCTTTGTGACCATCCGCAAGGTGCATTGCGAACCGCAGTTTGTGGTGCAGCCGGAAAATACGATCTCTTCGGCGGAAGGGTGGGTCGCCATGCCGTCGCTCGTGCCTCCTGTCGCATGTGCCGCCGGGATTGCCCGGCGCAGGCCGGGCGGCGGTGTTGCCGGAAAAGCGGCCGGATGAAGCAGTTCCGGAATGCCCAGAGCGTCGCTCCACAGGTGGAGTTGATCCTGTTGCGGTCCGGTTGGCGGCGTGGGGGCGTTGTTTTTCGCGTCTTGTGTCGTTTTCATGCGAATATTCCTGACGGCAGAGCGGAAAGCGCGGCGCTATGAATGCCTGTCCGGCAGCATGGTCTTTCCGTCTCACATTGACAGTGGTATTTTTTTTCTCTATTCATGCGCCGTGGTTCCCGGTACTGTTCAGCATGGGTGGCGTGCCTCCCCGGCGAGACGGAATGTACCTGACTTCGCATGCCGCGTACAGGCCCTGACCTGACCGCTTGGCGGGCGGATGAGGCAAGCGCCGGGATAAACCGCATACGCGCCAGTAGCTCAGTCGGATAGAGCAACTGCCTTCTAAGCAGTCGGCCGAGGGTTCGAATCCTTCCTGGCGCGCCAGAATTTACAAGAGGCATCTACAGAAAATGTAGGTGCCTTTTGCTTTTGCGCGGGAAAATGCAGGCAGATGCTCTATCCGACTGAGCGACTGGCGCGTGCGGTGGGTGTGAAAAAGGTTGTGGAAGGGACTCGGAACGAGTTTATGATAGGGGTAAGTGTAGGGAAA
>JAJDHY010000067.1 GCA_030266385.1 Desulfovibrio sp. OttesenSCG-928-I05
GCCCAAACGCGAAAGGGACAGCCCTCTACAAACGACAGGAGGAGAAGCCTCTCATCAAAGTGGGCGTATTGATGCCGCGAAAATACTCATTTCTTTGCAAGCGTAATTACATCGCCAAGCTTACAAGCCTCTCGCATCTCGTCAGGGAATGCCGACGGAGTGGACGTTTGCACAGTAAAACCTGCAGCAAGAATTCTTTCTTCAAATAGATCCTGGCTATATATGCGAACATGATCGCCCTGTCCAAACGTCTTCAATCTATCTATGGGAGCCACGACCGAGTAGTCTTCAAAAGCCTTTCTTTCCGCAGGCACTGCAAGAAAAGCAGTACCTCCAGGTTTCAATACTCTATACAGTTCAGAAAATGCTTTCGCATCATCAACTATATGTTCTAACACGTGAATAGCAATGCAATAATCAAAAAAATTATCCTCAAAGTCAATTCTAGTTATATCAATCTGGTATGACGCTCGTCCTTTTTCAATATCAACGTCAAAGTATTCAGCATCAGAATGCGTGAAAAAATCTTTGATTATTTTTTCAGGAGCAAAATGCAAGACGCGCTTTCCCTTTAGAAAAGGCAATAAGGGAAGCAAATGTATATAAAGATGGCGATGCCGTTCAAGGCTTTCGCAAACAGGGCAGCGCGCTTCACGTGGAATAAGTCCGGTAGTCGCGAACTTGGCGAACCGGAATCCGCAAATGTTGCAATACCTGTTAACTCCAAAAAAATCTGGCATCTTGAATAGTTTGAATAGATACTGCGCCGTCAGACTCATACGACCTCCCTATACGATGACATAGAGACAATCGATGATACCTATCACAAGCTACAGACAGGAACAAGACGAAAGAAGAAAATGTTTACCCTGCCCACGGGCGAACCAGCCCTGATCCGGGCGCATCCCTTGCATCGTCCGGCACTTGGGATTAGTATCCGGGTATGAAGAAAGTGCCGATCCGGGAACCTTTCCGCCTGTCAGCAGCCGGGTTCCTCCGCCGGGACAATCGGTCACCCGGAAGGCTTTACAGAAAACACCATGCATATGAGGTGAGATAATGCGTCGATTGCTTCTAGCCTTCTGTCTTCTAACTGCTGGAGCGCTGTGCGCGTGCAGCCCCGCCCGTACCGGCACCGTCGGCAATACACTGACGACCAATACCCGGCCCCAGATCAGCATGACGGCGAATACGCCGTTGCAACGGGCGGATTCCGGTACCCTGTGGGTCGCGGCGAAAAACAGCGGACACAGCATGAACCCGCCCATGGTCGAATTCAGCTACGCGCTTTTTGCAGACAGTGCGGCCAGCCAGGGAGGACCGGTGACGGTTTCCGCCCATGCCCTCCTCATGCGGCTGCCGGATTCCCGGTTGTGGCGTTTTTCTCCCGATTCCTGGCCCCAGTTCCAGACCCTGCCCTTTGGCGCTTCGGCTTCCGGCGATCTGCTCTGGCCAGCCCGGCTGTTGCGGGTTCCGGCAGAAGGCGACTGGATCAGCGAGATGTGGAAGACCAACGGCAGAGAGGTGCCGGAATTCTGGCTGGCGAAGCGCTGGGCCGATACGCTGGGAGAAACAGCCAAGGGTATTATGGAATACCGCGAGCCATGGCCGGACGGGCTGGACGAGACCATGATGTTTGGTGAAAGCGCCGAACTGGTGGCCGCGTTCATCAAGCGGGCCGACGCCGCCTTCAGTATGGATATGAGCTACACGGGACTCCCCGAGACCGTGCCCGCCGCCGCTATGACCCGGCCCGCCATGCGTCCCGATACGTTGCGACTTGTCGGGGATATTGATGCTGCGGACGGCAGCGATTCGGATGATGTATTGCGGTTCTAGAATCTTGTGACGCTCTGGCGGCGAATATATCCCCGCACAGGCGGCAGGATAAAACGCGTTTCGCCGCTATGTGCCGGAGAGAGCGCCTTCATAAATGGCGTTCCACTACTATAAGAGAATTCCATAAAAAGGGCTCCGGTACTACCGGAGCCCTTTTTATGGAATTCCACACGCTTCTCAGGGAGTATCGCGCAAAAAAGCAGCAAGTTCCGGGTCATCCGCCACAAGCCGTATAAACGGGCTGTTCGCCGCGTAAAATCCGATACTGCCGTATGAGGCAAGGCTCACAGGAGGGACTTGCCGCAGCAGGGCAAGGCATTCCCTGGCATCACCACGTATGGCCGCCATTTCAGCCCGTTCAAAAAAGTGCTCGTTCTGGAAAAATTCATGCAGGGTTTCCAGCCGCGCCATGGCCTTTTCCAGCAAAGCCTCCCGCTCCGCGTCCGTAGCGGAATCCAGAGCTTGTGCCATGCAAAAACGTGCGGTCGCATAGGCATACTGAACCTTCACATTCAGCGCGGCGGCCGTGTTGTTACCGTCCAGTGCGGCCCGGTCTTTATCAAGAGCGGCCAGAATCGTTTCACCTTCGGCATACAGGTGCTTCTTGCGGGCGGCATTCGTACCGCCGGGGCTCATCTGGGCATCATTCCTGTAGGCGTTCAGCCGCAAAAGGTCCGCCTGTACGCCAAAGAACTGCTTGTCCCTGCCGCACCGGGCCTGCTCGGATGCGGAACGCAGAATGGTATGCGCCTCGTCAAAAAGCAGGCGGCGGGCCGTGCTGTCCTTCGTATGCTCCGCCATGACAGCCGTCAGCATGCCCTGGGCGGCTGCGCCCATAAAACCGCGTGGTTTCATGGTGCGGTACGCCTCAAGAGCATTCTCGCCCAGAGCGTAAAGTGTCGCATCATCAGGATAATACTGAAGCAGCTCGCCAAAATGGACGTTCATAAGCTGCCCTATCGCGGCACTCGCCTCCGGAAGCGTGCCACGAGCCGCGTCAATGGCAAGACGCTCGACAGCCAGTTCGCTCAGTTCCCTGTAAATGCGCATGGCTGTCTCAAAGTTTTCCGCCTGAGCGCCGTCGACAAACAGGCTTTCAAGCGTCTCCCGCCACAATTCCACATCATCGGGGGCGGCCAGCAGCGTCGCCCGTGCACTTTCTGCGGAAGACGCGGCGGCACGCGGCACCGTCAGCCCCGAAACAAGCACGAAACCGATCAGGCCGACAAGCCCGCATGCCATCATCAACCGCCGCAGGGGCAAACAGCACATGTTATTTCTCCCGGATTGCATATGAAGGGCAAAAAGCACTGGATCGTACTGAATTTACCCCCTGCGAACAAGAAGAAAGCCTCCGGTCCTGAGACCGGAGGCTTTCGCGTTATACGGTGAACGAGTGGTTCCCTAGGGCAGGGTCATGCCCTTTTCCTTGTAGTACCGGGCGGCGCCGGGGTGCAGAGGCGCGGTGAGGCCGTCAAGAGCCGTAGCAAGGTTGATTTCCTTGCCCTTGGCGTGAGCAGCGTGCACCACGTCGATATTTTCCCACATCGCCTTGGTGAATTCGTAGATCACGTCTTCGGGAAGGCTTTCGTTGGTCACGAGAATGGCCATGACCGCGGGGGTGGTCACGTCGCTATCCATACCGGAATACGTGCCGCCGGGAATCTTGCTGGAAATGAAGTACGGGTGAGCCTTGCTCAGCTTGGACAGGAACTCGTCGTCAAAGTTGATCAGGGTCACGGGCTTGGCCGTCACGAGGTCCATAATGGACGCGGTGGGGTACCCGGCAACCACGATGCCCGCGTCGATCTGGTTATCTTTGAAGCGGCTGGTGACCGCGCCGAAGTCAAGGAAGTCGACTTTCATATCCTTGTAGCTCATGCCCGCGACGTCAAAGAGCGCCTTGCAGTCGCCTTCGGTGCCGGAACCGGGGGCGCCAACGCCGACGCGCTTGCCCTTGAGTTCCGCCAGCGTCTTGACCCCGGAATCCTTGGTCACGATGAACTGGATGTGCTCGGGATACAGAGAGCCGATGGTACGCACATTTTTGAGGGGTTCCTTGAACATCTGCTGGCCGTTATAGGCCCAGAAGGTAATATCGTTCTGCACGAAGGCGACTTCAATTTCGCCCTGGGCAACGAGGTTGACGTTGGCCACGGAGGCGTTGGACGATTCGGCGGTGGCCTGAATGCTGCTGCCTTTGCTCACGGCCTGGGCAATAGCGCCGCCCAGGGGATAATAGGTTCCCGACGTACCCCCCGTGGCGATGGACACATAGTTGGCGGCAACGGCGGCGGCGCTGAAACCGGCCACGCACAGGGCCGTCAGAACGAGAGTCGCGATGCGTTTTTTCATAGGTCACTTTCTCCTGTCTGGATAAATGTTTGATCCTCCGAACGCTTTCTGAGCCGTTGAACACCATAGATCACGGCCAGAACAACCAAGCCGAGCACGTCTGTGAGCGTCCCCGGATCCAACAGTCCGAGAGCCCCTCCCAGAGCGATCACACGCAACCACCAGGGCATATCCGTCACGAAATACCCGATGGAGAACATGGCTAGCAAACACACTCCTATCAATGCCGTGATAATCGCCTGGATCATCGGCAGAGGTGTCGCATCAATAAAGAGCAGTATGGGGTTGAAGACATAAATGTACGGCACAATCAACCCGGCCAGAGCCAGCTTGAATGCCGTCACCCCCGTTCGCATGGGGTCGGCCCCCGCAATGCCCGCCCCCGCGTATGCGGCAAGAGCCACCGGAGGCGTCAGGTCGGCGGCGATGCCGAAGTAGAACACGAACATGTACGCGGCCAGCGGAGGCACATCAAGCTGGATCAGCGCGGGAGCCGCCATTGTGCTGGTCACGATGAAGTTCGCCGTGGTGGGCAGCCCCGTACCGAGCAGGATGCTCGCGCACATGGTGAGCAGCATGGTGGGGAGCAAAAGCCCGCCGGAAAGTTCAATAATCCCGTTGGCGATACGCAGGGCCAGACCGGTCAGGGTGCCTGTTCCCACAATAATGCCCACGCAGCCGCACGCGCACGCAACGGAAAGCGCGCCTCTGGCCCCCGCCTCAAACGCCTCGGCCAGCTTGCTGGGGGTGAGCCGGGTTTCCCTGTTCATCCAGGAAAGCGGAATACAGGTCAGAATCCCGAAGAACGCCGCCATCAGAGGCGTATAGCCGGAAACGAGGAAGTAGACGATGGCCACCAGCGGAATAAGCAGAAAGCCTCTTTCCTTCAGCAGCCGCCAGAGGTTGGGGAGCCGGTCCCTGGGCAAGCCCTTGAGGCCGAGGCGCTGCGCTTCAAGGTGCACCTGCACGATAACGGCGGCGTAGTACAAAACCGCCGGGACGATCGCGGCAATGGCGACGACCGTATAGGAAACGCCGAGGAACTGGGCCATGATAAAAGCGCCCGCGCCCATAATCGGCGGCATGATCTGCCCGCCCGTGGAAGCGACCGCTTCCACCGCCCCGGCAAAAGATGAACGGTAGCCCACGCTTTTCATGAGCGGGATGGTAAACATCCCCGTCGTACACACGTTGGCCACGGAAGAGCCGGAAATGGTCCCCATGATGCCGGAAGAAACCACGGCGACCTTGGCCGGACCACCTGTGGACCAGCCCGCGATGGCCAGGGAAAGATCGATAATGAATTTGCCGATGCCGGTTTTTTCCAGCACCGAACCGAAAAGAATGAACATGAACACGAAAGTGGATGACACTTCCAGCGGCGTGCCGAAAACACCTTCGGTACCGAGGTACATGTGGTTGATGATCCGGGTAAGGCTGAACCCTCTGTGCGCGAAAAGCTCGGGCATATAGCGGCCGAAATAGCAGTACAAAAGGGCCGCTATGGCCAGGCAGGAAAGCACCGGGTTTGAAATACGCCGGGTGGCCTCAAGGAGCAGGATAATCAGCAAGCCCCCCATGTAGAGATCCAGTTTCGTCGGGTTGCCGGAACGGTTGGCAAGTTCGATGAAGTTCACCACCAGATACATGGTGGCCAGAATACAGCCCCCCGCGATAAGCCAGTCATACCAGGGGATGGAATCTTTCCGCGAATGTTTCTGGCTGGCGGGATACAGCAGAATGGTCAGGCTGAGGGCAAAGGCCAGGTGAACGGCCCCCTGGGTCTGCGCGGGAAGCAGCCCGAAACCGGCTGTATAAAAATGGAAAAGGGCCATAGCTATGGCCGCGAGGCTGATAAACGCCCCTTGCCTGCCTGTCAGGGTACGGAACCGCGCTTCGGTGTCATATTTCCGGAGCAGTTCATCAAAATCAATTTCACCGCTTTGCTGCTCGAGCAATTTCTCAGCATCAGTGGCCATCGGTTCCCCTTCTTTCTGAAGTCAACTCACACAATAATCACGAATCCCGGACTGGGTAGCAGTTGCCGCATGCCGTTTTCCGCGATTACACCCAACCGTGCCGCCCCTCCACTGGCAGCCGGGCGGATGCTCGGGGGAAACACGATACAATATACACATTATTTAGGGACATACCAAAAAAAATGATTCATTACAAGTACGTAAATAAAACAAGAGTATTTACAGCCGCCGTGTGCGGGAGAAGGGCGCGCCGCGTATTTGCCTCCTCGCGAGCCGTAAATCCGAAGAGAAAATGCAGGGGGAGCGGCCGGTTTTTTTGCCGACCGCTCCCTTGCTAGCTCTTGGTATTGTTATTGAAGTCCTTCCATAACCAGCCGCAGTTCCTGCGCCATCTGCGACAGGTCCTGAACCGCGGCGGAAGACTG
This sequence comes from Desulfovibrio sp. OttesenSCG-928-I05, assembly GCA_030266385.1. GTDB lineage: Bacteria > Desulfobacterota > Desulfovibrionia > Desulfovibrionales > Desulfovibrionaceae > JAJDHY01. The sequence goes on from JAJDHY010000067.1 coordinate 6,599, forward strand.
CACCATGCCTTCGGCGGTTTCGGCGACCACCCGCGTCACTTCTTCAATGGCGCGGTTGATTTCATCGGAGGTCGCACTTTGTTCCTCCGCCGCTGTGGCAATGGATGCAACCACGGAAGAGTTGGCGGAAGCCAGATTCACAATTTCCGAAAGCGCGCCGCCGGACGAATCGGCAAGTCCGTTTGCTTCTTCCACGCTGGCGACGACCTGGCCCACTTCCTCAATATTGATGCGTGCCGAATTCTGCACGGCCTTGATGTTGGAACCGACTTCCTGCGTCGCGGTCATGGTCTTTTCAGCCAGCTTGCGCACTTCGTCGGCGACGACGGCGAACCCGCGTCCCGCTTCGCCCGCCCGGGCGGCTTCAATGGCCGCGTTGAGCGCCAGCAGGTTTGTCTGGTCCGCAATGTCGGAAATGACGTTCATAACGCTTCCGATACTTTCCGCCTGCCTGCCGAGTTCTTCCATATTGACTCTGAGCCGCTGTCCCACGGCGTTTACCGCATTGATGGAACCGATGACCTGCTGGACGAGCGTGGCGCCCTCTTCCGCCTTCAGCCGGGTGCCTTCGCTCTGTTCGGAAGCCTGACCGGCGCTGCGCGCCACTTCAAGAACCGTGGCGTTCATTTCCGTCATGGCGCTGGCGGTGCTTTCCATACGTTCGCGCTGCATTTCAGCGCCGCGCGATACCTGTTCCACCTGAGCGGACAGTTCTTCCGACGCCGCCGCCACGCGGTTGGAAATCTCGGAAGCCCGGTGCGCCACATCGAGCATGGTGCGCTGTTGCGCCCGTATTTCCGTGAGATCCGTCATAATTTCAAGATAGCCGGCAATCTGATGATTCATGTCCGAGAGAGGCAGGGAAGAAACAGCCACGTCCATGCGGTTGCCGTTCAGCGTAATTACGGCTTCCTCCGCCGTCGCGCTGTTCTTCGCCATGGCCGCCTGGCCGAATTGCCGGTCGTCTCCGGTATTCAGGATATCCTTTGCAGTCAGCGAAGCGCCGGTCTGCCCGACCACCTTCTGACCGGACGCGTTAAGGAAGAGCACAGCGTCACTCTTGTCGCAGGTGAAAACCGGCATGGGCAGCGCATCGATAATTTCGGTATACGCATCACTCAGGCCGTTAATGGCGTTACCCAGATCAGCGTAGGCTCCTTGCAGCGCTGCCGTCTCGCCACGCTGGCGCAGCTTGCCGACATTAATGTCATTGGCAAGCGCCCGGGCTATATTCACCATACCGGTAAGCACTTCGGGTATCTGCCGCATGGCGCCGATCACAACACCGATTTCGCCCTTTTCCCTGCTCTTCATCTGGTAGGAGAAATCCCCCCTGGCGACGGCGGCCGCGAACTGGGAAAGCTGGTTCAGCACCCTGACGATGCCGACTATGATGAACGCGGCCAACAGCAGGCCCAGGATAAGCCCCACCGCGCTCAACATCATCATAAACTGCTGCGATTGGGCGTTATCCTCAAGCACTTGCGTTCCAAGGGCCCGCATGCCCGCATCAACATCCTGGTTCACAGCCGTCAGCGCTTCAGCGGTGCTGGTTTCTATATTTCGCATATCCTCAAGCGCCGTGCGCATGGCAGCCGCGTTCTGGACCATAACGTTGGACGCTTCCGTGATTGCCTTGTGGGCTGCCGTCATTTCCCTGAATATCTGTCGGCCTTCATCCGTTATCAGCAACGCGCCCATACGCTCGATCCCCTTGCCCATGGAAGCGATGCTTTCGGCAGCAGCCGCGCCTTCCGTGCTGTTGCCGGATTCGACAAAGCGACCAAGGGAGGAATAGCACGCCGCCAGATCGTTCCACACAAGGGAAATGGCGTAGAGCAGACGTGTATTATCCGTGGAATTGGCGACCTCCGCCAGACTTGTCAGCTTTTCAATCAACAGGTTGCCGTTCGTCATCACCTGGGTGTCATACTGCTGGTGCAACGCCTGAACACCGACGCGGATACGTCCTTGCTCCGCCTTGAACTGCTGGGCCTTGCCCTGCATGCTGTCAAATACGGCGATCCGTTCCGGCGCAGCGGCTTCGCTTGCAGCCACCTTGGCCAGAGCGCCGAAATCGTCAGCCAGCGTCTGCGCCTCATCCAGCTTCTTCATGTTGTTATCGAGAATGGCGTCAACGGTGTTGGCGTAAGAAAGGTAGAGATGCGCTTCCATATCGCTCGCCGTTACATTGACCCGAGCATTACGGCGGTAATCAATAAACCCGTTGCCAGCCTTCTCCAGTCCAAAAAATCCCAGAGCGGCCATCCCCCCCTGAAGGAGGATCATAACGATGAATCCCGCGATGATCTTATACTTCGTAGTCATGCCTTTTCCTCGTTGTACAGGTTACATAACGCCGCAGCTGCATACTTCCCAACGCCCCCCTTTGCAGCATACTGATTCTTCAATACTATAGAGTCGTACTATTCTAATACGAAATATCACTGCCTATAGCAAGAGTTCCGGGCACTATTTGTAAAAAAATTGGATATGTTTCTTTATTCAACAT
>JAJDHY010000068.1 GCA_030266385.1 Desulfovibrio sp. OttesenSCG-928-I05
CGATACTTCAGCGCCTTTGCACCGAAAGCTGAACTGAGGCCATCGTATAGCGGACAAAATCATGCTGCAATGGAACTCCACCGCTTGAGTAGCCCAGGCAAACAGCATTGCTCCAATGAGAGACAGCCGTAATACTACGCACAGATGATGTGTAAGGAATCTACGAGTCAGAAAAAACCAGCCGGAGGCATTACGCACGCGCTTTTCGGGTACGCACCCGGCAATAGCTCGGACATGAGCGAAGGACGCGAAGCCACAAAATCCTCCGCGCGAAAGGGCGTAAAAGGGGCACCCCCTTCCAGCCGCGCGGAGTGTTGTCGTTCACGTGAGATAGTGGAAAATAAGAATTTTTTGTTTTGCGGGCCGTTTTCCGCATTTCGGGCGGGGAGTATACCCAAGTATTCGACCCGCCCGAAATGCGGAAAACGAGCCCGCAAAACGAAAAAGGCTGTTTTCTACGATCGCACGGGAACAGCAATCTCACACAAAACACACCATACACACATCCCGCACCACCCGCTCCGCTCCCGCTACACTACGCCAGCACCTTCATGGATATCGCCCCCGCGAGCACCAGACAGATCGCGACGGCTCTCGGCACGGTAATGGTCTCCTTTAGAAACACTACCCCCAATAACATCCCGAAAATAACAGACGTCTCACGCAGAGCCGCAACCATGGATATGGGAGCTTTCGTCATGCCCCACAGGGAAAGCCCATACGCGATAAAGCTGCATGTCCCGCCGAACAAACCGTACTTCCAGCGCTTCTTTACATACCGGAAATACTCGCCCTTGCGTAAAAAGAGCGCAATAAACAAAATGGGAAAGGCGTTCAGAAAAAACACCCAGCACGTGTACGAAACATGACTCCCGGATAAGCGCACACCGCTGCCGTCCACAACGGTGTACGACATGATCACCAACGCGTTCGCCAAGGCAATCAGCGTGACGGGAAGAGAAAAATTCCCGCGCCGGATACTGTCCAGCGTCAAGGTCAAAATCCCCGACGACAGCAGAATTACCCCCAGCCAGCCCCCGGCGGAAATATAATCGCCCAGTACGAATACAGCCATAAGCGCGGTGAAAAGCGGAGAAGAACCGCGCATGATGGTGTAGGCGTAACTGAGATCCGCCCCCCTGTAGGCATAGGCAATACAGAGATAATAGGCGATGTGGATGCATACCGTCCCGGCAAGATAGGGCCAGGCTTCGGGCGCGGGCGCGGGGAGAAACGGCAGAAAACAGGCCGCGACAATACCGCCGCCGCTGGTCTTCATGACCGTCTCGAACAACTTGTCGCTTCCACCCTTGATCACGGCGTTCCAGGACGCATGAAACAGGGCCGAGCCGAGAATGACCAGAATGACAAAACCGGACATTACATGCCTCGCGTGGATTACTCGGACCGCTCAAGCAGGAGAATGGAAGGCGGCTCAAGCACGAGCAGATGCTTCCTGACACCCGGACGGGCCGAAATATCGGTGCTGTCCCTGTAAAGGGAAAATATGGCGCCGGGGTCGCGGCTGGCATCGCGAAAAAGCAGTTCCTGCCCGCGCATGGCTTCACCCACGGTCCAGTGCAGAACGATAGGATCCTGCGAATACGGCAGAAAACGCTGAAAACGCAGAATCGCGGCGCGTTTGCCCGGACGGGTCGCAAACCAGCCCGCAAGATGACGCCATAATTCGTCCCGCCCCAACCCGACGCAATCATACCCGTCCCGCAACCGCGTCGCGCTTTCCAGATCCAGACAGCTCGGGGGCAGGGCGTCTTCCGTACCCGGCGTTCCGTTGAAATCAGGCCCCGGAAAAGGGCGGATGACAGTAAGACCGTAGGAATAACGCTCGCGGGCACGGGAAAGAACATAGGGCGGCAACCAGTAAAAATCCGTGTGATTGCGTAGGGTTGCCTGCCACAGATCGGGTTGCGCGGAAAGTTCTTCAAGGGTATCCGCGAAAATTTCGCGCGACCGGGCAAGAGGCAGACCGTACAGGAAATCAAGCGCGTTGATTACCGCATAGATCCCGCAGAAAAAATCGAGTTGCCCCTGATGAAAAGGCCGCATTACAATACCCTCTTGCAATAATTCCGCGCTGTTCCGTTTATTGAGGAAGCGCCCCCTTTCAATTGCTCCCATTCCGTCACCACGTCAAGCCGGGAGCGTTTTGGCCCTCCAACGCCCCCGGCCGTGCGGCGCGCCCGCACATCTTGCCTTTTGCCCGCTTCCCCTGTTACAAGAACCTGTGATATACTGAAACTTGAAACGGTTAGCATAGCTGTTCCGCCAGCCTGACAAGCCCGGCCTGTCTGGCCTGTCTAATCAGTCCGGCCTGTCCGGCGGAACACTTTTTCATCTGCCACAATTTGCGGCAAGGGGGCGTAGCGCCCCGCCGGGAGGTTTCATGAGCAAAAGTTCCGAACGGTACATGATCGGCAATGTGGATCTTTTTGACGTCCGCAACCGTAATGAGATCAGGGTCATTGCCAAAATGCGCAGCGCCCTCGAAGAACTGGGTAACCCGGATATTCCGGTGCGGGCTCTGCGTGACGCGTACGCCCTGGCCCTGAACCTCATTCCGGCACGCTACGCCCAGTCGGGCACCATCGTGCTGCGTGACCCGGTCCGGGATGATGACTTGCAGGAAGCCGTGGGCAAAGCGCTTTCGCAAGTGCTGACGCACCCCAAAGAGTAGTTTTCATGATCACGGCCGATCTGCACAGCCATACCTTGTATTCCCATGCCAAAGATACGGTCGAAGCCATGGCGGCGGCCGCCTTTGCCAAAGGGCTTGCCGTATTCGGCTTTTCCGAGCATTCACTGCGCCCGGCAGGGTACCGCTACGCCACGGACTACCAGGAAAAACTGGCTGCCGGTTTCCCTTCCTATATAGAGGAAGTGCGGGCGGAACAGGAGCGGTACCGGGGAAAAATGCGCGTGCTGCTGGCGCTGGAACAGGATTATATCCCGGCAGAAGAAGACTTCGCCCGTGCGGCCTGTGCGGCCCAGCCTTTTGACTACGTGATCGGCGGCTTGCATTTTCAGGGACATTGGGGCTTTGACGGTTCCGCCGCGGAATGGGCCGATCTTTCTCCGGCCGCCTGCGAAACGCATTTCGCCCGGTATTATGAAGATCTGGAACGCATGGCGCGGACCGGGCTGTTTCAGATCGCCGCCCACCCGGATCTGGTCAAACTGTTCAAGAAAGACGCCTTCCACGCCTGGCTGGAAAAGCCGGAATCCCTCGCTCTGGTGGAAAAGGCCCTTGTGGCCATGAAAGAATGCGGCATGGCCATGGAAGTTTCATCCGCCGCCCTGCGCAAGGGGCTGGGTGAACCATACCCCGCGCCGCCCCTGATGCGCTGTGCTGCGTCGATCAATTTACCGATAAGTTTCGGTTCGGATTCCCATGCAACGGGCGATGTCGCCTTCGGATTTGACGAGCTGGCGGCCTACGCGAAGTCTTTCGGGTACACGCAAAGCGTGTGGTTCGAGCAGCGCGTCATGCAGTTCCGTTCCTTTATCTGACCCGCTGCCGGGCGTTTTCTCCATGGCATCTTCACATTCTCCCGCGCCGCCGGACGCTCCGGCCCAATCCCCGCTTCCATCCCCCCTTGCGGCTGCTCCGCTGATCGAATTGCATGACGCATCCGTCCGCTATGGCGGGAAGATCGCGCTGGATCGCCTCAGCTGGTCCCTGTGGCCGGGCCAGCACTGGGCGCTGTTTGGAGGTAACGGCGCGGGAAAGTCCACCTTCCTGCGGTTGCTGCGTGGGGAACTATGGCCCGTCGCGGCCAGGGACGCGGACGACGGCGAAACGGCAGCCCCGGTTCGGCCTGTCCGCCAGTGGAACTTTGACGGCACGCCGGAAACATCGCCCCTGATGGCCCGTCCATATGCCCGCATTGTATCCGGGGAACTGCACCGGGCGTTTTCGCGGCTTTGTGATACGCAGGGCTGGTCCATGCCCGGTTTTGAACTGGTGCTTTCCGGGTACGGGGACAGCTTTTTCCCGTCGCATCCCTCGGAAGAAGAAAAAGACAGGGCGCTTGCCATGGCCCGGCAGCTTGGCGCGGGGGCGCTGCTGGATAAAGGCGTGGGGGCGCTTTCGCAGGGGCAGTTGCGCTTGCTGCTGCTGGCCCGGGCGCTGGTCACCGCACCGCGCCTGCTGTTGCTGGATGAACCCTTTGACGGGCTGGATGCGCGTGCGCGTGACGCCATGCGCGCCGCCGTCGAAGCCGCCGCCTCCCGCGCCGCGCTCGTGTGCTCCGCGCACCGTATGGAAGACATAGCACCGGTCGTCACCCATGCGCTGTGCCTTGAAGGGGGGCGCTCCGTCTATCAGGGGCCTTTGTCCGGCCTGCCGGATATTTCCACGCTGTTCCCCGCCGGGGATCCCGCCGCTTCTCCGGTCGGCTTCACGGCCCCTCCGGCATCTCCTGCCCTGGCTGATCCTGCTGAATCTCCCCGCAAGTGCGCTTCCCGGAGTAAACAATCTGTGCCCGTACTGGAACTGGAAAATGTGGATGTGTTCATCGAGCGGGAGCATATTCTGCATGGCATACACTGGCGCGTGCTGCCCGGTGAAAACTGGCGCATCAGCGGCGCTAACGGCTCGGGCAAAAGCACGCTGCTGCGCCTGCTCGCCGGGCTGGAACAGGCCGCCTGGGGCGGCACGTACCGCTTGTTCGGTAAAAAGCATCCGCCGCTGTCGCTGGTGCAAAAGCGCCTTGCCTATCTTTCCGACCGTTTGCAGGCCACGTATAGCTATGATCTGACCGGCGCGGAACTGGCCGCCACGGGATTTGACGGCAGTGTCGGGATTTGGCGGAATCTGCGCCGTACGGAATGGGAAAAAGTGCTGCACTGGCTTGAACTGCTCGGCCTCATGCATGAAAAGGATACGCCTCTGAGCCGCCTTTCCAGCGGTACCGCCCGGCGTTTTTTTCTGGCCAGGGCGCTTGTGGGTTCTCCCCGTATCCTGCTGCTGGATGAACCCTGTTCCGGCCTCGACGCGCCGTCCCGCGCTCTTTTTCTATCCGCTGTGAACAGCGCCGCCGCCCGGGGCATCCAGATCATCTACGTCAGTCACCATGACGCCGACATTCCTGCCTGCATCACGCATGAACTGCATCTGAAAGACGGAAGGACCGCCTGAGCTTTTCCCGACCGGCCCGACAGGGTGTTTACTCCGGCATCCAGCGGATGAGGGCGGCAAAGAGTTCCGCCGCGTCAATGGGTTTGGTGACGTGATCGTTCATCCCGGCGTTGAAGCTGCGTTCGCGGTCGCCGGACATGGCGTGGGCGGTCATGGCCAGGATGGGCAGGGTGCGGAATTTTTCCTGCTGCCGGATGGCGCGGGCCGCGCTGAGCCCATCCATTTCCGGCATCTGGATATCCATGAGCACAAGATCGTATTCGTTCGCGGCAAGCTTTTCCAGCGCCACGCGCCCGTTACCGGCGATATCCACGTGTATGGCGGCCCCTTCCAGTATTTCGCTGGCAACAAGCTGGTTGATCTCGTTATCTTCGACCAGCAGGATGCGACGCCCGACAAGCCGGTCGATCTGGGCGGAACCATCCGCCGTGGCCGATTCGGCGGGCCGGGGCGCTCTTTCGCCCGAAGCGGCTGCCGCCAGCGTATCATGCAGGGATGACGGGGTAAGCGGTTTGAAAAGTATATGGGCTATGCCCGCCTCCTGCGCCTGCGCGGCAAAGGCGCTGTTACCCTTCGGCATCATGGCAATGGTGGGGGGGAATGAATCGGGCAGGTTTTCCCGCAGATAGCTGACGGTCTCCAGGTTGGCCCTGATGGGGCGCTTCCAGTCCAGAATGAGGAAATCGCAGGGGACGGCGCGCAGGGTATGCAGCGCTCTTTCGGCGCAATCCTGAACCAGCACGGTGCAGCCCATGGTTATGAGCATGCGGCGGATTTCGTGGAGGGTAAGCGGGTCATCCCCCAGCACCAGAACCGTGCGATGTGACAAGGTGCCGCTGCTTACGTCACGGACCACTTCGGGGATGGCGAAGCGGGCGGTGAAGTGAAAATCGCTCCCTTTACCGGGCACGCTTTCGCACCAGATCCGTCCGCCCATCATTTCCACAAGATTTTTGCTGATGGCGAGTCCAAGACCCGTGCCGCCGTAGCGCCGGGTTGTGGAGGTATCAGCCTGGGAGAAAGCGGAAAAGAGCCCGCTCACCTGGCTTTCTTCCATGCCGATGCCCGTATCCGAAACGGTGAAGAGCAGGGTGACGTCTGCGTCGCTGCGCGTGGCAAGGCGGACATCCAGCCGGACGGAGCCTTTTTCCGTGAATTTTACCGCGTTGCCTGTCAGGTTCGTCAATATCTGGCCGAGCCGGAGCGGGTCGCCCACAAGGGCCGGGGGCAGGTTGTGCGGGACGTTGACGGCATATTTCAGCCCTTTTTCGTTCATCTTCTGCATGATCACGGCGCTGACGCTGTCCAGAACGGAACTGAGGGTGAATTCGGCCTCTTCCATTTCCAGCTTGCCCGCCTCGATTTTCGAAAAGTCGAGGATGTCGTTAATCACGCGGAGCAGGGCTTTGGCGGACAGTTCCGCTTTTTCCATGTAATCGTGTTGCTTTTCACTCAATTCCGTCCGCAGGATGAGATGGAGCATGCCGAGCACCGCGTTCATGGGCGTGCGTATTTCGTGGCTCATGTTGGCGAGGAATTCGCTCTTGGCGTTGGCGCTTTCTTCGGCCGCGTCGCGGGCTTTGCGCAGTTCTATTTCTTTTTCCCGCATGTCCGTGACATCCACCAGCCAGTTCATATAGGCGTTTTCGCCGTAATATTCGGTGGCAAAGGATGTGACGATCACATGCTTGGTTTCGCCCCTGCGGGTGCGCAGGGTGATGGGCCGCCAGTTGATCAGGCCGGTTTTCCGCAGTTCCCTGCGCAGCGCGATCAGTTCCTGTTTGTTTTCGATGAATTCGTCGACGGAATCGCCAACGGTGGCGCCGATAAAGGCCGTGGTATGGGGGTTGGCGAAGCGGACCACGTCGTCAACCATAATGACCAGGGATACCGGGCTGGTATCCAGCACGCGCTTCAACAGCAGGCGTTCCTTGTCCAGTTCTTCCTGGGTCGATTTGAGGTCGCCCAGATCATGGATGTAACTGACCACGATAAACCTGTCGCGCCATTTGACCCGGACAAGGGTGATCTCGCAGGGAATAAGGGAGCCGTCCCGGTGGCAGTGCATCCATTCCCGCCGTGTCCTGCCGCTTTCAAAGGTCCGGGCGACGTATTCCTTTATCATGGTTTCGGAATGCGTCCCATCGGGTTGGTATTCCGGGGAAAGGGAAGAAAAGTTGTCCAGATAGTCCTGTTTGCTGGAAAAACCGAACAGGCGCAGCGCTTCAAGGTTGCAGTCGATATTACGGATTTCTTCGTCAAAGAAATTGCAGGAAAGCGGCATGGCGTCGAACATGATGCGGGTGCGTTCGTCCGCCTCATGAACCCGGGTCACGTCCTGCATGGCTTCAATATAGCCAAGCCGCACGCCGTGACGGTCGCTGAGGTAGGCGGCCTGTCCTTGAAAAAAACGCTTCAGGCGGGGTTGGAAAATGCTGAAATCACGCGGGGTTTCTTCGTGACTGATGACATCATGCCGGCTGCCCTGAATGGCGGCGTCATTTTCGCCCCAGAACTCGGCGGGTTTTCCTTCCACCTCGGCAAGAGACTGCGCTCCGGCGACTTCAAGCCCTGCGCGGTTCAGGTACATCCAGCGCCTGTCCCGGTCGGTGACGGAAATGGGGAAGGGGATATTATCGATAACAGCCTTGTACCAATCGAGCTTGCGGGTGATCAGATCAAAGGCCTGGTTCAGATCGGCACCGAGAAAGGCTTCCATATCGTCATCGGCAAGCCGTTCGCCGTTTTTCTGGTGCTTTTCGCGGGTATCCGGCTGGTCCGTCAGATGATCCGCCAGTGTACTGTGAAACCCCGCCAGGGAATCACTCCCCATGATGGCGCCGATGCGTTGCTCTATCTGTCGCAGCAGGTCGGTTCGTTCGGCAAGTTGCTGTTCAAGGACGGCCCGTTGCAGGGCGATGGTCTGCAAGGTTTCCTGCTGGGCCCGCTGCATGCCTATATGGATTTCCACCTGCTCATGGATATCCTGCGCGCCGCCCCGGATAACTATGCTGTCCATGCCGCCCGGCGAATCGGGAGGGAATGATTTGCAAAAGGCCCTGATCCAGCGCCATGATTCATGTACGGGGTTCCAGAGCCGGTAATCCGCAGTGAGCTCGGTTCCGGGAGCCGCCGCGAGCATGGCGATATTATGCTCGATTTTCTCGCGGTCTTCGGGGTGACAGAGATGGTCCAGATAATGATCCCAGTCATACGGGCGGTCGGCTTCAAACCCGAAGGATTCGCGTAAGGTGGCGTCAACCCACATGGTGCCGCCGCTTTCTTTGTGGACGTGCAGTTCCCACAGGCCGATACGCCCGGCGGCCATGATTTCCGGCAACTGGGCAAGCCATTTTTCCCGATTTTCACCGGAAAACAATGTGGAGGAAAAAGGTGAGGTGGAAGCAGCCATGTGTTTCCTTGGCAGATAGGTCATAGCCGCATCAGTGCAGCGGCCCGTGTGCTAGAGCATTGTAGCTTTGAAAAAGTTTACATGCTCTGGCGGCGA
>JAJDHY010000069.1 GCA_030266385.1 Desulfovibrio sp. OttesenSCG-928-I05
CGGCTCACCCAGTAGTGTTGCAGCAAATACGCGCCCAGCGCCGGGATCAGTAGCAGGAAGGAAAGCGCCGCGCCGCCTCGCAGATCATACAGGCCGGTAATTTGCAGGTACGCCTGGGTCGGCAGTACCGGAAACGTGTGCCCCGCAAGCACCAGAGGCGTCGCAAAGTCGGCCAGCGAGTTGGCGAACAGGAGCAGAAGCGAGTTGGCGACACCCGGTGTGCACATGGGCAGCGTTACCGTGGTGAACACCCGCCAGGGGCTGGAACCGAGCGAAAGCGCCGCGTCTTCCATGCTGGGGTCAAGCGATACCAGCACAGCCGCCAGCGCCAGATAGGCCACGGGGAAATACGTCAGCGTTTCCGCTATCCAGGTGCCCCAGAACCCGTAAAAGGTAATCTGGGGAATCCCCAGAAAGGTCAGGATAATGCCGTTGGGGCCGAGCGCCAGCGTCAGGGCCACACTGCTGGTGAAAGGCGGGGAAATAAGCGGCAACAGGGTCAGCGTGGCGATGACCCACTTGAGAAAGGCCGGGATTTTCATGCGTACCGTCAAATACGCAAAGCAAAACCCGAGGAACGTGCCGGAAAACGCCACGGTAACGCCCAGGAACAGGCTGTTCCACAAAGCCTGGCGGTCATAGGCGCTTTTCCATATGCCGGAGAAATTTTGCAGGGAAAAGCCCCCGTCCGCCGCGGTGAAGGTGACGAACAGAAGTTTCAATGCCGGGTACAGCACAAAAACAATCAAAATAATCCAGAGCAGGGTCAGGACAGGAACCAGCGTGGGGTTTTTGATCATCCCCGGTTCAGGCCCTGCAAACCTCCCCTGCCCGGGGGGAGAACTTAATGCACGCGCCATGGAAACTCCTGTAAAAAAAGCATGCCGCCGAAGGGCGGAGCAACGCCACCCACCCCGCAGACGTGGGCGTAGCCGAAATCGCGTTTCGCCGTTACGCGCCAAAGGAAAGGGGAAGCATCTCAGGCGGGCGGAGGGGCAGCGCCCCTCCGGTCCCGCCGGGCCGCACAGCGGCTTTAATTCAATCTACTGAATGACTTCGCTGATCCAGCGATCCACATATTCCTTACGCTTGGCGCCCTTCCATTCGGCGTCCGCGCTGAAGAACTTGTGCTGGCTCATGTCGAGGACCGGGTCAGTGATCGTGGCATCCTTGTGCACGGGCACATAGTTGATCTTCTTTTCCATCATCAGGTTGGCGAAATCAACGCTGGAGGACCAGTCCACGAACTTCTTGGCGGCGTCCATGTTCTTTGCGCCCTTGATGATGCCGATGGCGTCGATGCCGTAGGTGGTGCCTTCACCGGGGTAGGAAATAACCACGGGGTAGCCCTGCTGCTGCACATCCAGCGCATCCACAAGATAGAAGATGCCGGAAGCGGCTTGACCGGAAGCGATGGGCATGGCGCCGCCCTGACCGGACTTGGTGTACAGCTGGATGTTCTGGTGGAGCTTCTTCTGGTACGCGAAGGCTTCGTCTTCACCGTAGCACTTCACCAGGGCGTAGATACGTTCGGTGGCGGTGCCGGATGTGCGGGCGTCGGCCATTTGCAAGCCGTTCTTGTACGCCGGGTTCAGAAGATCCTGCCAGGACTGGGGCGCTTCAAGCCCGTTCTTTTCCAGGAAGTTGGTGTTCGTCATGAAAATAAGGGGAATCAGGCCATAGCCGATCCAGTAGCCGTCCTTGGAACGGAATTCCTCGGGTACGCCGAGTCCTTCGGGCAGATAGGCTTCAAAAAGGCCTTCCTTGATCCCGGCTTCGTAGGTATCAGCCGGGCCGCCGATGAGAACATCCACTTGCGGGTTGTTCTTTTCGGCCACAAGACGGGCAAGCGCCTCACCCGCCGCGAAACGCACAAAGTTCACCTTGATGCCGGTTTTCTCGGTGAAAGCCCTGGTGATCTGGGATGCGTATTTCTCGGGCATGATGGTGTAGGCGTTCAAGGTTTCAGCCGCCATAACAGGAGAGGCGACAAGGCTCACGATAGCGAGCGCGGCAAAAAGACGGGAAATTCGAAGCATGCTAGTATCCTCCAGAGCGGTTCTAAAGGGTGGGTGTGATATAAATACCTATACCCAGCTTCCGGTATAAGCAAGACGTCTTACTATCTTAATTATTAACAAATTTTCACTCAGTCTGAACAGTTTGAGGGACGTTCGCGCCAATTCCGGGCACATTTTCATAAAAAATAATATATTTTCCTGTTCCGGGGCGACGATATTTCTGAAAAGAGCCCCTCCCGCAAGAAAAGACAGCCCGCTCCCCCCGCCCGGCAAAAGGGCGTAGCGCCCCACATTCCCCTATGCCGTCAGGATAATGAGCAAAAACGGGCATATATGGTCCCAAAGCCACGATTCGGTTAAAAGACCAGTAAATGAAAGTGGTTATCAAATGATTCCATGCTTGACACCCACCCCCTTGGCGGCTATCAGCGAACTACGTACTGCGGCTCTGGAAACGGTTTCCAGCCGCCATGACGATTACTATCAAGCCAATCCTGGAGGATGCAATGGGCTGGAATGTTATTGTGGACGCCGCCAAGTGTACCGGCGATTCCGAATGCGTCGATGTGTGCCCCACCGAAGTGTACGAAATGAAAGACGGCAAGGCCGTGGCTGTCAGCCCCGAAGAATGCCTTGGCTGTGAATCCTGCGTGGAAGTGTGCGAACAAAACGCCATTACCATCGAAGAGCAGTAATATCCCGCTGCGCCGCAGCGTATTGACTGGCCGGAGGGTTCGCCCTCCGGCCTTTTTCTTTGAGCCTCTGCTGATACCTGTTCACACTATCTTTTGTCCTCTGCCTTCGCCCTGCCCGGCCTCACGGGTACATGCCCGGAAAAGCGCCGTCGGCTGATAACCTGGAAACAAGATCGCATGCAGCCACATTACGAACAGCCTGTTCCCATTGAAGGAACAGGCTGTTCGTAACTCCACTATCCATTTGTTTTCATGTTATATTTTACGAACGCCCTTTGTTCATACAAAAGCCCGGTGCCGTCGTACGGCACCGGGCTATCATATCCGACTGGGTACAGCCGCTTATTTTTTCGGAGAGTGCGGCGCGGGCACGCCGAGGGAGGCAAAGGCCACTTCGCAGCCGTCGGGCGGGCAGAAGCAGGCGTCGCGCAGCATGTCTTCCAGCGAAATGGCGTTCAGGGTATCGCGCATGGCTTCAATGGCCCGCTGCCAGATATTGCGCGTGATGCACGTTTCTTTACGCTCGCAAAACGCGGGCAGGGAAAGAGGACGCTCTCCCCTTTCATGCGTGCCGTTTTCCAGCAGAAACACCACGTCGCCCATGCGTATGGCCGAAGGGTGCACCTTGAGGGAATACCCGCCCAGCGCACCGACCATACTTTCTATATATCCGGCTTCGCGCAGGATCCGCGAAAGCTTCTCCAGGTACTTCTGGGAGACCTCAAGCCGTTGTGCGATATCCCGCAGGGAAACGGGGCCTTCTTCCTCGTTCAGCGCGATATCCATAAGAAGGCGCGTGCCGTAACGGCTGCGTGTGGTAAACTTCATACAACAATCCGCAACAAAACATCGCCGGACCGGGCAGGAGGACTATTCGTCATCCCCGTCCTGAGGCTTCAAATGGTCGGGCACAATCGCCATGCTGATAATCAGCGGTTTCAGGAAGGACCACTTGATACCGATGTGGTACTCTTCCTCCAGATCCCTGATGGCATCCCAGCAGTTATGGCACGGTGCTATCACCAGACTGGCCCCGGTGGCAAGTATCTGATCCCGCTTGGTCATGAGCACCTTGTTGCGCTCTTTTCTGTAACGGCCGATACCGTTAAGCCCGCCGCCGCCGCCGCAACAGTAGTTGTTTTCACGGTTCGGGGCCATTTCGCGGTAATCTTCCGCGATATAGCTCATGATTTCACGGGTATAATTGGCAAGCCCGTGGTTGCGCACATAGTTGCAGGAATCCTGCAAGGTGCAGGGTTCTTTAATTTTCTTGGCAGGGTCGATGCGAATACGGCCTTCGCGCAGCATCTGGGCCAGCCACTGCACATAATGGATGTACGGCCTCGGCGCTTTGCCATCGGGGCGTCCCGCCCAGTAGGGGCCTTCGATAACCGTGCCCCGGTGCGCGTGGCCGCATTCCGTGCCGATGACGAGTTGCGGGTTCAGGCGCTCAATGGCGTCGAACACGTGCGTCACCTGCTGGCGGCACGCTTCCCAGTCCCCGGCGAACATGGAAAGGGATGTCTGTTCCCATCCTTCCGAAGGGACAGTCCACTTCACCCCGGCAAGGTGGAACAGAATGGCGGCCTGGGCCAGATCTTCAGGGTAGTGTTTGGGTTCGCGGGCGTTCAGCGTGTACATGACTTCCGCGTTTTCCTCGTCCACGGGGATGCAGAGGCCCGGCCATTCTTCTTCGGTTTCCTCGGCCATCCATTCGCAGGTATCCACAAAATCTTCGCTGGTCACGTCCATCTGGGCCTTGTACACCCGGTGCATGCCCGCGCCGATTTTCATTTCCCACGGCACAAAACCCTGAGAGTACAAAAGCCCGCGCAAATAACTGAACATGACCCCCATGTCGATGCCGTGAGGGCAGAAGGTGCCGCAGCGGTTGCAGCAGGTGCAGCGGCCCCATGCATAATCCATGGCCCGGCGCATGAAGGCGTTATCCACCCTGCCCTTGCGCTTGACGATCTCGCCCAGCGTGGACTGAATCTTGTACGCGGGCACCTGTTCCGGATCACGCCCGCTACAGCGGTAAAAAAGGCAGCTGTCCGCGCACATGCCGCAGTGGGCGCAAATTTCAAGCCAGGTGCGCGTGCGGGACTTGCAGGTTTTTTGCACCGTATCCCAGAGCAGGTCCGTATCCACGTCCAGCTCTTTCATTTCCTGATAGTATATGGCCCCGCCCTTGTCGGCCAGCAGCGTTTTAAGGGCTTCTTCAGTAGTAATGGGCTGACGGTTGCATAAGGTGCCTTGAGGCATGATGCGCTCCTCGGATATGTGGGGATGCCGCCGACGGCCGGAAGGACGCTGCCTTCCCGGACTCTCCCGCCGGGGGGATATTCCCCCCGGCCCCCGCAACTGGGGGCCGCAACTGGGGGAGGTCAGGTTACATGTATCTTACCAGGGGAAGCTGGTTCCTCTGAATTCACCGCCGCGCTTGATGGCGTAATCCATCCCGAGTTGCCCGCGGGACATAAAGAACAGCGCGATATGCGACAGCTTGGTGAACGGCGCGAGAATAAGGAACAGCTCACCGCACAGGATGTGCAGCAGAAGCCAGAAATCGTAGCCCGGCGCGTTGGCCGCCGCCAGAAAGCCCGTCACAAAGGGCGCGAGCGAAAGGCAGAGAATGAAATAATCGTACAACGTGGTCAGAATGCGCACTTCCGGAAGAGCCAGACGACGCGCGATGATAAACCCGCCCGCCGCGATGGTCCCCAGCGTCAGCACATCCGATACGATCTGCGGCAACGCGGGAAGAGAAAAACCCAGCTGGCGTTCCATGATGACCATATGCCCGGCGAGAAAAAGCGGCACAAAAATCGCGCCGAGGTGGAACAAAAAAAACGCCCCGGCAAAAAAGGGATGCTGCCGCCAGGAATGGGTTCCGTACGGCACAAGCCAGCGCCATATGGACTGCACGGCGCCCTTGAGCCCCCGTTTCATATAGGGCCTGTAAGCCACCCGTTCCAGCCGCCAGTCCAGCCCCTTGATATACCAGAATATCCTCCAGGCCATCCCGCCGAAAAACACCAACAGGGATATGCCCAACAGCGGTCCCGTCAGCAAGCTATACACATCGCGCATATGCAAAACTCCGTATCTATCCGGAATCAGAGGTCCGGGGCATCAGCGTCCGTCAAAAACGTTTGATATCCTTGTCGCGGCCGCAGAGGAAATACCAGAAGCAGGCCAGCCCCACGAGGCCTCCGCCCATCAGCACATAGGTGATGGTTTTGGAGTGAAGCATAAAGTCCTGAAGCGAAGAGAACGTGGTCGGTTCCATAGAATATCCTTTCCCGGAAGAGCCGGATCATATGATCAATGGGCGTCCTTGTAATCCGGGTGCTCGTGCAGAATGGGCAGGAAGTGGCAGATCAGCCGGTACGCCGTCACGATGCAGGTGACGATGAAGACAGAAACAATCACTTCCATGATACTCGGGAAATACCGTTCGTCGGACGGCAACTGCCAGTTGAAGGCGATCAGGCAGACGATGAAACGGTTCAGCACGATGCCGAGTATGGCCATGACCGCGCCGAAACGGACGAGCCACAGCTTCTTTTCCCGGCTCCCCATGGCAAAGAGGAAGCAGGGGAAGATCACGAAGCCGAAAAGCTCTACCAGATACAGTATGCCGTAGCCGGTCGCCAGGTAGGCCCAGTTGTTGCTCATGGCCAGGTCGAAAATCCGCATGCAGAAATAGCCCGCCATGATGAACGAGGCCGCCTTGGCAAAGCCGAACGCCACTTCATGGCTGGAATCAAGATGCGCCTGGTCCATTTTGTCATGCAGCCCGGCATGCGCGAGGCCGCCTTCAAAAATGACCATGGAAAGTCCCGCGAACATGCTGGACACAAAGAAGAACACCGGCAGGAAACTCGAATACCACAAGGGATGGAGCTTGCCGGGGCTGGTCAGAAAGAGCGCGCCCAGAGACGACTGGTGCATGGTGGAAAGGATGACGCCGAGAATGGTCAGGGGAATGGTCAGCCTGACCACGAAATTGCGGATTTTCCGCCAGTTGATGAAACCGTCGAACCAGGCGAAACGTCCGTCCAGCCACTCGAACGCGGCGGGCGTCCATTCAGTGAACAGCACGCAGAGGTAAATAAAGACGCAGAGTCCCACTTCAAACAGCACGGAGGTCGTCCCCTGTGACAGGAAGATGGGATACACCAGCCGCCAGGGCTGGCCCACGTCAAAGTGCAGCGCTATAACCACGAAGGCGTAGCCGAGAAAGGCCGTGAGTATGGCCGGGCGCACAGCCCCGTGGTAGCGTTTGAGTCCGAAAAGATAACAGGCGGCGGACGTGGTATAGCCACCGGCTGCAAGGGCCACGCCGCAGAGCAGGTCAAAGGCGATCCAGATGCCCCAGGGGTTCGCATCGTCCAGGTTTGTAACCCCGCCGATGCCGATGGTGAAACGCAAGATCGTCACCAGCCCGCCGAGCAGCAGGATTGCTGCGGTCAGGTAGTTGCCCGGCGTGCGGGGGATGGAGAGCAGCGTATCGCGTCCAAAATCCACGGCTTCGCGGAGCGTGGGGATGGGAAGCGTTTTCAGTTTGCGTATCAGGCCGCGCATCAGCTTTCCCCTCCGTCCTTGGTCCCGGCATTGGCCGCGTCAGCAGCTTGTTCCTGTCCGGCGGCATCCGTGCCCCCGGCATTATCCGCTGCCGCTTCGCACGCGGCTTTCGCTTCCGCCAGAGCGGCGGCCACAGCGGCTTCCTTGTCCTTTTCAGCCTTGGCAAGGGCGTTTTCCTTGTCCTTGGCGGCCTTTTCCAGAGCTTTGCGCAGTTCTTCCGCGTTCGCGGCACTGGCCTTGGCCAGCGCGGCGGAAACAGCGGACTCGCGCTCTTCTTCAGATACCTTTTCCTTGCGGCGGGTAATGGCCCAGGCCCCGGTCAGCAGCACGGGCCACAACCCGGCGATCATGGGTACGGAACCGAGCGCCCCGGACGTAAGCTCCGGTACGGATGTGGCATCCAGCACGGGCTGGCCCAGTTCTTCGTGCGGCACGGGCGAAAGGTAGAGCCAGTTGGTGCCGCCCACTTCCTTTTCGCCGTAAATATGTTTCACGTACTTGCCGGGGGCGTCGGCGATGCGCTTTCTGGCGATATCAAGCAGCTCTTCGCGTTTGCCGAAAAGCAGCGCGCCGGTGGGGCAGACTTCCACACAGCCGGGCTGTTTGCCTTCGGCCAGACGCGGCGCGCAGAGCGTGCATTTATGCACCAGCGGGTTCAGCACCTTGTCATAATCATAGGAAGGAATGGTGAAGGGACAGGCGATCATGCAGTAGCGGCAGCCCACGCAGAGGCTGGGATCGTACACAACCGGCCCTTCGGGCGTCTTGGTGAAGGCCTTGACGAAACAGGCCGAGGCGCAGGCGGGTTCCTGACAGTGATTGCACTGCGTTTTGCGGAACACGGGACGCGCGCCCTGGCCGGGGTACTTGTTGACCACCGTGTAGCTATCCACCGAAGGACGGCGTTTCGTATCGAGCACAGCCCGGTTGTCATAGGGCTTTTCCGGACCGGGGCGGTTGTTGACCACCGCACAGGCTTCTTCGCAACGGCGGCAGCCGATGCAAAGGGTTGAATCGTGCAGCACGCCGACGGCGTCGGGATTCCGCTTCACCGAAGCGGCGGAAGCGGCCGAGGCCTTATGGATGCCCGTGCCCGAGGCGGCGGCAACACCGCCGGTGATACCCAGGAGTTTCAGGAAGTTTCTGCGATGCATCAAAGACTCCTCAGGACGCCGGGGCGCGTTTGCTGTGGCAGGCCGTGCAATCGGTATCTGCCGGATACGTGATATCCATGCGCTGGTGACAGCTCATGCATTGCTGGTGGTACGCGACCTTGAGCGAAGGGCGGATTCCCATGGACGCCATGCCCGCGCCGGAACCGGCCGCTGTATTCGGGGGCACGTTAGCCGCCACATC
>JAJDHY010000007.1 GCA_030266385.1 Desulfovibrio sp. OttesenSCG-928-I05
CTTGAAATCATTGCGAGAGCCGTCTGGAGCGGCGCGGGCTTGCTGGCGCTCAGCCTCGGAGCCGAAGAGGGACGGGCTGAAATTTTCCTCGCGGCATCGTTTTTTGCCGCCTTTACGCACGCGGCGGCCTGCTTCGCTCGTCAGCGTCCAGAAAAATCCGGCATCCGGGCATGGTTCAGTCCGTTGTTCCCGGCGGACGGACTGGTGATTCTGCTGGCTCTGGGCGGCGTATATGGCGGCTGCCCCTGGGTTGCCTCCATAGGCGGGTTCCTTTCGCTCCTTATCCTGGCCTGGGAAAAGATGCATCTGGTGAAGGGATTGCAGGAAAGCGCGCAACTGCCCGCTCCGTATTCGCAGTGGGAAGAAAAGCCCGTGTACAAGCCTTCCTGCCTTGAATTGCAGATTTGTCTCGGCAGTATCGGCCTTGCCGTATTCATCGCACAGGTGGCCCTTCTGCTCGTGCGCGTTACGGGATAAGCGCGGCGGCATGCTGCGGGGGGAGCTGAAGCCTCCCCGGAATCTTTTCTTCCGGTCCTTGCCCTCCCGGCCACCGGAAAAAGAAACCCGGCGAATACTCGCCGGGTTTCTTGCGTTGTGTTGTTGGTAACAGGGGGCGGCTTACGCCATCACACCCGGATGACGTAATTTTCCTTGCGGGGCGCTGCCTTGGGCGCTTCCCCGTCAATATAGCCCAGAGCGCAGCCCGCGACGCCGACATACTCGCCGCTGACACCCCACTTTTTGAGGAGCGCCTTGCCTTCAGGGCTGTCGAACATCTGCTTTTCCCGGTGAATCCAGCAGGTGCCGAGCCCGGCCGCATGAGCCGCCGTCACAAGATAGGTCATGACCGCGCTGCCGCTTTCCGCGGGCGTGGCGCTGGATGTATCACAGAGCACCAGAAGGATAGTGGGTGCGCCGTAGTAGGGATCTGTATTCGTGCCCATGACGGCCGCGTTCATTTTTCTGAGAGTATTCACGTCGTCCGGGTTCTGGACGGCGATGATGATGCACGGTTGCTGCCCCTTGCCGTTGGGTGCATAGGTGGCGGCTTCAAGAACAGGGGCCAGGTCTTCTTCCCGAACCTGTTCCGGTTTGAATGTGCGGATGCTTCTGCGTTCTTTCAGGGCCTTCAGGGCTTCGGTATTCATGGCGCATGTCCTTTGTTTGGTGTGGGATATGTGTTGGATACTATGCGAAAAGCCGCTGTGCGACAAGCGGGCCGCGCTGTCATGATGCAGAAACTCGACGTGACCCGGATGGATGTCTTGTTCGTCGGCTTGATGGGCAAGGAGACAGAAAAATAGACCGACCGACATAACACCGTGTGCTGGTTACGAAAATTCCAAATGCTTCCGCCCTGTTTGGCAGAAGCATTTTTTTTTGATATGTCTAGCCATAATGAATTTGCAGCAAAGCTTAAGCGTATGCTTATGCGCGGTACGAGCTGCTGCGCTGTGAAGAAATTCACCCCGACCAAACCTGATACTCAGAGTGCCGACGCGGCCCCGCCAAAGGGAAACCGCCGGAACAGGCACCGACTGCGGGCCGCTGTGAGCAAAGAAAAAAAACGTCCTCTGCACGAAATTATCCTGCGCGATATTGAAAGCCACATTCTTTCGGGGGATTGGCCGCCCGGACAGGCGCTACCCTTTGAGACGGAACTGGCCGAGACGTATAATTGCTCCCGCATGACGGTCAGTAAAGCGCTGAACCAGTTGGTGCAAGCGGGCCTTATTGAGCGGCGGAGAAGGGCGGGTAGCCGGGTGGCCCAGCCGAGGGCACAGTCGGCGGTTCTTGCGATTCCTGAAATTGAAAACGAAGTGCGGTCCATGGGTATGTCCTATGGATACGTCCTTCTCAGTCGCGCCCGCCGTAAAACGCGCAAGGCCGATATCTGCTGTTTTGCCGCGTCCCCGCGCATGACGGTGCTGGAACTGGATTGTCTGCATCTGGCCGGGGGGCTGCCGTTCTGTCTGGAGAACAGGCTTATCAATCTTGCCGCAGCGCCGCTGGCGGCTAGCGAGAGTTTTGAATCGGTCGCGCCGGGGCCGTGGCTGCTGGAACAGGTACCCTGGAGCAACGCCCGGCACAAGATCCGCGCGGCAGCGGCGGATGCGCGCACGGCGCTTCTGCTGCAAATAGACGAGGGCGCTCCCTGTCTGGTCATTGAACGGGAAACGTCCTCAGGCGGTTCCTGTATCACCTCCGTCCGTCTGACCTATCCCGGCGTACGGCACGAATTGACCGCATCTTTTACGCCTACGGACAACAAGGTTTCGTGATGGGCCTGCTGGCAGTAAATGCAATTTTCCTGTGATTTCATAGTGTTTCGTGTATTTTCTCCGTTCTTGACAGATAATGAAAATCTGAATATGTATAGACATATTCGGAAATAAGATTTTCGTTTCACTGGTGTATACGGCGGCTCCGGCCGGAAGGCCGGGCGGGTTTACGACACAACATATGTAACAGGAGTTGGCATCATGGCTCGTGCGCTTATCGAATGCGTTCCCAATTTCAGCGAAGGCCGCAGGCCCGAGGTTATCGAAGCGATTGTGGAGCCGTTCAAAAAGACGGCCGGCGTGTACCTCTTTGACTATCGCGCGGATGAAGACCACAACCGTCTCGTGGTTTCCCTGGTGGGTCACCCCGAGGAAATCCAGGCCTCCCTCATTGAAGCCTGCAAGATCGCGCAGAAACATATTGATATGAACACCCATCAGGGTGCCCACCCGCGCATCGGCGCTATCGACGTCATTCCCTTCACTCCCGTTTCCGGCATCGCCATGGAAGAATGCGTGGCGCTGGCTCACAATTTCGGCGAACGCTACTTCAAGGAAACGGGCATTCCCGTTTACTACTACGAAGACGCGGCCAAGATTCCCACCCGCACCCGTCTGGAGCAGATCCGCAAAGGACAATATGAAGTCCTGAAAGAAGAAGCCCAGACCAAGCCCGAGCGGCATCCCGACGTGGGCGGCCCCGGCCTGCACCCGACTGCCGGTGCTTCCGTTATCGGCGCGCGCAAGTTCCTGGTTGCCTTCAACATCAACCTGAACACCACCGACGTCGCCGTTGCCAAGGAAATCGCCAAGTTCATGCGTGCGTCTTCCGGCGGCTTCTGCCACGTGAAGGGCATCGGGCTTTCCCTTGAAGATAAGGGCATGGTTCAGGTCAGCATGAACCTTGTCGATTACGAAAAGAACTCCATTTACCGCGTGCTGGAAATGGCCCGTATGGAAGCGAAGCGCTGGGGCGTTTCCGTCGCGGAAACCGAAATCTACGGCATGGTGCCCGCTGCGGCCATGCTTGATTCCGCTTCCTACTATCTGCAAAGCAACGGCTTTGAAACGGACCAGGTGCTCGAACTGAAGCTGCTGCAAATGATGATGGAGGATTAATATGCGTACCCTCTTTCATTCCTGCCGTGTGGTGACCCCGCGTGACGCGGGCCGCCCTCTGTCCGGAAAAGATCAGGGTTCCGTACTCGCCATTGAAGATGCCGCCCTCCTCGTGGAGGACGGCCGTCTTCTGGCGGTCGGGCCCCGTGCTGAAGTCGCTTCGCTTCCCGAAGCGGCGGGTGCTGTGCAGGAAGACCTCGGCGGCGCGTGCGTCGTACCGGGATTTGTCGACCCGCACACCCACATGTGTTTCGCGGCCCGGCGCGAGGAAGAATTCAGCATGCGTCTTGCGGGGAAAACCTACCTCGAAATTCTGGATCAGGGCGGCGGAATTCTCTCTTCGGTCAAGGCCGTGCGTTCCGCCTCTGATGACGAACTGTTCGCGGTCACGCGGCAAAACGCCATGAACGCGCTTTCCAGCGGTACCACCACGGTGGAAGTGAAGAGCGGTTACGGTCTTGATACCGAAACCGAACTGCGCATGCTGCGCTGCATCAAGCGTCTGCGCGAAAACACCCCGCTCGATGTCGTTTCGACGTTCATGGGGGCGCACGCCATTCCCATGGAATACAAGGAACGCTCCCACGAGTTTGTGGATCTCATTATCAATGAAATGCTTCCGGCCGTGGCCGGGGCTGATCTTGCCGTGTTCTGCGATATTTTCTGCGAAACGGGCGTTTTCAGTGTGGAAGAAAGCCGCAAGATTCTCACGGCTGCCAGAGCCAAAGGCTTCAAGCTCAAGATCCACGCGGACGAGGTTAACGACCTCGGCGGCGCGGCGCTGGCCGGTGAAGTCACGGCTGTTTCCGCCGAACACCTTCTCGCCGCAGGCGACAAGGGGCTTGAATCCATGGCGGCGAGCGGCACCATTGCCGTTCTCCTGCCCGGTACGGCCTACAGCCTGCGCAAGCCGTACGCCCGCGCCAGACATATGGTTGACCTCAACGTGCCGGTGGCTCTGGCCACGGACTGCAACCCCGGTTCCTGCTTCTGCGAATCCATGCCCTTTGTCATGGGGCTGGCGGTTCTGTGCATGGGCATGAGCCCGGAAGAAGCCCTGACGGGCTGCACCCTGAACGCGGCATACGCTATCGGTATGGAAAAAAGCGTTGGCAGTCTTGAAAAGGGCAAGAACGCGGACTTTCTGGTTCTTGACGGCAAGACCCCGGCGACGGTTCCGTATCACGCCGGTGGCCGGAGCGTCGCCCGCGTGTACAAGCGCGGCGTCCTCGTCGCCCGCGACGGCGTGCTGCAGTAGTGTTTACGCCGGGGAGATGCCCCGGACATCATAGAGATAATGTGACACCGCGACCATGGGAACCGGCTCATTACCCATCGCGGGGTGCAGGGGGATCATCCCCCTGCCGGGGGATCCAAGGGGAACCTTTAGCCGTAGGCGAGTCTTCGAGCCGTACGGATAAAGAGAGCAGAGATAGAGTCCCCTTGGCCGCCGGAGGCATCTTGCCGGTAAATACAGGAGATGAGCAATGCTCGCCGAGAAAACGATCACAGGCTTCACTCAGGAACTGGCTTCTGATTCCCCCGCGCCGGGAGGCGGCAGCGTCGCCGCTCTCGCGGGTGCCATGGCTGCCGCGCTGACCGCCATGGTGGGCCGTCTTACCGTGGGCAAGGAAAAGTACAAGGACGCCTGGAGCGTCATGGAAGGCGTGCGCGACGAAGCCGACGCCCTGAGCGCGAAGTTCCTGGACCTTATGGAAAAGGATACCGAAGCCTTTAACGCCTACATGGCGGCCATGAAACTGCCCAAGGATACCGACGAAGCCAAGGCCGCGCGCAAAGCCGCGATGCAGAAGGCCGCGCAGGAATCCACCGCCATTCCGCTGCGCACGATGGAATGCTGCCTTGAAGCGGCGAAGCTCGGCGACCGGGCGGCGCAGTACGGCAACCCCAACGCCCTGAGCGATGCCGGAACGGCTGTGTTGCTGGGCAAGGCCGGCGGCAGGGCCGCGATGTACAATGTCCTTATCAACCTTTCCGGCATTGCCGATGCCGCCTTTGTGGAAGACCACAAGAAGCGGAGCGAAGCGATCATGGCGGAACTGGATGGAATCGCTATAGCGGTGGACGGTCGCGTCATGGCCGATCTTTCTGCGTAAAGCCCGGCCAACCATGCCTGGCCTCATACCCTGCCTACCCATAACCTCTAGGAGGAATCGTATGACTCTGGACAACAAAACCCTGGCTGGCGCCATGCAGATCAAGCTCGACGGGCCGCTGCCCGAACCGAAGCCTTTTGCCAAGGATATCCGCCGCGCCCCGAACCGCGGGTACACGCTGACCAAGGCCCAGACCATTCTGGCCCTGAAGAACGCGCTGCGCTATGTGCCGGAAGAGTATCATGAAATTCTTGCTCCGGAATTCCTGGAAGAACTCAAGACCATGGGCCGCATTTATGGCTACCGTTTCCGCCCGGCGGGCAGAATTCAGGGTCTTCCCATCACCGAATACAAGGGCAACTGCGTTGAAGGCAAAGCCTTCCAGGTGATGATCGACAACAACCTGGACTTTGCCGTGGCGCTGTATCCTTACGAACTGGTGACCTACGGCGAAACCGGTCAGGTCTGCCAGAACTGGATGCAGTACCAGCTCATCAAGAAGTACCTTGAAGTGATGACGCAGGATCAGACCCTGGTTGTGGAATCCGGCCACCCGCTTGGCCTCTTCGCTTCCCGTCCGGAAGCCCCGCGCGTGATCATCACCAACGGTCTGATGGTCGGCCAGTACGACAACATGCACGACTGGCACCTCGCTGCCCAGCTCGGCGTTACCAACTACGGCCAGATGACCGCCGGCGGCTGGATGTATATCGGACCGCAGGGCATCGTGCACGGCACGTTCAACACGCTCCTCAACGCCGGACGTCTGCACCTGAACATCAAGGGTGAGCAGGATCTGGCCGGCTACCTCTTCGTTTCCTCCGGTCTCGGCGGCATGAGCGGCGCGCAGCCCAAGGCGGCGGAAATCGCCGGTGCGGTCGGCATCATCGCCGAAGTCGACATGAGCCGTATCCAGACCCGTCTCGATCAGGGCTGGGTGCGCAAAGCGTCCGCCAATCTTGATGAAGTGTTTGCCTGGGCCAAAGAATCGCAAGCGAAAAAAGAGCCCATGTCCATTGCTTACCACGGCAACATCGTGGACCTGCTCCAGTACGCGCTGGACAAGGATATCCATATCGAGCTGCTGTCCGACCAGACCTCCTGCCACGTCGTGTACGACGGCGGCTACTGCCCGCAGGGCATGACGTTTGAAGAACGCACGAAGATGCTCGACGAAGACCGCGAAACCTTCACCGCCAAGGTTAACGAATCGCTGCGCAAACATTACGAATGCATCAAGAAGCTGTCTGACAAGGGCACCTACTTCTTCGATTACGGCAACGCGTTCCTGAAAGCCGTGTTTGATACCGGCATCACGGAACTGGCCAAGAACGGCACGGACGACAAAGACGGTTTCATCTTCCCCTCCTATGTGGAAGACATCATGGGCCCGATGCTGTTCGACTACGGCTACGGTCCCTTCCGCTGGGTGTGCCTGTCCGGCGATCCGGCCGACCTCGCCAAGACGGATGCCGCCGCCATGGCGTGCATCGATCCGAACCGCCGCCCGCAAGACCGCGACAACTGGGTCTGGATCCGGGATGCGGAAAAGAACAAGCTCGTCGTGGGCACCCAGGCCCGTATCCTGTATCAGGATGCCGCCGGTCGTCTGGCCATCGCGCTGAAGTTCAACGAAATGGTGCGTAACGGCGAAATCGGTCCGGTCATGCTTGGCCGCGACCACCACGACGTTTCCGGAACGGACAGCCCCTTCCGCGAAACCTCCAACATCCGCGACGGTTCCAACATGACCGCCGATATGGCCATTCAGTGTTACGCGGGCAACGCCGCGCGCGGCATGAGTCTTGTGGCGCTCCATAACGGCGGCGGCGTTGGTATCGGCAAGGCCATCAACGGCGGCTTCGGTATGGTGGTAGACGGCAGCAGTCGTGTGGACACCATCCTGCGTCTGGCCATGACCTGGGACGTTATGGGCGGCGTTGCGAAACGCAACTGGGCCCGGAACCCCGGCGCCATGGAAGTGTGCGTGGCCTTTAACGAAAGCGCCAAGGGCTTCAGCCACATCACCTTGCCCTACCTGGTCAAGGATGGTCTGCTGGAAAAACTGGTGTAACGATTCCGTGAGAAAAGCCGCCCCTAAACGGGGCGGTTCAGATTGATGACAAACCCCGTTGGGGTTTGTAGAGACACGCCCGCTCCGGCGCTTAACGGCGGGAGTGAATCCCGCCTACGCCTACGCGGCGGCCTGTTGGCAAAGAAGACTTTGCCAACAGGCTCAGCCGCCCCGTTCCGGGGCGGCTGAGCCGTGGGCTTGCCGCCGACAGGTTCTCGGGGTATGTGCTCTCAGGCAGGAAATGCGGGGAATACCCGCACCATCGGCAAATGGATTCGCGGGGTGGCTCACAACGAGGGTTCGCGTTCTTTGCCGGGAAAGGCGTGGTTCGAACGGGCGTGTGCATGGGAACATGCATACGTTTCGCGGGAACTGGTCTGACACGGACAGAAGACGGGATGACGCGTTCGGGCACAACCCCCAAGGCAGGATAACTGCGCCGGAAGAGAGTAAGCTTTCGGCACGTTGTAACACAGGAGTATGCATCATGGATTTCTTGTCTGATATCGAGATCGCGCAGCGCAACGAGAAGCTGGATATTCGCGAAGTAGCCGCCATTGCCGGTGTTGATGAAAAGTATCTCGAGCTTTACGGGAACGATAAGGCGAAGGTGAATTACAATCTGCTGACCGATACGGACAAGCCGGACGGAAAGCTGATTCTGGTGACAGCCATTACGCCGACCCCCGCGGGCGAAGGGAAAACCACCACCACGGTCGGTCTGGCCGACGGTTTGCGTAAAATCGGCAAGAAAGCCGTCGTGGCCCTGCGCGAGCCCTCCCTCGGACCCGTGTTCGGCGTCAAAGGCGGCGCGGCTGGCGGCGGTTATGCCCAGGTCGTGCCGATGGAAGACATCAACCTGCACTTTACTGGCGACTTTCACGCCATCGGTGCCGCCAACAACCTGCTGGCCGCCCTCATTGACAACCACATCCAGCAGGGGAACCAGCTGGACATCGACGTGCGCCGCATCACCTGGAAGCGCGTCGTTGATATGAACGACCGTCAGCTCCGCTCCATCGTGTGCGGCCTCGGCGGCAAGCCCAACGGCGTGCCCCGTGAAGACGGA
This sequence comes from Desulfovibrio sp. OttesenSCG-928-I05, assembly GCA_030266385.1. Classification (GTDB taxonomy): domain Bacteria; phylum Desulfobacterota; class Desulfovibrionia; order Desulfovibrionales; family Desulfovibrionaceae; genus JAJDHY01. Next base: position 8,662 of record JAJDHY010000007.1, read on the forward strand.
TTCGAAATTACCGTGGCTTCCGAAGTCATGGCGATTCTCTGCCTTTCCGTGAACCTTCTCGACCTGAAAGAGCGCCTCGCGCGCATCGTTGTCGGCTATACCCGCGACGACAAGCCCGTTACCGCCGGGGATCTGAAAGCCCATGGCGCCATGGCCGCCCTGCTCAAAGACGCGCTCAAACCGAACCTGGTGCAGACGCTCGAACACACCCCGGCCTTTATCCACGGCGGACCTTTCGCCAACATCGCCCACGGCTGCAACTCCATCATCGCGACCCGCATGGCCCTCAAGCTCGGTGATTACGCGGTGACGGAAGGCGGTTTCGGTGCCGACCTTGGCGCGGAAAAGTTCCTCGATATCAAGTGCCGCGCCGGTAACCTCAAGCCTTCCGCCGTTGTTGTCGTTGCTACGGTGCGCGCCCTGAAACACCACGGTGGCGTCGCCAAGGCCGACCTCAACAACGAAAACCTGGCCGCGCTGGAAAAGGGCCTGCCGAACCTGTTGCGCCACGTTGAAAACGTGACCACCGTGTACGGCCTGCCCGCCGTTGTGGCTATCAACAAATTCCCCACGGACTCCGACGCGGAACTGAAGCTGATTGAAGCGAAGTGCCGGGAACTCGGCGTCAACGTTGCCCTGTCCGAAGTGTGGGGCAAGGGCGGAGACGGCGGCGTCGCGCTGGCCAATGAAGTTGTGCGTCTGGTGGAAGCGGGAACCAAGGGCCCCGACTTTGTGTACCCGCTGGAATGCAGCATTGAAGACAAGCTGAACGCCATCGTGACGCGCGTGTATCGCGGCAAGGGCGTGGAACTTACCCCCGCCGCCAAGAAGCAGGCGAAGCAGCTTGAAGCCATGGGCTTCGGCACGCTCCCGATCTGCGTTGCCAAGACGCAGTACAGCTTCACCGACGACGCCACGCGCCTCGGTGCGCCGGAAGACTTCACCGTTACGGTGCGCAACCTGAAAGTCGCCGCCGGGGCCGGATTCATCGTGGCCCTGACCGGAGAAGTCATGACCATGCCCGGTCTGCCGAAAGTGCCCAGCGCCGAAAAGATCGACGTTGACGCCAGCGGCAAGATCAGCGGCCTGTTCTAGGCATATAGCGTTTTCATACCGGAGGAGCGGGCATCCTGCCTGCTCCTCCGGAGTTCTTTTTTTCGTCGGGGTATTGTGCTGCTGCAAAGAGCACAATACCCCGGCGTTTTTTTGATTTTTCAGTCCGGGTGTCAAAACGGCGCCATGAACGCGGGGCGGGCGGCGAGTCACGCGTCCGCCTCGTAGATGTAGGCGGAATCACGTTTCGCCGTTACGCGCCGCAGGAAGCGAATTTGCTTTAGATGCGTCGCAGCGCCAGTCCTTCCGGGGTGTACGCCGCGCCGCATACCAGGCAGCGCAGATCGGCAGGGAGAATTTCTCCGCAGGAGCATACCCGGCCGTGCTGCCGGGCGGGATTGCCATAGACCAGAGCATGCTCCGGCACGTCGCGCGTTACTACCGAACCCGCGCCGACAAATGCGTACGCGCCGATTGTCACACCGCAGACGATGGTACAGTTAGCACCGAGGGAAGCCCCACGTTTTACAAGGGTCGGGCGGGCTTCATCCATGCGGGGCACATGTGCTCTGGGGTTGTACACGTTGGTGAAGACCATGGAAGGGCCGCAGAATACGTCATCTTCCAGCGTAACGCCCGTATAGATGCTCACATTATTTTGGATCTTGCACCCGTTGCCGATGGAAACGCCCGAGCCAATGCAGACATTCTGGCCGATAGTGCAGTTCATACCGATACGCGCTTCCGGCATGATATGACAAAAGTGCCATATCTTTGTGCCCGCGCCTATCGTGACGTTTTCATCAACATACGACGACTGGTGAACAAAAGCGTTGTCAGTCATTGAGCGCGTCCTCCAGAGCGGTCACTATGCGCGCCATGTCTTCTTCCTTCAGATATGGGTGAAACGGCAGGGCCAGCACCTGTTGCGAGGCTTCCAGTGCATTGGGAACGTCATGGGGCTTGTAGCCCATGGCGGAAAATGCCCCAAGCATATGCAGCGGTGTGGGATAGTAAATGTTTGTGGGTATTCCTTGCTCTTTCAGTTTCCCGGCGACCGTATCGCGTTTGCCTCCCGGTATGCGTACGCAATACTGCGCCCAGGCGCTTTGACCGGCAGGGGAAATTTTCGGGGTGCGTATGCCGTAGCGTGCACCCAGCGGGGCTAAGCTTTCCTCGTAGCGTGTGGCTATTTTTTGACGTGCGTCAAACTCTTTATCGAAAATATCCAGCTTGCACAGCAGTACCGCCGCCTGCATCGTGTCGAGGCGGGCGTTCAGGCCGATACGCACATTGTCATACTTGTTGGCACCCATGCCGTGGATGCGAATGGAACGCAGCAGCGTCGCGTATTCGTCGTTATCCGTAAAAACAGCGCCACCGTCGCCGTAGCAGCCTAGTGGTTTGCCCGGGAAAAAACTCGTCGCCGCAATGTCACATCCCAATGCGCACGAACGTTTGCCTTTATAGTGTGCGCCAAAGGATTGCGCGGCATCTTCCAGACTGAACATTTCATGGCGCCGCGCAATGGAGAGCAGGGCGTCGTAATCGGCCGTCTGTCCATACAGGTTGACCGGGATGACGGCTTTGGGCGTGAGTTGTGTTGTCACAGCCTGTCCCGGCAGGGGGTGCAGGGAAGGATCCCGTGTGAGAACCGCCGCGACGGCTTGTTCAAACTGTTCAGGATCCAGGGTGTAGGTGTCTGGTTTTATGTCGACCATGACCGGGGTCGCACCTAACAAGCTTGCGACTTCGGCGGTGGCAAAAAAAGTAAGAGCGGGAGCGAACACCGCGTCGCCGGGTCCTACCCCCCATGCCATGAGTGCCATGAGCAGGGCTTCCGTGCCGGAAGAACAACCTATGCAATGCTTCGCTCCGGTATGGCTAGCCAGCCGCTCTTCCAGTTCGCGCACTTCAGGCCCCATGATATATGTGCCATGGTCAAGCACTGTCCGTATCCGGCATTCTATAGTGTCGCGTATTTTTGCCTGTTGGGCTTTCAGGTCAATAAGTTGCATGACTGGTTCCTGCTTATTAATAGTGTAATGGCAGTGATATCGACTTGTGATCTCTGGCTGACAAATAGGCGGCGATGAGCAACTCAAGGGATTTCAAGCCTTCACGGCCATCCGTTTCCGGCTGCGCATTTCCTCGTAACGTATCGATGACGTTTTTTATATAAAGCGTATGGCTGTTGCCATAGACTGAAGAGGGTTCATACCCGCTATTTTTGGCAAACTTGTCATACTCGGCCGATTCCGAAAAGCTCCAGAGGTCAACCTTGTTAAGTGCGACTCCGCCGATACGTACAGTGCCTTTCTCGCCCAAAATGGTTATGGAACCTTCCATATTCTTCGGATACGTCAACATGGTGACGGCCATGGAACCCAGCGCCCCATTACGCCAGCGTACGTTCAGAACCCCCGTGTCTTCCACTTCAATATCGCGCGCCAGAGTCCCCGTCATCGCCTGTACGTCGGCGACGGGGCCTATCAGCCAGTCGAGCAGGTCAACATAATGACTGGCCTGGTTCATGAACGCGCCGCCGTCCATCTCCCAGGTGCCGCGCCATGGGGCGGAATCATAATATTCCTGCGGTCTGGTCCAGAAGACGTTGATGGTGACCATATATATTCTGCCGAAACGTTTTTCGGTCACAGCCCGTTTCAAGAATTGCAGGGGGGGATTCAACCGGTTTTGCTTTATGACAAACAGCCGGACATCGGCGTCATCGCATGCCCGCACCATATCAACGCCTTCCTGCCAGTGTGTTGCCATGGGTTTTTCCGTCATGACATGTTTGCCGTATCTGGCTGCCAGTATCGTTTGCTGCGCATGCAGGCCGGAAGGGGTGCACAGGGAGACAAGATCATGGTCATTTTCGCGCAGCATCTCTTCGAAGTTGTGATAGCCGGGAACGCATAGTGCCGTGGCATGTTTTTCCAGAACTTCCGGGTTTGTGTCACAGACAGCGACAAGTTCCAGGTTGTCCGCCTGAAGGGCTATGCTCTCAAAATGCTTGCGGCTGATGCGCCCGCAGCCGGCAACGGCGATACGAATCTTTCGTCCCTGAATGGTTTGCGGCATTTTTTATCTCCAGTACGGGAATACAGCAATTATGGCTCATAGTCGGAAGAATGCTCCCGGTGTGTCGGGGATATCGTGTTGCAAATTATATGCTAACTCTGTGAATAGAGTACACGAAACTTCTTTGTTTGTGCAGTGGCCGGAGTATGCTTGCCAGGGAAGGCTGTTTGTGAGGCATAATTCCTTATAAAAACAATCTGTATAGTATAAAGATTGACAAAAAGGGTACGCAGAGTTTTATTGAACCCAGGTGAAGAAAAGGACAGGGAATGCTATTTTTTAGAATACCCTTTGTCGATGCTTTCGCCGATGAGCCGTACACCCTGACTTGCATAGCGTGGCATTCTTATGAAAATAGCCTTCTTCACCGGTCCTGCGGAAACCGCTGGTTATTTTTTGCGGGATATCATGGCTCATCTGGCGCTTCGCCATGAAATCAAAGTATATCCAGTTATTGACAAGGAGGCGGTGTGTGCCCAGCTGGAATGGGCGGATATTGCCTGGGTGGAATGGGCGGATATGCACGCCGCGCTTGTATCACGCATGCCGAAACGGTGCCCGGTCGTTCTGCGTTTGCACAGTTACGAAGCCTTTGCAACAAAGGTACTCACACGCATTAAGTGGAGTGGAATAGATAAAATTATATTTGTATCGCCTGCAATTAAGAATATATTCTTTTCAAATTTTCACGCACTTGATGTTAAGAATGAAGTTGTTTTCAACGCGATAAATATAGATACATTTACATTGAAAAAGTCATTTGAAAGGACATATAAGATTGCCAATGTAACAATATCCATGAATCCAGAAAAGAATATTCCCTTTGTTTTGCAATGTTTTCATGCCATGGCGCAGAAAGAGAAAAGGCTTTCCTTGCACATGACGGGGACCCCTTATCCCGACAGTGTTGTGCATCAGCGCACACAAGTGTATCTGCACCACATGATCAAAGAGCTGAAACTTGAAGGGAGGGTGTTTTTTGCAGGCCGCATTCCTCCTGAACGGATGAACGATTGGCTTGAAGATAAGGACATGCTTCTTTCCGGTAGTTTTTTTTGAAGGGTGCGGCATGAACATTGCGGAAGCCATGGCTAAAGGCATCAAGCCTCTTGTTCATAACTATTTCGGTTCGTCATTTTTCTATCCACGGAAGTTTATTTTCAATACACAGGATGAATGTGTGGCTATTGCCGAAAGGGATTACAATCCTGCCTTCTGCCGGGCCTTTGTTGCGGACAGGTTTTCCTTGCAGGAACAACTTGCACATGTGGATGCTGTTCTGGACAGTCTGGTGTAACGCCACGCCACCCACCCGGAGCGGGAATATCTCCCGTGGCACAGAATAGAAAGGGAAAAGATGAACGCCATATCTGAATCGCAGGCTCCGGCGCGGCTTTCCCGGAAGGGGGGCAGGCCGCTCGTTAGCGTGATTATTTCCGCGTACAACGCGGAAAGTTACCTGCAAGAGGCTATTGATTCCATACTAGCGCAGACGGAAGGCGACTTTGAGCTGCTGCTGCTTGACGACGCCTCAACGGACGGCACGCTGGATGTTATGCGGCGCAATACAGACTCGCGTATACGGGTGCTGCGCAATAACGGGAATATGGGTATCCCCCGGAGCTTTAACAGGCTGCTGGACGAATCCGCCGGAGAGTTCATCGCCCATATGGGGGCCGACGATTGCAGCATGCCCGAACGGCTTGCGACCCATGTCGGCATGATGTGTGACGATCCGTCGCTGTGGGTGGTCAGTAGTCCATATGTATTTTTTCAAGGAAGGAGCGGGGTTGCCATGCGTCCCGTAACGCATGACGCGATCAGAAGCGAGATCTTGTTTCGCTGTACGCTGGCGCAAGGGTTTTCCCTGATACGGGGGGAAGTGGTCAGAAAACATGGCCTCAGGTATGACGAAAAAATGCCCTGCGCCATTGATTATGATTTCTGGTGCCGACTGATCGCACACTTTCCCGAAGCGCGTTTTGCGGGCACCGAAGTTCCCCTTGGTAAATATCGTGTGCACCGGGGGCAGGTGTCCTTGACCAAACGTGCGGAGCAGGTGCGTATGACGGCGAAAGCCTGGATGCATATTTTCCGGGCGCTGGGTTTTTCCACAATGCAGAAAGAAATTGCCTATCATACGCCGCTTTACCATGTTCTACCGATGAAAAGCGCGCAGGAGCTTCGGCAGACCTTTGTCTGGGCCACGATGCTGAAAGACGCGAACGAGCGGTCGGGGCTTTTTGAGCAGACCTCGTTTTCGAGTGCCCTTTTGCAGCGTCTGGTTGATGTCGTCAACGCCTGCCCGCAATACCGGGACGCGGGCACGGCGCTGCTTGCGTGGTTCAGCGATAGCCTGGGGCTGGATGCGCGAGCGCTTTTCCCTTCGTTATATGCGGCAGGCGATGCTGTCTGATATACGGATACACTGCCTGTAGTGCGTAGAGAAAGAGGCGGGAACGAAGCGTTCTCGCCTTTGTTGTTTCTTCTTGCTTTCGCGAATTCCTGCGACAGGGCGGCCCTTCCTTTTTCGGCTGGAAAAGGAAGGGCCGCCCTGTCGCAGGAATTCGTCCGGACTACATGGATTTCGGATAATAAATCAGCGAATAGGCTTTGGCCACGCACTCGCAGTTGTTGACGTATGAATGGGGCGAATCGGCATCAAAGAGCAGCGAATCCCCTTTTTTCAGATCAAACGATTTGTTGTTGACCGTAATCGTGTAGCACCCTTCATATACCATGAGATATTCGACGACTCCCTTGTCATGGCTGTCCGAGGCGTAGACTGACCCGGGCTGGAACTCCATGTGGTACACTTCGAAATTTCTGGTGTGGTCACAGGCGAAAATCATTGAAATGTCCGCAGGGAACATATGCAGGGTTCGCCACTCGTCTTCCTTCACCATCCGGTAATCGGTATTTTGTTCATGGATGAGACGGGAAATCGAGATCTTCAACCCCGTAATAATCTTCCACAAAACTGTGATGGTCGGGTTGCTGGTCCCGCGTTCGATCTCCCCCAGCATGCTTTTGCTGACCCCGGTCAGGTCCGCAAGATCCTGCAGGGTCAGCTGCCGTTCCTTACGTATGGATTGAAGGTTGGCTGCGATAATATCCGTTATGATTTCCATGGGCTACCTTACCTGTCCAGAGACCCGTGCGGGCGATTACAGTTCAACCTCTTGAATCCATTATACTGTTTGAAAATATTTCATATTGTATACCGCACAAAGAGGCAATATATTGACTCAAAATGATTGGCATGATACTGTTACATATATCATGAATCATTATAGCTACTTATGTTTTGAATACAGGTAGTGCACACAGATTGGCACCACGGTGTGGCATTCAGCGGCCACGCCAGAGCAAGCCAGAAACAAAGCAGGTCAGATACTCTTCCGGGTTTCCGGTTGCTGACGTGAAGCGGGCGACCCGCAAATAAGTTTCCGATTCAATCAAATCAGAGCAAAACAGTCAATTGCAAAGGCATGTGTGGCTTTTTAAAAAGCCGGACTGACGGGAGAGATATATACTTTTTGTGCGATATAGCGCATTTAAATGCTGTATACAGGAAAAACCAGGCGCCGAGCGCTCACGTACTTCGGCTCCATGACGACCCAGCCATAAGGAGGCACCCAGCAATGATCTGCATCGACGGCAACTCTCTTACACTTGAAGATGTTATCCAGGTAGCCAGATTCGGGCAGGAAGTGACGATCGCCGAGGAAGCCAAGGAGCGTGTGCGCAAATCACGCGAATATATTGACCGCCTTGTGGCAGAAGAGCGGGTCGTTTACGGCATTACCACCGGCTTCGGCAAATTCAGCGATGTTCATATTTCCGGCGAAGAAACCGAACTGCTGCAGAAAAATTTGATCATGAGCCACAGCTGCGGCACCGGCCCCCTGTTCCCCGAAGAAACGGTCCGGGCGATCATGCTGCTGCGAGCGAATGCCCTGAGCAAAGGCTTTTCCGGCGTCCGGCTGGAAACCCTGCAAGGCCTTGTCGATCTGATCAACCATCGCATCCATCCCGCCATTCCGGAAAAAGGCTCTCTGGGCGCCAGTGGCGACCTCGCGCCGCTCGCGCATATGGTGCTCCCCCTCTTGGGAATGGGCGAAGCCTGGTATGAAGGGGAACTCATTGACGGCGGGCTTGCGCTGCAAAAAGCGGGTCTCAAGCCCGTGGTGCTGACGTCCAAGGAAGGCCTTGCGCTGATCAACGGCACCCAGGTGCTCACCGCCGTGGGCGCTCTTGCCGCCTATGAGGCGAAGATGCTGATGAAGCTGGGCGACATCGCCGCCGCCATGACCGGCGAAGCGCTGACCTGCATCACCGACGCCTATATTCCGGAACTGCACGTTCTGCGTCCCCACGCGGGCCAGATCAACACCGCCGCGAACATGCTGAAAGTGCTGGCCGGAAGCCAGCGCACGACGAAGCAGGGGCAAGTGCGGGTGCAGGATGCGTATTCGCTGCGCTGCGTTCCCCAGATTCACGGCGCCAGCAAAGACGCCATGGAATTCATTCTGGAAAAGATCGCGATTGAAATCAACTCCGTGACCGACAACCCGATTATTCTGGCCGATCTGGATCTGGCTATTTCCGGCGGCAACTTCCACGGTCAGCCCATGGCCCTGCCGTTTGACTTTCTGGGTATCGCCGCCGCCGAAATGGCCAACGTTTCCGAACGCCGTATCGAGCGCCTTGTGAACCCGCAGCTTAGCGGGCTCCCCGCCTTCCTGACGGAAAACGGCGGCCTTAACTCCGGCTTCATGATCGCGCAATACGCCGCCGCCGCCCTGGTTTCCGAAAACAAGGTTCTGGCCCATCCGGCCAGCGTGGATTCCATTCCCTCTTCCGCCAACCAGGAAGACCACGTCAGCATGGGCACCATCGCCGCCCGCAAAGCCCGTGATATCTGCGACAACGTCTGCCGCGTGATGGCCATCGAACTGACGGCGGCTGCCCAGGCGATAGAGCTGGAAAGCAGCGTTGCCGACCGCCCGCTGGGCCACGGCACTGCCGCTGCCTACGCGTGCGTGCGCAAGGTGGTCACCCATGTGGATAAGGACCGCGTGCTCTACAAGGATTTCGACGCGGTGCTGGAACTGGTCAAGAGCGGCGCAATCGTCGACGCCGTGGAAAAGGCCGTGGGTCCGCTGGCATAAGTATTCCTTTCGTCTCTTCCGTCCCGTATGGTCCGCGCCGCTGTGGTGGCGCGGACCGGGGCGGTACATTTTTTCCAATCGATCTTTACGCCGAGCCGCTCGGTGAGTATGACATGGCAAGATAGGTAGAGCATGTGCACTTTGAAAAAGGTGAGATGCTCTGGCGGCGTGTATTGCCGTCCGGCCCGTAGGCGCAGGCGAAACCGCGTTTCGCCGTCACGTGTCGAAGGGAGCGTTTTAAAGGTGTTTGTTCTGGTGTCCGGCTGAATTTTGCAACCGCTACTGAACTTTGGAGGACAAAGGAATGTTGACCAACCCCGTGCTTGTTTCAGTTCTGGTTATGTGCATTCTATGCTTGTTGAAAGTGAACGTTCTGTTGACGATTATGATTTCCGCCCTTGTTGCCGGCTTGATGAGCGGCTTTACGCTGGGCGATACCATGAATCATCTGGTAGGCGGCATGGGCGGCCAGTCGAACACCGCGCTCAGTTATGTACTGCTTGGTGCTCTGGCGGTCGGTATCTATCAGACGGGCCTTGCTACCATTCTTGCCCGCAAGGTGGAAAAAATGGTGGGCAAGAGCGGGACGATTTTCCTGCTCATTCTGGCTGGTATCGCCTGCTGCTCGCAAAACATTGTCCCCATTCATATCGCCTTCATTCCCATCCTTGTGCCGCCGCTGCTGGCCGTTATGAACGACCTCAAGCTTGACCGCCGCGGTGCCGCCTGTGCGCTGACTTTCGGCCTCAAAGCACCGTACATCGCCATCCCGGCCGGCTTCGGCCTCATCTTTCAGGGAATCATTGCCGATAACCTGAAGCTGAACGGCATGACAATCGATCCGTCCTCCATCTGGTCGTACATGCTGGTTCCCGGTGCCGGTATGCTGATGGGCCTTCTGATCGCCATTTTTATCACCTATCGCAAGCCCAGAATATATGAAGACCGCCCCGTCGCCATGGATTCCAGCGCTTCGGACGGCATGGTTACCGATCACTTTACCATGCAGCACCTCGGTGCCGGTCTTGGCGCTCTCAGCGCGTTCGGCGTCCAGCTTGCCACCGGTTCGCTCCCTCTGGGCGCTCTCGTCGGCCTGCTCATCATGATCTGCTTCAAGGCTATTCCTTTCAAGGGCATGGATGATACCATGAACGGCGGTATCCGCCTTATGGGCTTTATCGCCTTTGTCATGCTGGTGGCTTCCGGCTACGGCAGCGTGATTCGCGAAAGCGGCGGCGTGGCCGTCATCGTGGCCGCTTCCGCCGAACTCGTTGGCGGCAGCAAGCTCGCGGGCGCTATCATCATGCTTCTGGTCGGCCTGCTGGTCACCATGGGGATCGGTACCTCTTTCGGCACCATTCCCATTATCGCCACGATTTACGTGCCCCTGTGTATGACGCTGGGAATCTCCCCCGCGGGAACGGCCATTCTGGTCGGCGTTGCGGGCGCTCTTGGCGATGCCGGTTCTCCGGCTTCCGACTCCACATTGGGACCCACGTCCGGCCTGAACGCCGACGGGCAGCATGATCACATCTGGGATACCTGCGTGCCCACCTTCATGCACTATAACATCCCGCTGATTATATTCGGAACGATCGGCGCGCTGATGTACTCGTAATTCGGTAGCAGGAAGCCCCCGGATGCCCAGTGAGCCTCCGGGGGCTTTTCGATCTTGCTACTCCGGCGTCCGGGTATGCCGCCATTTCTTCCAGACGACAAGGAGACGCGCATGGACATTCGCTTTGTGAAAATGAGTCCGACCCAGAATATGACCATACTGGTGGAAAATCCGGTGCCGAGGGAACTTCACCATCAGGTGGCATCCGCGTTGATGGGGTATGATAACGTGTTCGCCGAACAGGTCGGCTACATCGAACCCGCCGCTGACCCCCGCGCCTGGGGCAGGCTCCAGATGATGGGGGGCGAATTCTGCGGTAACGCAACCATGTGTCTGGCCGCTCTGCTGGTCATGGACAAGGCCGCGGCCCCGTCTGGAAGGCCTGGCGAGGCCGGAACCGGAGGGACTATCGAGGTGCCTCTTGAAGTTTCCGGAGCGGACGGGCTGGTCAGCGTGGATGTTACGCTTCAGGCCACCGGCGCGCGCTGCTCGCTGGAAATGCCGGCTCCGGAATCTGTGGAAAGCCATACGCTTACGCTGGATGGGCATGACTACCACGCCGATGCCGTTACCTTTGCGGGGATCACGCACCTTATTGTGGATAAGGACACAGTGCCCGGCGATAAAACCGCTTTTGCCGAAAGCACGGCGGCTGCATGGCAGCAGCGCTACAATGCAGAAGCCGTGGGCGTCATGCTGTACGACAAGGAAAGCAACGCCATCACGCCGCTCGTCCATGTCGCTTCCACGCAGAGCTATGTCTGGGAACGCGGATGCGGTTCCGGCACGGCGGCGGTGGGCGCGTGGCTGGCAACAAAAGCCGCCGGAACCGTCACGGCGGATATCGCGCAGCCCGGCGGAGTTATTTCCGTACGGGGTGAATTTGCGGACGGACGTGTACGGAAAGTGGTTATCAGCGGCGACGTGAAGCTGGTCGCGCGCGGAACGGCGTACGTATAAAACCGTGCGGATCGTGTGACAGGGTGGGGCAAGGCAGATGCTTCCACCAATAGCCACGTAAAGGCATGCGCTGTGTCGAATATGGACACGCGCAATGGAACGATCCATACTGACAGCAGCTCTCCGGAACAGCATTCCGGGGAGCTGCTTGCGTGTTCTGCCCGTTTCGCGGGTGAGCGCTCTCCGGCTTCGCAGATTAGTCCTCCAGATGTTCATCATTGAAGAGTTCAGAACGGCATCATAGACACACGGCAAACAGCGGGCCTGTGCCCAATCATTCTCTATGGAGAATCGGGCAATAATTATAGAGAATTATGTCTTCATCCGGAAGCAATCTCGCGCTAGAGTCACTAACGCAGTTGACTGTGCGAATGTGAAGGGAAGTCCGCGCAGGGTAGTGTACATCTGAAGTCCCCTGAACCGGAGGCCGGAGCCGCAAGCGCCTGACCTCACTACCATACAAAACAATCATGAGCGTCCTGTGGAAGCGTCAAAAGTCTATTTCACCGATATGCGCTGTGCAATCGGTACCAGCCTGCTTGAGAAAATGGATAAACTGATACTGGCAGCAGGCATTGAGAACATCAACTTCACCAATGCCTTTGTGGCGATAAAAATCCATTTTGGCGAGCCGGGCAACCTGGCCTTTCTGCGTCCCAATTTTGCCAAAACAGTTGCCGACAGGGTGAAAAAACTGGGGGGTATGCCCTTTCTGACGGACGCCAACACGCTGTATGTGGGGCGTCGCAACAATGCGCTTGTCCATCTGGATGCCGCGTATGAAAACGGATTTTCACCGTTATCGACCGGCTGCCAGATCATCATCGCCGACGGCCTCAAGGGCGGCGACGAGGTGGACGTGCCCATTAACGGCGGCATCCGGCTGAAAAGCGCGAAGATCGGGCGGGCCATCATGGACGCGGATATCTTTATTTCGCTGACCCACTTCAAGGGGCACGAAATGACCGGCTTCGGCGGTACCATCAAGAATATCGGGATGGGCAGCGGCAGCCGGGCCGGGAAGATGGTCATGCACTGTAACGGCAAACCTTCGGTTAACCAGGGAAAATGCGTTGGATGCCGCAATTGCGCCAAATATTGTAACCAGAGCGCTATCCAGTTCGGGGAGGGCAGAAAGGCCAGCATCGATCATGAGGCCTGTGTCGGGTGCGGCCGCTGTATCGCCTCCTGTAACTACCATGCCATTACGCCGTCCTATGACGGAGGCGCTGATGATGTGAACCTCCGGATGGTCGAATATACCAAAGCGGTACTTGACGGACGACCGCATTTTCATGTCAGCGTGGTGAACCATGTCTCCCCCTACTGCGACTGTCATGGGGAAAACGATGCCGCCATCATACCGGATATCGGCATGTTTGCGAGTTTCGACCCGGTGGCCCTGGATAAAGCCTGCATCGATGCGGTGAACGCGGCACCGGTTATCCCCGGAACGTCGCTTTCCGACAACTTGCCGAAACAAAACGGTGAGCCGTGCTCGTGCCATGGCGGCGACCATTTCAAGGTTGTCCACCCCGGCACCAACTGGCGCAGCCAGATCGAGCACGCCGAACGCATCGGCCTTGGCAACGCCGCTTATGAGTTGGTGACGCTGTAGGGTTTCGTTCTGTAGTCCGTATCGTCGTTTGCCCCGAAGGCGTGTACTCTTGCGGTACATCCTTCGGGACAAACGCGTTCTGACGCAGGCAGAAGAAAAAAGGCCGCAGTGTGAGCTGCCCCTGATCGTATTTCATGCAGAGTGTTCTCTTTTATACATGAGTCAAGAATACGAATACCGCGATAAGGACGAATAGTATAAAGAGGTATAGCTATTGTATGTATTTTCACTCTATGCCTGATCCTCCATTCATATAGTGGTTTGTAGCGTTCTATGATATCTTGACGCCTGTACCGTCGAACGTGTTGTGACAGCAGGGGGAGAGCCGCCGTGGAAAGTTACCGTGTGGATTTTGAGAAAAGCCGTATGGCGCTCAAGGAAATACTGCTCCGGCGTCTGCCGGATCCGGGCGATTACGCCACCCCAGTCGAAGGGCTGGCGCTTCACCGGTACAACAGCGGGGATGCGCCGACGCCGTGCTTTTACGACCCTATGATCATCGTGGTCGCGCAAGGGAGAAAGCATGTGCGTATCGGGACGGAAAACTTTCCCTACGGCGAACATACCTGCTTTGTCACCGGGATAAACATGCCGGCATCAAGCTGCGTTCTGGAGGCAAGCGAAGACGTTCCCTTTCTTTCCATGTCGCTGAATCTGGATAAAGGCATCATCGCCGATCTGGCGACGAAAATTCCGCCCTCTACGGAGTACAGTTCCTGCAACGCTGTCGGCGCTGCGGTCCAGCCGATGGGGCCGGAACTCCTCGATGCGTTTTTGCGCCTTCTTGAACTGACGGAAAATCCTGTGCGGGCGAAGGTGTTGGGAAACCTGGTGTCGCAGGAAATTCACTACCACCTGCTGACAAGCCGTTTCGGCAATCAGCTCCGGGCGCTGAACACGCTAGGCTCTCAGGGTAACCAGATTGCCCAGGCCATATCCTGGCTGCGCGACAATTACGACAAGGCGCTGCATGTTGAAGAGCTTGCCGCCCGCCTGAACATGGCACCATCGACATTCCACAAGTATTTCAAGGAAATCACCACCCTGAGTCCGCTGCAATACCAGAAGCGGCTTCGTCTGTCCGAAGCCCAGCGCCTCATGCTGTCTGATAACTACGATGTCACGCAAGCTGCGTTTGCGGTGGGCTATGAAAGCTCAACGCAGTTCAATCGCGAATATAAACGCCTGTTCGGGGATTCGCCGCGCAAGAGCGTTATGAAAATGAAGAGCATGACAGCCGAAAGGGAAGCCGCGCCGATGCAGTAGCACGGGGCTGGCGTTGGCCTGGCCATTGCGTCCCGGCCTGCGTGTCGGAGTCACGAAGAAGCAAAGCGCCTTGCGGAACGTATCCGCAAGGCGCTTGTTTCATCGTGGAGTGTTATCCTGGGGCATAGTGTGCACAACCCCTCTCAGGGCCGCCGCACGGGAGCATCTATCTGATGTCTCCCCGTGCGGCGGCAATGCCTGCTCTACCTAGAACATTTTCGCTTTGAGATTGTCGCTTAACGGCGAGCAAAGCTCGCCTACGCCAATCTCGCGGGCCTTGTTACGCAAGGCTTCACAAGGCCAGAGCATTTCATCAGTACAAACAGTTTGAAAGTTGAAATGCTCTAAAATCCCCACTTGAACTGCATGCTGCCGGTCACGCCGTCGCGCACCCCGGTGTAGCCCTGCACGCCAACGTCAACCGAGAAACCCGTGTTGGCCGCCTTGAAGGTGAAGCCCGCTTCCCCGATGCCCGTACCGCCTTTGAGATCCGGCGTGGCAAGGTTGTACCCGGAAGTGGTCGCTTTCGCCTTGCCGTCGAATTCGTGCTCGTAGGCCGCGCCGATGTACGGCGTGATTGTGGAACCCTGACTGGTCGTAAAGTCGTAGCCAAAGCGGGCACCGCCACGCCAGCGGCGGGAATCCGCATCCTTGAACTTCACGCGATCGTCCGTGGAAAGGGTGACCGTGTCGTCTGTCTGCCGGGTCCAGAAATACTTGGTGTAGAGATCAAGGCTGGCCGCTTCCGTAATGTTCCAGATGTAGCCGAGGCCCGCGTGCGCGCCGAAATAGAGGGAATCGCTGTCGTAAGCCGCTTTGCGACCGGTGCCGTCCATGAGATCGGAGGAAGAAAATTCCGTATCCGAACGGCCCATGCGACCGGACGCTTCCACGTAGAACACGCCGGGACCGGCGTTGCTGTCCACACGGCCCAGAATACCGCCGCCATAATAGTTCGTGTCGCCGTCGCCATTGACGGCAGCGGCGTTGCTGAAGGAGTTGTGGGTATCGTAGGTGCCGTCCCCGGCTTCGAAAAACGCGCCGAGGGTCAGGTTGCCGAACGCCGTGGGGGCGTTCCAGGCAAGACCTGCCATGAAGGACATACCTTGAACATCCACATGGGATCCGGTTTCGTAGCGCGATTCACCGACGGAACCAGCGGCAAAGGCTTGCAGGCCGTTCCCGGCATTTCTGGCGGCTATCATGCCTTGCCCGGCAGTAAGGTCCGCGCCCTGATTCAGGAAGGCCACGGTCGCGACCCGGCCTTCGGAAAGGGCGTTCGAACGGGGGTTAAAGTAGTCGTCACTGGTGATGGTGTAGGTAAGATCGTTTGTACCCAGGACAAGGTCACCGGAATACAGCAAGGTGACGCCTTTGGATGATTCCATCTGGGTGGGGTTGGTGAGGCCGTCGCTAAAGCCAGTGGCAGCGGAAAGCAGGGTGATGACATCACCCTTTTGGGGTGTGTAGCCGCTGGCGAAAGAAACGCCGGTAACCGTGGAATCGCCGCCCGCGCCGTCGCCGAATTCAACTAGGCCGGCTCCGGTGTCCACCATGAGCGGTTGCGAATTCGCGCCGACCTGGAAATTATAATACTGGAACCCGGTTACCAGCTTAACCGAAGTCGTTCCGGAATAGTTCCACAGGTTCAGGGTGTTGCCGGTGAAGTCTGGAGAGTTGACACTGACATAACCACCCCAGATTTCGCCGCCGCTACTTAGGAACTGTGGGCGGCCGGACAGAGTAACCGTGTTGTTATACGCCGCTCCCCCAGTGGCACTACCGCCATAGATATTATCGACTAGGCCGCCGTATACGGCAACGGTGTTGTTAAACGCGTCCCCTGCGTGAATCTCGCCACCGTAAAGGGCACCGGTTGTGCCGCCATAAACGGTCACTGTGTTACCGCTTGCGGAGCCGTTCATTGTCCACCCCCCGGCAACGCTACCCACTGTCCCGCCGTATATATTGACAGTATTGCCGACAGCGTCCCCTTTTATTCGTGCCATGCCCCCGTATACTCTAGCTATAGTGTTTGATGTAGCATATACATTCACAGTATTGTTACGGGCGTTACCGTTGACCGTCCTCCCCCCAGCCAGCCAATTTATTATCGAACCGTTTCGAATGATGACAGTGTTGTTCACGCTGTCTCCGGTTGCGGCAGCCCCTCCGTAGACACCCACGGGAACTTTACTGGCATCAGCCGCGTCATAATCGACGATCACTGTGTTGCCACTCGCAGTGGACGGGTACAGCGATTTGAAAATATCCGCCTCTGGATCGGGCTGCAACATGTTTGTATCGCCCTTATAAACCAGATTTTCCGCCCCAGCCGCGCCGGGAAAGACCAGAACCCCCAGCAGCAGGGCGCCGTAAACAATTCGTTTTGTCCAGTGTGTCATATGACCCTCCATGCAAACATGCAGTAAATGATGATACCGTGCCTGTGCCTTTTTCGCACATGGCCCCATGGTGAAAATACCGCGACAGCCCCCCTCAGGAAAACGACGGTTGCCTTTTGGCGCGTGGCTATTCTTTTTAGTATCTACAAAGAATGTGGCAGGTTGGGAATATACCCAAATGGGTAACAGGTGGTGTCACAATGGGTATGCTGTTGCGGCGCAGTGCTTTCAGCGCACGCCGGGAGACGAAAGGCAGAAAAAAAAACGAAAAAAAATGCCACAGGGCCTTTTTCTGTATCAGGTGCGGTGTGTTTTCGTGCTGAACAGGGGGCTCTGACTCGATACCGTTTTCCTCCGGCAGCAAAAAAAACGCCTCGCGGACATATCCACGAGGCGTTGAAAACTTCACACGCAGGTGCTTCTGTGCACCCTTCATGCCGGGTAACGCTTAGAACGGCACGTCATCCATCCCGCTGATTTCGGAGGGGAAGATGGGGCCTGTATCATCCTCGCGCGATTGCTGGCGCTGGGGCGCGCGTTGCTGCCCGCCACCGCGCGGAGCCTGGGGCGCGTCTTCGTATCCGCCGTAGCTGCGTTCGCCGCCTTCGGAAGAGCCCTTGCGGTCCAGAAACTGAACACGCTGGGCCTTGATTTCCGTCGTGTAACGGTCTTGCCCCTGCTGGTCCTGCCATTTGCGGGTCGTGAGGGAACCTTCGACATACACGAGGCTGCCCTTGGCAAGATAGTTGGCGCAGTTTTCCGCCTGCCGCTGGAACACTACCACGCGGTGCCATTCCGTGCGGTCCACGCGGTTGCCTTCACGGTCGGTGTAGCTTTCGTCCGTGGCTATATTCATGTTGGCCATGGGGGTTCCGGTGGCGGAGTAACGCAACTCCGGGTCCTTGCCCAGTCTGCCGATAATCATGACTTTGTTCAGCATTCCTCGTCTCCATATCTAGAGGTATAATAAAAACCTGTAATTCCAGAATCTCTTCAATGCGCGCTGCGTGTGCCTGTCGTCCGGCAACATGCCGGACGTACGCAGAGTAACGGGCCTGCTTCAGGATACCGCCTGCTGCATATCATCAAGGGCGTCTTCCAGCGCGGCGGCGGCTTTTACGGCCTGCTGGCCCTGCCAGTTGCCAAGGGCTTCGGCCAGTTCGGCGCTGGCTGTTTCCAGACGCGCCATGCCATCCGCCAGAGTGTCCTTGAGCGAATTCGACCAGTTGCCAAAACGCGCCTGTTCAATCAGGGCATCCGCCAGTTCCTGCACGCCGCGCCGCCCTTTTTCCGCGCTGATGGGCGGAGCGAGGGCGGGGGGAACGCTTGTCGGCACCCAAGTGCCGCCATCCACGCTTCCCTGATCCGGCCAGGCCAGTTCGCATAACGTGGGCCAGGCACTGAAGACGGCCTGTTCGTTAACGGTGACGGCCATGAAACGGATAGCCAGTAAAGAACGCATGATCTTTTCCTTTTTGATGCCAGGCGCTTCGCGCCGTGTTCCGGATCGGGATCCTGCTTTTTCCGGCTTTTTTCGTATGCACGTACCCGTATTCTGTGAACGTCTGGCGTTCTTTTCTCCGGCAGAAGGCGCTCGCGCTTTCTATTCTTCTTCCCGCCACTCCGTCTGGACGCGCATGACCGCGTCTTCCACCGCACCCACGAGATTGGGCGGGCACACGCCGATCAGGGGCTGGCCTGCGTCCATGTTCTGATTGTGGCTGAAGTACACGGCGTAGATAACGCCTTCCGGCCCGGTGTAGCTGAGCGGGGCCTCACGCTTCATGCGGGACATAATGAAGAGTTCCATGCCGTCATGCACCGAGATGGCTTTCGGGCCGGAAACCTTGACCTTCACCTCGACGGCGGGAATGAAATAATACTTGGCCCGTTCCGGCGCGTTGAAAAGGTGCAGGGCTTTTTTCAGGATGATGGAAAGCACTTCTTCCCGGGACAGGTAGTGGCGCAGGCGCATGATTTCGGTTCCCGCCTGGACAAAGGTCCCGGCGAGTTCTTCGTGCACCAGCATGACTTCCCCTTTTTCCGTGGCATGGAGGGGCTTTTTGTTCCGTTCCCGCTCAATGGTCGCGAGGAGGGTGCCTTTTTTCTCTTTCCAGTCGCCGAAGGGGCCGACAACGCGGCTGCTCGGCACGAGCCCGTTAAAGGTGAGCGTCCCGCTGTGCGGGGCGTTCACGGAAATCTCGGCATAGGGCGATGCCTGTATTTCTTCCAGAAGCTTACTGACGTCCAGCATGGTCTGTCCTGATAACTGCCGGGCGAACCCGGTTCAGCGGTATGTCACGGGGGTGCCGGAGCACCCTAGCGGTAGTAAAGGTTGCGGCCGCCCATGGTGAGCAGGGCCTGGGTCAGGTTGAAACGGATTTCCCGTCTGTCCCAGATACCCTGGATATGCCCGCGGGCAAGCGCCTTGTACACGTTATGGTAGTGGGGCGGCATGGCCATGCCCGTAGTTTCGGCGATAACGCCGGGACCGGCAAAACCGACATTGGCCGAACGGATGCCGAACTGGTAGGGCGAACAGCCCAGGAAGCTGGCGATAGGTCCGGCGTATGAGTTGGTATCGTACACCACCAGATACAGGCCGCCGTCATCAATATAGCGGCGCACGGCCATGGTGCAGCGGGGCATCTGGATGACGCCGTTCGTGCCTTCCTGAATACGGATACCGGCGGTGCCGTGCACGTAGGCAAGGAAGGGGTAGCGCTTTTTCCCGGCGCGCTCGGCGGCCATGATGAACTTTTCCCCTTCAGCCGCGCCCACCGTGCCGCCCCGGAAGGACGCCATGAGCATGGCCACCACGACCTTGGTATCGTTAATGGATGCTTCAAAGGTCATGCAGGAAGATTTCTGCCCCGTGGCCTTTTTGGCCTGTTCGATCTTGAGATCAAAGCCATCCACGGAAAGCGGGTTGCCCGCCTCGATATCCGAGTTGAATTCCACAATGGAACTCTGGTCGAATACGTTGTTCAGATACCACTGGTATTCCATGGGGAAGTGGTGGCCGCAGTTGGGGCACACCCCGGCGAATTCTCCGAAAAGGTCCGGTGCCCAGAGATCGAGGCACCCCTGCACCTCGGCGTTGGGGCAGGTAATGGCGCGGTCTTCCTTGGCCCGTGGGGACGTGTAGGTCCAGTTGGCGTCGCGGGCGCTCTGTTCATCCCATTCGGAAAGCTTCGTCAACTGCCGTTCGGTTTCCGCGTTCTTTCTGCGCGAACGGCCAAAGAGCTTGGCGCCGAGTTTCCGCCAGAAATGCACCATGCTGTTCGTGACGACGCGCACTTCGGCATCGATATCCTCAAGGGCGTGGGACACGTTCTTGGTGTGGCGGCGGAAGAAATCATATTTGAAATGGGAATACCCGTCCCAGAGCGCCTGCTTGAGCCAGTCGGCGAAATGGGATGTCCAGGGGCGCGGATCCACCGCCGCGTAGCGGGAAAGCTGACGGAATTTCTTGTGGCGTTTTTCCACCAGATGATCCCGCGCGGACGAGGAAAGACTCCAGCGGATATGCACGGAATCAAAGTCAAAGTTGCCCGTGGCCTTCTTTTTGCGCGAACGGAGCGCCAGCGCGCGGAAAGGCCCCCAGCCCTTGACGCCGAGCACCACTTCGTCCGTAGCCCGCAGCATTTCCTGCCGCAGGGTGCGGAAGAAATCAAAGTGATAGGGGCGGGCACCGAGTTCCGGCTCCTGAATCACGCGGTCCACGTAGCCCATGCGCAGGTTATCCTGAGCTGTGATCTTGAGCTGGGACGCGCAGCGTTCGATAAGTTCCTGGCTGGCCCGTTCCCCGTCGCGCAGTCTGCCTTCAATGGCGGCAGCGCCTTCCGGAGAAATAACGGAATAATAGCCGTGGGAGAGCATGAGCCGCCTGTCCGCGAGGCCGATGGCTTCCGCGCCGCCGCTGCCGCCTTCGGAAATGACGGCCACCACGGGAACCCGCAGCCCGGACAGCTCGTAGATGTTCTTGGCGATCTGCTGTCCCGCGCCGGGGGAATCTTCAATGGGGTAGGACCCCGGCGTGAAGATATAGGTGTGGATGGGGATATTTTCGATTTCCGCGACCTGCATGTACTGCTGGGCTTTCGCGTTCCCCCAGGGTTTGACGGAACCGCCGTTGCGGAACTCTTCCCCGTGTCCTTTTTCCTGGCCGATGACCATGACCGACTGGTTAAAGGTCTTTTTCCCCTGACGGCGCGTGATGTAGGCGCGGGCGATAACCATTGAGGGGTCAATGGAATGCTCGTCCTTACTGCCTATTTCCGTGTAGTTGTCGTACACGTTTTCCAGTATGTCGCGCAGGCAGATGCGTTGCGGGTGGCGCACGATGCGCACCTTGTCCATGGGGGTGAGGTCGTTTTCCAGCTTCTGTTCCACAAAACCGAACAGGTCTTCCAGCGTGGCGACCGCAGCGGCGCGATCCTGTGAACTGAGGGATGCTTCGCGCTGTCTGTAGTCTTCCATCTTGGTTTCCAGCAGACGCACGTTTTCATTGTGCTTGCCTGCGAAAATATCGCGGATGTACGTCAGGCGCTCGGTAAGATGCTGTATTTTCTTTTCAATATCCATGCGCTTTCCGAATTAGAACAGCAGAATGCGGTTCGTTTTCTTGCGTAAAAAATCGATGTTGGATTTCAGGGGGCTTCCGGATTTGTCATGCCCTTCCAGCACGAGCGCATCAAGAAAACTGATGCCGCGTTCGCGCACTTCACTGATGTCTTTCCCCCAGACGATGCCGAGGGCCAGGTTGGGGTCGAATTCCGTAGGAATGTCGTAGGGTTCGTCCGTGGGCACATGGGTGTGCATGGAAAGCCAGGGCTGTTCCGGCCAGGAAAAAGAATCGATAAGGCCCACCCAGGGGGTGAAGCGGTTATCGGGGTCTTCCGCGATGATGCGGTATTCTATGCCCATACCTTCAAAGGTAATGTCATCCTGCGTGTAGCCCAGCGGCGCGCCGAGGCCCAGACGGATCTGTTCGGCGATGATATCCACGCCGCTTTTGCCCTTGATGCGGGATATGGCGGCGGAAACGCCGTTTTCCACCTGAATGCGGGTGTTCACTTCCATCAGGTAGGGTTTGCCGTCGCGAGTGACGATCCATTCCCAGGTGCCGACGTTGTCGTATTTGACACGGCGGGCCAGCGCCAGAGAGTGACGGGTAATGTCAGCCAGAAGCTGATCCGCGTCAAAATCGTAGGCGATGGAGGAAGGATCAAAACCCGGCGCGATTTCCACGCGTTTCTGCAAGCCCGTGCTCTGGATGGAGCAGTTACGGGTGCCGAAATGCACGATGTTCGCGCCGCCGCGTTCGGCCACGATCTGCACTTCCAGGTGGTTGAAATCCCGGATGCGCTGTTCGATCAGCACGCCTTCATCCTTGAACTGACGGGCCGCGTAGTTGCGCACCCGGCGGTACACGGAGCGGAACAGATCCGGGTCGTGCACTTCTTCAATACCCATGCCGCCGCCACCGGCGGACGCCTTGACCAGAACCAGCGGATTCTTGATGCCGTTGTCGACCTGGAATTCAAAGAGTGTCCGGGCGACCTTTTCCGCTTCCATTTCATCATAGATGGGGCGGTCGGAACCGGGCACCGTGGGCACATCCAGACTGCGGGCCAGACGTTTGGTGTTGATTTTGTCGCCCAGTTCGCGAATGACGCGCCAGGACGGGCCTATGAAAATGAGTTTCCTGTCGCGTTGGGAAACCCGCCGCGCGAAACGGTAATCTTCGGCGAAAAAGCCGTAACCGGGATGGATGGCGGTCGCTTCGGCGTCATCCGCCACCGAGAGCAGTTCGTTGGCGTCGTGGTAGGAAGCCACGCGGTACAGGCTTTTGGGCCCGCCAAGCTCTTTGGCAAGGCGCACGTGCCCGCTTCCCGCGTCCTCCGCCGTGTACACGCAGACAAAATCCAGACCAAGCTTGCGGCAGGCCTGCACGATGCGGACGGCTATTTCGCCCCGGTTGGCGACCAGAACTTTATGGGCGGTATTCGTCACCGGTATCCCCTATGAAAACACTGCGTCTCTGTCTTTCCGTCCTCTGTCCGCGTCCGGCCTGTTCCGTGCGAAGCGTCTGTATGCGGTATACAGCGCCCCGTTTGGAATCCGCCTTTCCCGGCAGAGAACAAAAATTCGTCGTCCCCAGTGCTTCCTTATATGCAGAATTCATTCAGGGCCGGATCGGCGCGGGCCGACACGGCGGTATTCTTGCCAAAAAAGGAGGATGCGCGGTATAGGGAGTCCTTCTTCTTCCGCCATCCTCACAAAGTGGGTCATTGTATGCAAAACACGGCAAAAGTCCAGAACTGTGCACGGCTTCTCTCCGAGGCCTTTGGAGCCTTATTTACCGCCGATTTGGCCGACAGGGGAGCAGGGCTGGTACTCGGTACGGGGCTCGGCGATGTGGCCGACTCCCTCAAAAACCCGATAGCGGTTTCGTTTACGGAACTGTCCGGATTTCCCGGCGCGGGCGTCGCGTCCCATGCGGGCCGTTTTATCGCGGGCTATCTGCACGAAGTGCCCGTGCTCGTCCAGCAGGGCCGCATTCATCTCTATGAGGGGCACAGCCCTCAGGATGTCTGTCTTGCCACGCGCATCATGGGGGCGCTCAAAGTCCGGCGGCTTGTGCTCACCAATGCGGCCGGGGCGCTGAACCCGCTTTTTGACGCCGGTGACGTCATGCTGATCAGCGATCACATTAATTTTACCGGCAAAAGTCCGCTGACGGGCCCCAACGATGAGACGCTCGGCCCTCGTTTTCCTGACATGAGCGCCGCCTATGATGCGGAATACAAAAAACTCGCCCGTTCAGCCGCTCTGGAGGCA